>JAHHDV010000030.1 GCA_019739295.1 Taibaiella sp.
GATCCGGCAGATGATATCGAAAGACCGGGTATTCAATCCATACCGGTTGGAAATGGCAAATGGCTCAAAATGCCACGCAAAGGATTTGTATTCCCGAACAGCTTTGAAAATCTTCCCGAGCAGTTTACGCTTGAGTTTGACCTTTATGCCGACCCGCAGAAGATGTCTGAAATGGAAGGCGGTTTCCGCACCAACTTTGTAGCGTTGGACGACCGTAAGGAATACAGTATGTATTGGGCTTCAGAGCCATCAATAGAGCTGGACGTACATCCGCACGGAAGCACAAAATTTGTACATATATCAGCGCAGTCCGAATATAATTCTAACCTGCCCGGCAAAAAATTACTGTTTGAGAATACGTTTAAATCTGATTGGAATCCCGGAGCAGTAAACCGTGTGTCTATATACCGCAACGGCAATCAGGTTGCCCTTTATCTTAACGGAAAAGAAATGTTCAATCTTCCGAATGGACTTTCCAAAAAAGCACAGTACAATCTTATCTTTTCTACCAATATGTGGGGCGATGGAATGTATTTGAGTAATGTCCGCATTGCCGGAAACGTGCCTAACGCCACGAATGAAATGAAATCGGCAGGCAAATTCGTCACTAATTCCATTTACTTTGATGTCAATTCTTCCCGCATCAAGCCCGAAAGCTGGGCAACGCTTAACAATACCGCACAAGCGATTAAAGCCACATCAGGCAACATTTTGATTGTAGGACATACAGACAGCGATGGTGCTGATGATGCCAACCTCAAACTATCCCAAAGCCGTGCCGCTTCGGTAAAAAATGCTTTGGTAAAAGAGTTCGGAATAGATGCTTCAAGGTTGGTTACAGATGGTAAAGGAGAAACGCAGCCAATAACCTCAAATAATACTGCTTCGGGCAAAGCACAGAACCGCCGTGTCGAATTTGTGCGGCAGTGAGCGCATAGCCGAAGTGAAATTTGAGTTATGCCGAACGAAGCACAAATCAGCGAAGCTAATTTATCAAACAATAAAAATTGTGATAATGAATAAGGTATTTAAAGTTGTCATTGCAGCCTTTCTGTTTGCATCCTGCGGTGGCAATACAGAAAGTGTGCGTGTTTCCGAAGACTTTAATCCGGAAGTAATTATTTCCAATCAAAACAGCCTGCAAAAAATCCTTACCAAAGAAATGGTTGCCGAAGTAGCAAAAGTACCAGCGGATAAGATTAAAACACACGTTGAAAGTAAAATTAATCAGCGAGGGCAATACACGATACTGTATAGCTGGGCTACCGGAAAGAAGAAAAAGGTAGGCGGTGGCAAATATGAGATTGATGATTATAACAGCTTCAGCATCGGTTTTATAAAGAATATGAACGTTGCGGAATTTGAGAAATATTACGGTACGAATGACGGATTGCAAATGCAGGTAGATGATATGACAAAGCAGGAGCATTTCAACAAAGAAACAGGAACAGTAGAAGCTAAATACATTGCGGACTATGCAGGCAGGCGCAAAACGCAAAAGTTCGAAAACGTGGCTACAATGGCTTTTTGGGAAACCCCGATGAATGCACTCCACGTACTGGCAAAAGATGCTGCCTTTACCGTTACTGCTAATTTTGGCAATGATGAAACATTAGCAAAGAAGAAATCAGTCGAATTGGTAAACGCTATTTTGAACAACTAAAATCTATCCGTATGAAATGGAGCATAAAAATTTTCGAACAAATTCATTCAAAAAGCGATGAGATTTTTTATGCGGAATTCCACCTGGCCTTATCATAACAATAAAAAGCAAACAGATGAGAATATATTTTTTAATGATTGCGATGCTGATTTCCGCAGCTGCATTTGCCGAAAAAGTTATTATTGCCAATTGCTCCGAGGGCGGTGGCTGTACATTTGAGCTTTCTGATTTTGAAAGCGGTTTATTGGATAATGATTTCGGCAGGGACATACAATCCGATGACATCATTGTACTGGGCAAAAAGAATAACGGCGAAGCCATTACCTATTTGGACAAAAAATCCAGAGAAGATATTGACAGAGAATGGGGGGGCGACGGTTATACCCAAATTGGTCTATTCAATCCGTATTTGCAACCCATAGACGGCGTTTGGAGAGCTTCATACGGAGCTTCATCAGGTGGCGACTGCTATGGTATCGGTAATATCGGTTCATTCATCCGAAGCAAAATTGTACCGGGAACAGCCGGAAACGGAACTATCACCTTTCAATCTCCTTTTAATCCGGCACAGCTTTTTCCGTCAAACGAAATGCGATGGGTAAAGACAGGATATAATACCTACAAAGGCTTGCTAGATTTTAATAACAGTAAATCAGCCGGAATGAAGATGTATTACAATGTTACCATTGTGAGCCGGAAAAAAATAGAAACCTTTTATACCATCGAAATAAAAGTGCCTGCAAAAGAACTTTGTGTAGGAAAAGTTCCCGTAACATTTACCCTCGTTAAAGCGAAACAATCAGAAGACCCTTTTGGAAATGACGAACCTGCCGATGAAGATTTATTGCCAGTAAACCCGACAGGCAGTGAAGGTGATTTGCTTCCCGTAAATCCCAATGATGACCTGCTGCCTGTACAACCCGGCAACAATCCAAAACCTGATGTTCCGAGATTGGAAGATAATCCTAAACCGAATGTGCCGAGGATAGAGGACAATCCCAAGCCGAATGTTCCAAGATTGGAAGATAAGCCTAAACCCAAAGTCCCCCGATTAAACGACTAAACTTATATAAATATGGAACCAAATATATCGCATAACAGTATTCTTGACGGTAAAACCACCGCCATCATTTCATATCTCACGTTAATAGGATTAATCATTGCCTTTGTGCAAAACTCCGAAAAGAAAAACCCCTTTGCCAATTTCCATATCCGCCAGAGCTTAGGGCTGATGTGTACCGGGTTAGCGTTGAGCTTGATCAACATCATTCCGCTCTTAGGTTGGATCATCTGTATCGTTGGAATGTTTGTCCTCCTTGTCCTTTGGATTATGGGGTTGCTCAATGCTATTAACGGTAAAGAAACGCCTGTGCCGGTAATAGGTAATTTATACGGTAAATGGTTTTCAGGTATTCGATAATTTTCAAAACATTTAAAAAAGTAAAAGATGAAAACCATAAAAATAGCAGTCGCCACAGCCGTACTTTGTCTTACCCTGTGTTCCTGCGGACACAATGATAAAAAGAAACAAAACGGTAATGGTATAAACATAGATGCCGTAACCAACAGCACATCCAGAGACCCTAATGCCAAAGGCGATAACAAATGTCTTTTGGATTATCAGAGTAAATACGATGCTTTAGTTTCAGAAGAAGATATTTTACTCACAACCGGATTTTCAAAAGACGTGATGGAAACGAAGTACAATAAGGTTCTGAAGAACCCCGAAAACCACGAGTTTGTGTACAAATTCGAAAATGGAAGAATGGGGAAAATTCCCGGTATTAAAAGTGAAATGGCAGTACCTGACTTGGTAGCCATACGCTCTATAAAGCCTATGTCGCTCACTACTTTTAACCAAAGTTACCAAGCCGCAACTGATGCACAAATGCAGGCAGCAAACGATGCACTGAATGATATTGCAGATGGCAACTCCGGGGATGCGGATGCTGATGAAGCAATGAAAAAAGCGAAAGAGCAAAATATCAGCAAAGACGAAATCAAGAAAACAGGCGGTGCATTGACCGATGCTTTCAAAGAAGTATCAAAAGGTTACAGGATGGTGGAAGGTCTTGGCGATGCCGCAGTTTGGAATGTAGTTACCCATGAACTGCATGTTTTGCAGAACGGTGTAAAATTTGAAATCAGAACCGACATCAGTAACGACACGGAAAAGAACAAATCGGTAGCTGTAAAATTAGCCGAAATCGTATTGAACAAATGTAAATAGCAACGGTATGAGGAATGTAATATTGTTTGTCATTGTCTTTTGTGTTGCCGGATGCAATAGTAATGAGGAAAAGAAAACGTCCGCATTGGAAACCGTACTGAAAAAAACAACAGGTATAGATACCGATTTGAATAATCTCAATAACAGCGAAAAGAACAAAGCTGAAATTGACATTGCTGATGACGGATTGAACCTGAAAGAACGGTTTAAAAACGGCTTTGCGACGATTACTGCAGCCAAAGAAGTCATATCCCTGACGATTACCAATGAAGAAAACGGACAGGATCATATCCTCATTGGCTTTACAGGTACAGACCTCACGCAAATGCGTCCGATAAAAGGCAGAATGAATACCAACGGAGAAAATTCGATGAGCTTTTCAACGGCAAACTACAAAAATAATGAAGCCGATATGATGATGGCTTTTGATGTAGAAGGAGAAATCATATCATTAAAACCCGAAAAAAACCGTCATCAGGCTCAAAGGAAATATAGGATATACGGCCGATGTCCAACACCCCGAAAAATGGAAAGCATTTGAAGGTACGCTCACCTTGAATTACCCGGTTTTTCAAGCCTTGGGAAAGGATAGAAAAGACTTTGTTTATTAACCCTGCAAAAAGCAAAATTTATGTTTGAATCAACAATGATGAAAAATATTCTGTTTTTTTTCCTTTTTATTCAGTTTGCATCCTGCACTAATGCGCAGGATAAAAAGGAAAAACAAACGCTTGCCATTTGCACGGATGGAAAAGGTTGTGAATTTTCAGAAATAACGCTTTCATCCGTCGAAGTAGACAAACTTTTAGGGAAAAGCAATTTCTGGACTGCTGCCACAGCCAATGCCACATTAGTACTGGATAAGTGCGAAAGTAAAAAAGATGAAAAACAGACTTTGGAGGAAATAGACGGCAGTTATGGAGGAACCGGAAAAGCCGTTGCTCTGAAAAATATTGATTTAGAAAAATACCTCAAAGAAAAAGGTTGTTTTGCCTGCCCCAATGAAACAAAGAAAATATCATTTTCTGCAAGTGGCGACGGGCAGTCCGGCAATGGTTATTTCTTTCTGAACCTCAAAGCCGGGGAAGCCTATATGCCCAATGCAGCTTTTCAACAATTTATGTCGGGACAGGAAGGAAGCAATACGGTAACTGTTGACCAGTTTATCCGT
This sequence comes from Taibaiella sp., assembly GCA_019739295.1. The sequence continues at coordinate 5,065 of JAHHDV010000030.1, forward strand.
AATAACGAGATGGAAATCTATACAATTGCTGAAGGGCAAAAGTATCGTACGAAGATGGCTTTGGGGACTACGGTGTCGGTTGTACAAAATGATGCTATAAATGAGCAACGCTTTAAAAAGGATTTCAAAAAAACAGGTAAGACCCGCAAGCATCTTAATACGGTTAACACGGAAACCGAATACACCGGGGAGGACGATGAAAGCAGAACCATCAGCTTTTGGATGGTACCATCTCCGGACGTATGCCTGCCGCCCGGAAAGTTTGATGCTTACGGGTTTTATAATCTGGGATATATTTCGGTAGATGGAATGACGTATTTGGTTACCGAAATTTCCGGTGCAGGCTTCCAAATAAAGCTCACAGGTATTTCAGACGGTTCGTACAACTTTAACCCTGCGGGTTTACCAATCTTATTAAAGAAAATGAAAAGGTTTATCGAATTAATGGTTTCTGGTTTTCTGCTGTTTTCACTCTTTGTTGCGGCGCAGCAAAGGAAAACGGTAAAGAGTACTACGCAATACAACTTTTCCGAAATGTGGATTTGGGAATACACGGATGCGAACGGTAAGAAGGAAAAAATGGGCATTTACCGTGACCCGGAATTAAATTATTGGTTGCTTACTCCTGATGATGCCGGTTTCCGTGAAAGGGACGAAATGACCTTATGGTTTATATTGAAACCCGGCGGAGAAGTCATACAGGCTTATCAGGACGGAGAAAAAGAATAACGGAAAGTTGATAAAACATCAATTACATCCCATTGAGAAAACCAAATTACCTGATTACTGGAAAGCCACAGGTAACAGCAAATATTTTGGAGATACTTTTTCCGGTTTCCCTAAAATGAAAGGAATGGAGTATAAAATCAGTTATGAAAAAACAGATGAAAAATCCACGTTCTATTTAGCGACCACAAAGGCAGATTGCGCTATGCTATCCCTTTTCAATGATTTGAATATAGATGCCAAACTACCGGTCTGTTTCCCCAAAGATATTCCGGGCAATTATGTGGTACTAAGTGAGCATTCGACATCTGCCAAAGGTTCTGTTCAATGTCTGCTCAAATATATATCGCAAACGGAGTACTATGTGGATATGAATAACTTTACAGAGTAATAAAATTAATAAGGAGGATATTGCATTAATCGGGATTGCAACATATATTGCTTTTATTTTGCAGTATAAATTGCTGAACCTATATGAATATCATTATAGCCGACGATCATACTATTGTATTGGATGGATTGGAGCTGTTGTTGTCAAACTTTCGATTTTGTAAATAAAATTCATACTGCTCCAAATGCAGAAAAACCTGATGGACTTACTTGCAGAACAGCAGTGTGATATCGTGCTTTTAGATATTGCTTTCGGAAAAGCAGATGGCAGGGAGTTATGCCAGGAAAATAAAAAGGGAAACCCCCCAGGTAAAGCAATTGGCATTGACCAGTTTACGACGATATGGCAACAGTAAAGTCTTCTATTCAGGCAGGATTTGATGGTTATCTGTTGAAGTCAGAAGACAGGGAGACAGTAAAGCAGGCATTGCAACTGGTTTATGAAGGCGAGCAGTGTTTTTTAGTCGCAGGTGAAGGAAGTTTTTTTCAGCAAGGTGTAGCTATACAAAAACCGGCACTGACCAAAAGAGAAATAGAAATTTTTACAATTGATTGTGGACGAAAAAACGACAAGGAAATAGGAGAACACTTATTCATCTCGAAAAAAACGGTAGAAATCACAGGCTAACCTGATGTTGAAATTAGATTGTAAAAAATATGGCGGGATTGGTGAAGAAAGCGATAACCCTGGTTACGTTTAGGTATGGGTACAATATCGTTATGTTTTTCAATTACACAAGCAGAAAGGACTTCAATGGTAAAAATAATACTTCTTGCATTAGGGATTCTAGGGCGTGCATATCTTTTTGCTCAGGATAAAGATATCATTACCTCGGAAATCAGGACCCTGGTAGAGGAGGCCGACTCTTGCTACAATCAGGGAGGTAATGACTGCGATATCATTTATAAGAGGGCTTTAAGCCTGATTACAAATACGCAGAAAGACAAGCCCTCAGCTATCTATAATAAATTAGGCTACTACTATTTCAATAAAAAACCAGACAGACTCTGCCAGAAGATATACAGACTTAAGTATATCACAATCCGAAAACCCTGACAATATTGAATCTGCCCTAAATCTGAAAGCAAATATCTTATTTACTGAAGGTCATTTGATGAGCGGTGAAGGCCTATATCGAATTGGCAAAGCGGCTTGAAAAGCAGGAAAAAACAGATAAGCTGGCATTTACTTACGGCAATATAGGCAACTTATATTCTCCCCAAAAAGATTTATACCAACAGTCTGGTTATATCTTCATAGGAGTTTCGACCTTTTAGAAAAGGAAAAAGATACCGTACTCATCGGTACTGTTGCAGGAAAATATTGCAGACAGCTATTTATCACTCGATAAAGATTCATTGGCTCGATTGTGGGCGTACAAAGCAATAGACCTGCCCAATGCGTATAATCCCACTGAAGGAAAAATTCTGGGCTATACAACCCTGGGAAGGTCTTTTACGTATGTAAACACAGATAGTGCCATTTATTATATCGACAAAGCTATAAATCTTGCTGAGCAAAGCAAAAGAAAGATTTAACCTGCAAAGAGCATTGGCTTTAAAGCCCGTCTTCAGAAAAATATGGGCCGTTATCAAGATGCACAAAAGACAATTGAATCGGCCATTGAAGTATTTCGTGTCACCAATTATCAGCTAGGTCTGTCTGATGCTTTGCTGGAAGCCGCTAATATAAGTTTGAAGAATCGCCTTTACGAAAAATCCGCTTGTACTTTCAGGAGTATATTGCCATAGGAGACAGTCTCCGGTCAAAAGAACGTTACGAAACTTTAGGAGCGCTTACCACTAAATACGAAACCGAAAAAAAAGAACGTCAGCTTGCAGAGCAGCAATTGGTTATTCAGAGAAAAAATATAGCTATCCGTAATTGGTTAATAACAGGAAGTGCACTGATACTGGGTATCATCATCTTTGGTATCCAATACCGGTATAATCAAAGCCGCAAACTGAAACTCATCACTCAGGAAAATGAAAATGCCGTACTCAAAGCAATGATGAACGGAGAAGAACGCGAGCGAAACCGAATCAGCAAAGGACTTGCACGATGGTGTGGCGGCTATGATCGCAGCGGCCAAGATGAGCCTGCAATCCATTCCGCATTTGGAGGATGAAGAAAAGAAAAATCAGCAGTTGGATAAGTTGTCTGCCCTTTTAGGCAATACACATCACGAGGTGAGAAGAATAGCCCATGATTTACTGCCTGTTGTGCTCGAAAAAGAAGGCTTGGTAGCAGCATTGCATCACTTTGCTGCAGCGCTGAACCAGATGGGTATGATTCAAATCATCATCGAGACTCATTTGCAGGCAGATTTCCGTTTACCGAAACGGACCGACCTGATGCTGTACCGGATTATCCAGGAATTGATCAATAATATCCTGAAGCATGCGCAGGCAACAAATGTTCAAATAACCTTCGCGAATACCAACGATCATTTTACAATAACGGTTGTAGATAATGGAATTGGTTATTTGCAGGAATCCGAAGGTCAGGGTTTATACAGTATAAGACAGCGTTTACAGGCGCTTGGTGGTAGATTTGATATTCATGGAGGAGAGAATATAGGTACAAAAGTTGTTCTCCAAATATGGTAGATATCTGATGTGCCTAATTCACCTCCTTAAGTATACAGCCCTTAAGTGCACCTGCAGGGAAAGATTACCTGTTCAGCATACGTACTTACAGGGATAGCTCACCCGCTTAATGGATCAATCATAAAACCATTAAGTACAGCTAAACATAGTTTTTAATCCTGTTTTTGATCTTTTTGCGTTTGAAAAACCGGATCAGACTTTCATTGAGTTCAGGGCTACCCTGTAATTTCAATATTAATTTTCCGTAATTGGATTTGCCCACATACTCTATATCCGCTTTTAAAATTTTATACGGCACTTTAAAGCGATCAGTAATTGTAGTGAGGAGTTTTTCGAATTCAAATTTTCCGTTCAGCTGAATTTCTATCAATGGATATGGCCCTTTCCCATATTCACTGCTTACATCAGCCCGGATATCCTGTGGGATGTTCATGCTTTTTGTATGTATAATTTGTTAAGAATGTGATACCGGCTCTATGATGAGCTTGGCATTGTAATTTTTATTCAAGAGTAGTATGTTTATGAGCCTGTCTTATGTTGGTGACCAATCTTACCGCATGCCTGATCTTTACTTTTGAACGTTTGGTTAACCTGAAATACTTACTGACATTAGTAAGCAATACCCCGGCTAGTATGATGAAAAGACCGGTAATTTGCCTGGTGTTGACGATCTCCTTGCTGATGATCCATCCCGCGAGTACCGTTACAACAGGATTGATATAAGTATGTGTGCTGACCAGGGGCGCAGGTTTGACAGATAACAACCATATATACGATAGGTAGGCGATGATGGATCCAAATACTATAAGAAAGATCAACCCGGACCAGGCTGAAAAAGGAATCGGGGAAGCAGGGAATTCATTCCATTCCCCCTTGCATGAAGCAATAATAAATGATGCGATGCCACCTATGATCAGTTGTTGGGCGATGTTCATAAAAGTAGAGTGGCCTGCCGGGTTCTTTTTTGAATACAAAGACCCCAATACCCAGCTGATAGAGCTTAACGCCAGTACAATGAATGCTGTAACCCTTGTAGCATGAGATTTTTCCTGACCCCCATGAACAACTGAAATACTCCCTCCAAGGAAAAGGATCAGCCCGGAAAAGCCTATGATAAGACCTGTGAGGATCCATTTATCGGAAAAATATATTTTCCAGTTTTTCTTATCAATAGCGATAAACCAGAAGGGACCTGTGGCAATAGCGATGGCAGCCTCTGGGGCACTGACATATTGTTCTCCCCAGCCGACAAGTCCGGTTCCTCCTGCAAGAACTAAGATACCGGTGACGGCATTCCTTTTCCAATGTGTGAGAGAGGTCGCTTTTTCCCCTTTGACAAAGAGGTAGCTGATGATCAGCACACCTGCGGCGAAAAACCGGAATCCCGAGAGGATAAAGGGCGGGAAGCCTTCAAGCCCGAAAGAGATGGCTATAAAGGTCAGGCCCCAGATAATGTAAATATTGGTAAATGCTGTGATGGAAGTCCATTTATTTTTATTCATGGTTATGATCGTTTGTGTATATAAAAAAGAAGAAGCTTTACGTGTTGCCGTAAAGCCTCTATATGATTGCAGGTTGATATAGAAATTACTTTCGGCGACATCGGGAATGATCCCGATAACAACGCATCTTCGGGGATGCATTGCTTTTATTAAGGATTATTATGAGATGTTTCATTGTTTAAGGATGGGGTATAAAATTCTGAATCTTGATATGTTGAGAGTAAAAAAAAATCCGCTGATGGATATCGGCGGATTTTTATATAAAGTAATTTATAAAAGACCTGAAAACTAACCGATACGCAATCCATAAGCTGTAACCTTCCGGTAACAGCGCATCTCCTGACGATGCTTTATATAGATTGATGTAACGGTAGGTAGCATATTTTTTAAGTGCGAAGGTTTCAAATTCAAAACAAATGTATTGCCAATAAAATTGATGGACAAAAAAAATTTTCGGTTTCGTTAGATGATGTGCAAATTATTTTTAAGGCTGTTTGCCTTTTCCAATGCTGTTTCCAGGTCAGCTATTAAATCCGTGGCATCTTCCAGCCCGACACTCAACCGGATCAGGCTGTCTGCCACACCGGCCTGCTTTCTTTTTTCTGAAGGAATAGTTTTGTGTGTCATGGTTGCAGGATGGCATAGCAAGCTTTTGACCCCGCCAAGGCTTTCTGCCAGCTTGAAATAATGTGTATTGCAGATTACTCTTGTAGCAGCTTCTTCTGTATCGTTTTTTAAAGTAAAGGAAACGACACCGCCAAAGCCGGACTGTTGCCTCACCGCTATATCATGATTCGAGTGATGAGGCAGTCCTGGATAGTAAACCCGGTCTACATCGGGATGCATTGCCAGAAATTGTGCCACTTTTAAAGCCTGCTCTGAATGCCGGGCCATCCTCAGGTGCAGGGTTTCGATCCCCCTGATCAAAAGCCAGCTGTCATGTGGAGACAGGATAGCACCACTTGCATTTTGGATAAATTTTATTTGTTCTCCCCAAGCATCGTCTTTTGCAATCACTGCTCCCGCTATCAGGTCACTGTGTCCTCCCAGGTATTTCGTACCGCTATGCAACACCAGGTCTGCGCCCAGGTTTAAGGGTTGTTGTAATGAAGGGGATGCAAAAGTGTTGTCCACACATACCAGTATTTCAGGGTGATGGGCTTTCGCGATTTCGCATATCGATTGGATATCGCTGATCTTTAAGGTGGGATTGGTAGGTGTTTCTATCCAGATGAGCTTTGTGCCAGGCGTGATGCTGTTCAGGACATTGCGAACATCTGTAGTATCCGCATAGTTGACCTGGATACCGAATCTCTGATATACCTGTGTGAACAGCCTGAATGCACCACCATAGATATCGTCCACGGCAAGAATTTCATCTCCGGTTCGCAATAGCTTGATTACGGCATCGATTGCAGCTAATCCGCTTGCAAATGCGGCTGCAACTCTTCCATTTTCCAGCTTTGCCAAAATATGTTCGAGGGCCTGCCTTGTGGGATTGTTTGACCGTGCATAATCATATCCTTTGTTTACTCCCGGCGCTTCCTGTACAAATGTGGAAGTTTGGTAAATAGGAACGGAAATAGAGCCGGTGAGCGGATCGACCGGGATGGAATGGATTAGCGCAGTGTTGATTCCAGGGGGGATAATGTTTTGTTCTGTACTCATTTCTTCTTGATTTTTTAGATTAGAAAATGGATCCTGTCCAATCGTCTTACCAAGAAATTACCGGAAGTGTTTGAAATGTTTTATGATACAAAAACAAAAACCCTTCCGATAAACAGAAGAGTTTGTATATTTTTATATGTTTGCCGGAACAAAAAATAATCAAACTGATTACTGCTTATCTTTCCCCTACGGGGATGGATGTAGCACCTTTCTGCAAACGTCGAGCGTATGTAGTGGTTGCTAAGGCTTCACAGGGCCATTTCCCTCTGCCTTTCTTGATAAGAAATTGTAAAGAACTGGAGCAAAGGTAAAAACTTCCCATTGTATTTTCCAAAAAAATATTTCCTGTCCGGTATCCTGCAGGCCAGAGCCTGATTTTTTTAATTGCTCTTCAATATTTTTTCTTTCAACATTCTCATTTAAGCGTTGGCGGACAGCAGATGTTAGCCAGCAGGCCGTTTATATTCGAGGTAAAGGAGTTCCGGGGATTAAGTAGGTCTGTGCTGCTCAGGCATTCAGGTAATGCCCGCAATTATAGCAATATTCCGCATCATCCCGGTGCTCTTCGGCATTGCAGTGTGCACAAACGATGCCGTTCAGAATAGGATGTACAGGCACGGCAGGATCTGGCTGCTTATCTTTTTGACCGATGCTCACATGCTTGGCAATCTCTACGCCTACAATCCCGGTAGGTACGGCTATAATGCCATAACCTGTCACCATCAATACCATGGATAAGAACTGGCCCAATGGAGTGACAGGGACCATATCTCCATAGCCTACTGTGGTAAGCGTCACAATAGTATAAAATATACTTTTGGGTATGCTGGTAAATCCATGTTCAGGTCCTTCAATATAATACATAAGGGTACCGATCAATATCGAAATGATCAATACAGTGTACAGGAAAACCATAATTTTAGCTCTGCTTGCTAATAAGGCCAGCTTCAGTTTAGAGGATTCTTGCATGAATTCCATCAACCTGAATATCCGGAACAATCTCAATAGCCTGAGTATCCTCAGGCTGCTGAGCACATGACTTCCACTTAAGAATATGGAAGTGAACATAGGAAGAATAGACAGGAAATCAATAATGCCATAGAAGCTGAAAATATACTTCAAAGGCTTGTTACTGACAAAGATCCTCAATATATACTCCAGGGTAAAAAGGATGGTGAATATCCATTCCAGCACGTAAAGTTCCCGGTGGTATATCTGGTCTACACCTTCTACTGTTTCCAGTGTAATAGTGAATACGCTGAGCAGTATCAGTACCAGCAGACCTACATCAAATGCTTTTCCTGCCGGAGTATTGACACCATAAATGGTGAGATAGACTTTCTGCCTGAACAGGTCTAATCTGTCTTTAAGGGTTTCTTTCCTACACATTTCTGAGAAATTGTTTTTATTGGAAAATGCTAAGCTATTGATTTGTTTTTTTCTGCCCAGAACGATATAGCCCGTTATGCCACCGGTTATGGAAGCTATAAATATACCAGTTCTGGCCCGGGCCTGGTGCACTTCCTGTGCAGAAGCCAGTTGGGTAATGAACAAAGACATTGCGGACCCGATGGATGCCAGGAAGCCAAGCCCCAACAGGTTCTTTAAGTTCATTCCAAGAGGGAACGATGCGATTTTTAATTGCACACAAAGCCTGGTATAGCCTACTACAGCGATTGGTTTTACCTGAGTGCTGAACAGCATCTCCCATTCCATATCCAGCAGGGAAACGTCTGCATCGGCCAGGATCAATGCGATCAGCGCGATCAGCGCGCTGATACCTAATACGACACCCACGGCTTTTTCATTCTGGATGAATTCCTGCATAGGATAGGTAACCTTCTCTATAGGAGAGCATTTCAGACCGTTCATTGGGTGATTTTATTTCCTTCTTGTGACAAAGATATAGGATTAGGGTTTGTAGCCCGGGGTTTTTGCCTCATAAATAGGAGCGCTCACTTGTATCACCCGGACCAAATCCAAAAATTTAAACTTTTCTTTTTCTTTATTCTTATAAGTTTGTGGTAACTTGTTTGAAGAAATAATTATATATTATGAATTTTTACAGTATCACGTTGGATATCAATGACAGGAGAGAACACAACCTGGAATTATTTCCCCAGGGCCAGGATCACCGCTTGCAAAGACCTAAGAGTTTTGTCATAGATATTCCCAATTTTACTCATTTTAAGATCGTATCTGCTGCACTGACGAATGATATCAAATGTTTTGTGCTGAATGAAGAAGACATTTCTCTCAGGGACTGTAAAGTGGAAGCTTTACGGGATGGAAATAAAATTTTTATCAGGTTGGAAAAGAAGGAAACGGCACAGGTTGATTTTGAGCCGGCTATAGCAAAACCTGAACCAAGGGCAGATATCAGTTTTGAAGAGATCGAGGCCTTAGCGGAATACAATAAACCGAAAGTAAAGGCACCGGATCCGGTTATTGCCATCCAGGAAAAAAGAGAAGACCTGGGAGATATATCGAATCAGATAACATTGGCTTTCACATCCAATGACTATGCTTATAAGCTGGATGCTATTCTAAAGGGAGGGCTTTCGGATCAGCAGTACGATGATACCAGTATGGAAGTGATCTTCGAGCTGAATGTCAAGGGTCATATCTATGAGAATAGTATTATCGTTACTTTATCCCATCCTGCATCATTCCTGGGAATAGCCCTGGATTTCGGATCTGAATCCAGCCAGATGGCCGTTAAGCGATACGAAGCCATTGCCCCGTTCCATGCACAATCTGCGGACAATGAGAACCTGTTCAGGAACATCGTTGCCTACCACAAGAACCAGGGATGGATTCCCAGGGAGTCTGCTTATGATTTCTACCAGGAAGAGAAAGGAACGGACTTTTATAAGTCTTTGTTTTTTCTCAAAGAGCAATTGACAGGTGCTTACAAGAATGTAGACCAGGAGCCCTTCATCAAGAATACGGCAGAGAACCTGAAGATGCTGGTCAATATCGAAGATGGGTTCACGACACTGGAAAAAGCAAAATACTATCAGCTGCCTAATCTGAAAATCCTGCACAAGCACGAACGCCTGCTCGAGGATTATAATTTTGAGATTGAGAAGGACGGCTACCCGATCACGCTGAAGTTGCGGGAGCTCAAGCAAAAGGTATATAATTCGATACTGGAGATCATGATTGTCTCTTTTTTGAAAAAAGAGTTCATCAGGTATGATAACTCCAAGCGGAATATCCGTATGATGCTCCTGGTGCCCAATAACTATGATACCAAAGATATTAACAAGACACAGCATCACCTGAACATGATCTTCGAGGCATTGAGTAAATCAGAAGAGTACCGGGGTAAGATCGGTGCCTGGGAGATCCTCACCATTTCAGAAAGTGATGCGTCCTTCATCGGGTATATCAATAAGAACAATGTTCACATCCAGAACAATAAAGATTATATCATCATTGATTCCGGCAAGGGAACTACTGACTTTTCGATAATCCGTACCGGTGCAAAGAATCTTTATAACCTGAAGCCTGTGTATAGAAACGGTTTTACAGGCGCCGGTAATATGCTGACCTATGGGGTCTTTGAGACCGTTATGCACTTCATCCGTGAGCAGAACCCTGAATATGGTGCGGATGTACTGTACATCAGGAACAGGATCATAGATGTATTAAAGAGCAATGATCTCGAAAGCCGGAATAAGTTTTATAACCAGATCGAAAGACTCAAATTCAATTACAAAGAGAAAGAATTCGAAGCCAGCATTAAGAAAAGCTGGTTAGAAGCTTATGACGGAGATATCAATTTCGAAAACCTGGTAGCGGCAAATGTCGGCATTGACGCAGTCACCAATCTCCTGACCAAAGTAAACGGAATCAGTGATTTTTACGGATATATTACCAATGCCTGTCATTTCATAGTGAATAATGTCGTGTCCTATCTGAAGATCATTAAAGACAACAAGGAGGATCTTTCCCTTTCAGGGGTAGTGCTAACCGGAAGGGCCTTTAAATTCAGGCAACTGGCAGATATGATGAAAGATAAGCTGAACCAGGACCTCGGTATTCCCAAAGATAAAATCACCTTACTTCAAGGCAATGAATTGAAAGACATCTGCATCAAAGGAGTATTCAACAACTCGATTAAGCTCAACGCGGAAGTGACAGGATATCCCGTGCAGCTGATCTATAAGTCCGTTCAGGATATGCCGCAGAGTGAGATACACACCAGGCCGAAGGTATCCCTGAGTAAAAAAATATTCAATTTCTTCATCAATGACCTGGCGGATATGGAACATATAGATGAAGTGGTATCTGTAGAGGATAATGTCAACTTCAATGTACTGCAGCGCTCCCAGTTCCTGATCGGCTGCAAACGTTACTCCATACGGAATGATGAATTTCTGACGACACAGCCTGGGATTCCTTATACAGCCAGTATAGACTTTACCCAGCGGGGGTTCGTGATGCGAAGAAAGATTGGTAATAAAGTCAATTATGTATCTGCCCTGGAAGAGATCGATGAAGGAGGTTCCGGCGATAAATCTTTGATTGTACCTTCCCTTTTTCCTAATTATATGGATGAGGAATACATCCAAAGTATCCATACCGAGGCCATTGTTAAGGCTGACAAATCAGGTAATAAGCACAGGGACGATTATTCTCCTGATGATTACTATCCGCCGGATTTCAACTCCGACGGGCAGAATGCAGGAAAGACCACAAGATCAGATGACAACCCTTTGTTCTTTTAGCAGGGTATTCAAAGTTTAAATCAATAAGACATCCATAAATAAAAAAGCAATGAAAAGATTATTTTTTCTGTTCCTCTTCATACCGCTTATCCATGCTGTTCCATCGGGTGCGCAGAGAAAGGTAGATCTGAGAATTGTGTCCAAAACCCTAAACCTGAGGGCCAATGATTCCCAGTTTATCATCTCCGGGGAAGGGGTCAGTGATACATTCAGGATTACAAAACAGGCCAATGAACGGAATTTTAAACTCGTCAATGAGCAGGATAAGGATGTGATCTCATCGATCATGATTATCGATAAGGATGAGATCAAAGAAAAATTTGAAGGCCCGTTTCCAAAAATAGATGCGATCGATAAAATGATCAACCTCACTGCAGCTACTCCGGAAGGCGTAATCCTTACACCATCGGAAGACGGCGGGAGAACTGCCCGGCAGGAAGAAATCGGGGGTCAGGCACCCGGATCCCGTGATGAAACGGAAAGCATCAACTGGAAGCATACCGCCATTGCACTCCTGATCGGTATTATGATCGGTGCCGTTATCGTTGCAGTAGCTAAACGCAGGCCACCCCTCGAAGAAGAAGCTCCTTCCGCAGTAAAAAATGATGAAGAACCCAATTTTGAAGAGACTATTGCACAGGTCAAGGATGATCCTAAGAAAATCCTGGATGCTGCAAAAGAAAAAATCAGCAAGCTCCAGGCAGAGAAAAAACAATTACAAACGGACAGGAAGCAAATGAAGTATGAACTGGAACAATTGCAGGATAAACTGAATCAAAATGCCCAGTTCAATAAAACCTATTATGGTCACATTATGAAAGAGATCATTAATCCGATGAATGCCGCTTTGGAGAAGGGTGACCAGGCCAGGGCAGTAGAGCAATTATTGAAAATGGCAGCGCACTTTACCAGCATTACCCGGCATGAACTGGGAATGAAGCAGGCTTATGATTCTGTAAATATAGCCTCTATCCTCAAGCAGCAAAGTATCCCACAGGCAAATATTGAAACAGTGAATGCCCAGACACCCCCGGACCGTATCCCTGTCCATATCAGAAATGTGATGGAACTGATGAGAGCGAACGGTACGAATACATTGGACAATGCCGTCATCTTTGGATATAAGATTCATAGCTGATAACAGGCTGTCCGGAAGATGGTTCTTGGCTTTAATACCGGGAAGCAGGCCCGGAATCAATAATTGTGCGCAGGTATAGAATCCAGAATGCTGATATAGCTTTCATACCTTTCTATGGCTACGGACCCGTCTTCTGTTCCTGCCTTTATGGCACAACCGGGTTCATTAAGATGCATACAGTTATTGAATCTGCATGCAGGTATTTTTGTCCTCATTTCCGGGAAGTAGTGTGCCAGCTCTTCCCGTTCTATATTCACGATCCCAAACTCTTTGACACCGGGAGTGTCAATGATCTGTCCGCCAAAAGGTAAATCCATCATTTCTGCAAATGTGGTCGTATGCTTTCCTTTTCCACTCCATTCTGATACTTCCCGGACCTTGATCTGTTGCTTTGCATTCAGTAAATTGATGATCGAGCTTTTGCCCACGCCGCTATGACCGGACAGTAGGCTGCTTTTACCTTTCAGCTTTTCTTTTAATACTGTAGCACCATCTTTGGAGATAGCGGACACCAATAATATTTCATAGCCTGCACGCTGGTATATTCCCCGGATATGATCCAGTTCTTCCTGGTCCTCTGTATCATACAGGTCCGATTTGTTGAATACTATAAGAGCAGGGATGTGATAGGCTTCTGCCGTAACCAGGAACCTGTCTATAAAGCCCAGGGAAGTCCTTGGTTGATATAAGGTGGCAATAATAATAGCCTGGTCAAGGTTGGAGGCGATAATGTGCTGCTGGTGCTTCCTGTTCTGTGGTGATTCCCTGACTATATAATTGGTACGGGGTAATATTTCCTTGATGATGCCCTGCCTGGTCTCTTCGTTGTCTATCTCAAACTCCACCATATCTCCTACTGCTATAGGATTGGAGGAAGTGATATTTTCATCTATTTTTAATTTTCCTTTGAGGATACAGGTCCAGAAGTGCTGCTCATCTCTGACCAGGTACTGATTGCCTGTAGATTTATAGACTTTACCTTGTCGCATCATAGGATCACATTTCTCTTTTTCTTTGGAGCATGGCCCGGGTGAGGAGGAAGAACAGGAAGATCAATGAAAGGAAATAAACTACATTTCTGAATCCGATCACCCCTCTGCTCATATTCCTGTAATGATAATCCACACCGATCATTTCCAGATAATAATCGGCTCCACCGGCAAACGATGTAATCCTGCTCAAGGCTTCAAAGCCGCTGTATAGAATATAGCACAGGATCAGGGCAATGATAAAGCTCACGATCTGTGAATCTGTAATTGCAGAACAAAATATCCCGATTCCCGTGAATGCACCGCAAAGAAATATCAATCCTATATAAGAACCGATAATGCCTCCTGTATCTAATGCCGCACCGTCAGCACTGAGCCAAACGATACTGAATAAGTATATTAAAGTAGGGAGTATCCCGATAATGACTAAAGTCAATGCTGCCAGGTATTTTCCTGCAATAATCTGCAGGCTGCTTATCGGTTTGGTATACAGCCATTCTATCGTACCTCCTTTGTACTCATCTGAAAACGAACGCATCGTCACAGCGGGGATAAGGAATAAAAGCAGCCAGGGCGCTATCCTGAAAAACTGGTCCAAGCTCGCATACCCGTATTCCAGGATGCTGGTATCCGGCAGCACCCACAGCAGGATACCGGACATCACGAGGAATGCCAGCAATACGACATAACCGATCATTGAGCTGAAAAATGACCTGAGTTCCTTTAAATAGATTTCCTTCATGTTTGCAATGGGTTATCAGAAATGGATAGGATTCAAAGTAAATCAAAAAAAATAATGCGAACAAATGTCGCATTATTTTTTAAAAAGATAAGGCCGGAATGGCTGGAATACTAAAAGCGGTATCCGAATCCCAAACCGAAGCTGGCAGTAAATCTCGGATCTATATTATAGGTGCGATCGATATTCGAATATCGCTCCCTGGTCCAGTAGGCGATCCCTAATCCCAGGTCTGCGCTGAAACAAAAATGCTGCGTCAGCTGAACATTCAGGTAGTTATTGGCCAGAACGCCAAATGTGGTTCTTTGCATGCTCCCATAATTCCAGATCCCGGTATTCGGATCGTCATAATAACCTGTCATTTTGCCTGTTCCAAACATCAGGGATGGCCCGATCGCATAAGTAACTTTGCGCTGCCCGAACGGATAGAATTTTAATCCCGGATTAAAATAGAAATAATTACTTGTTTCATTACTGGGGAAGTTGTAACCATCTGTACTTCCAAAAGAGTAGGTAAAAGGAATAACGATACTTACTTTGCGTTGTTTGTCCACGATACGTTCATATTCGACTCCGATCCCGATATTGTCATCATCCCCCAGTCTGAGCAGGTATCCCCTGATGAAGTTATTGCCATAGCTGTCCCATAGCTTTTGCTTTTCGAGCCTTTCCTGTGTTTCCTCTTCATCATCCTGCGCAGATACTGTATGTATGCCCGCAAATGTCAAAAGCGCCAGGCCCAGTAAAATGATTTTTTTCATGATTGTTGTGTTTAAGTTTAAAGCTTTTCCTCATGTACAAATGAGGTTTTTATTTTTTGAATAACGACCGGTACCGGTTAAATATTATATACCTTTCCGATGTTTTTTAAAACATGCTGCTTTATAGTAGCTTCTTCACTTCGTTTCGCTTAGGTTAAATGACGGAGAAGAATTACAGGACTTCAAACCAAAGTTCGTTTTCATTATCTACCTCGCCATTGTAATTGATCGTCAGTTCTTCCCCCGCTTTGATATCCTTTACTGTCTTAATCACCATGGTTTTCTTTTCGAAGTCCATGATGTATTCACAATTGGAATGATAGCTGTGATTATACATAGACAGATATCCTAAAGCTACGCAGCAGGATTTATTGTCTTCCGCCCATTCGAAGATATAATTATGCAAGCCGGTTTGTTCCAGGAGTTTGCGTTCCTTAGGGCTGAAGACCAATACTGTGGACCTTTCTACAATTTTCTTGGCAGGAATGGATTTTTTGGTAAATACACCTAAACCTTTACCTTTGGAGTCTGCCAGGTATAGATTTTCAGATATTTTGAGTTTTTTCATAAGACCAATTGATGCGCAAATCTAATCATCTGCCTGAATTCAAAAAAATAAATCCTGCAATTCATCAGCAGATACGGCTTTTCATCGTCCTATAATCCAATAAAATGAGTACATCAGCGCTTTCCGTATTAAAAGGTATCAGCAATGTATATTCCTATGCATCTTTTCTGGAAATGTGTCAATCGTTATTAGCAGAAGGCAAGACCACGAGCCACAGTGATCAACCTGTATACGTACATTTTGCAAAGATCAATTTAGAGAAAATGCTTCACTGGAATCAGCAGGATCCGATTGATGAAGAGATGAAACTGAAGATCGTGTCACTGCCTGGCCAGACCTGGTATGTCATTACCGAAGGATGGTGTGGGGATAGTGCGCACATTCTTCCTGTCCTGGCTCAGATGGCGCAATCAAATCGCAGGATTGAGCTGAAAATCATCTTAAGGGATACCCATCCTGAAGCGATCGGGCAGTACCTGACCAATGGCGGTAAGAGTATACCCAAGCTGATCATCGAAGAAGCCGGAAAAGAGAAAGCCGTCTGGGGTCCCAGACCTGTGGCCTGCCAGGAACTGTACCGGGAATTAAAAGACCGGCAGGTGAAATTTTCAGAATTGGAAGCACGGGTCAGTGAATGGTACATAGCTGACCAGGGGCAATCCTTGATCCGGGAACTATTCCAATTGACCAATTGATTCTCCTTAATACCAAGTCATTATGGGAGAATTCTATAAATTTGCACTTTATTATTTGAAATTGATATATTATAGTTATGCTGAACGTTATTTTATTTGGCCCTCCGGGAAGCGGAAAAGGTACCCAGTCTGAAAAGTTAATACAGGATTACCAATTGGTTCATCTTTCTACAGGCAATATCCTGCGGGATGAGGTGAGCAGGGAGACTCCTTTAGGCATTGAGGCTAAAAAAATAATGGATGAAGGGAAGCTGGTATCGGACGATATTGTCATTGGTATGATCAAAAGTAAGTTGTCCCAAAATCCTGATGCCAAAGGATTTATTTTTGATGGATTCCCGCGTACTGTAGCCCAGGCAGAAGCTTTGGACAGGTTGATGGATGAGTTGGGTACGCCTATATCTATATTGCTGTCATTGGAAGTGCCATCTGAGGAATTAAAAGGCCGTCTCCTGAAGAGGGGAGAGATAGAAGGGCGTACAGATGATAATGAAGAAACAATTGCGAAAAGAATCAGGGAATACCTGGATAAGACTACTCCTGTAGCTGATTATTATCAGGCCCGGGGTAAACTCAAAGCCGTTGAAGGTGTGGGTAGCATAGATGATATTTATGCACGAATCCAGTCGGCGATAGGATAGCGCTTACCCACCGGAAAACTTTAAAATAAGGCATTCTTATAACCAAGGCACGGCATACAGCTGTGCTTTTTTCATATGATGATAAAAAATCAATATGGATTGATACAGGGAAGACAACCATTAACTGGGTATAAAGCGGATAGTGAGTACTTTATCCTATTCCTTTAGCTGTAACAGGGATGCCGGGCTCTTTTGGCCCCATCCTTTCTGTTACTGTGAAATTCAAAAAGCATATTACCCTAAATGACAAACTCATGACTGAATATATTATGGAATACCTTTTTTGCGTGGTAATTTTGCCTGAATCGGTATAGGGAATCATTCATGTACGTAGAAACAACATTAGGGCTGGCAAATTTCTGGGTAGTAGGCATCAATTATCGCAAAGCAGATACCGGTGTAAGAGGTGTTTTTGCAATTAATAACGAGCAGAACCAGCGTATTTTAGATACTGCGGTACTTTATCAGGTCTCTGAGTTATTTATCCTGTCTACATGTAATCGTACAGAGATTTATGGTCTCTGTGAGCACCCCGCCCAGCTGGCAGATCTCCTTTGTACCCAGACCCAGGGCTCCAGGGAGTTGTTTGTAAAACAATGTTATCAAAAAAATGCCAATGAAGCAGTATTGCATCTCTACAATGTGGCTGCCGGTCTGGATTCCCAGATCCTGGGTGATTATGAGATTGTAGGACAGCTCAAGGAAGCAGTAAGACTTTCTTCCGAGTGTGAGAAACTAGGCGTGTTCCTGCAGCGGTTATTCCAATCAGCATTACAGTCCTCAAGGGATATCCGGTCCAAGACCAAACTGAGCAGTGGTACGGTATCTGTATCTTATGCGGCTGTTCAATACGCACAGAATAAATCCAGAAACCTTGCGCTGGAATCCATCCTGATCGTCGGTAGCGGGAAAATGGGTGTAGCAGCCATCCGGAATCTATTGTCCTATTCACGGCCGGAGCACATTACGATCATCAACAGGACACAAAGCAAAGCAATGCGTGTAGCACGGGAACTGGGTATTCAGTGGAAGCCCCTTGACCAGCTCGAGGAAGAGCTCAAAGCTGCATCGCTGATCATTGTAGCTACCAATGCGCCTATCCCGGTATTGGCCGAAAAACATTTCGATAAGGTCTCTGAGAAAATCCTGATTGACCTATCTGTCCCCAATAATATAGACCCCATATTAGGCACTTACCCTAACC
The DNA here is from genome assembly GCA_019739295.1 of Taibaiella sp. Next base: position 23,432 of record JAHHDV010000030.1, read on the forward strand.
TGCACTTAGCCAATGTGGATGAGCTCAGCAAGATCAATGACCAGACATTGAAAATGCGCATGGCAGAAGTGCCCAGGGTCAGGAATATTATCAATTTTCATATCCACCAGTTCGCAGAATGGTACCTGATGCAGAAGAATGTACCGTATATCAGGGTGATGAAGGAGAAGCTCAAGGAGCTCAATGAAAGCTTACGCTTATCTTGTCCTTTTGATCATAAGAAAGGCGAGAAAATGCAATACCTGCTCAATGATATGGCAGCAAAGATGCGTCACGATTCTTCTGCCCCGGGATGTATCTACATTGAGACAATGTCCGGTTATCTCAATCCTTCATTCAGAGAAGCCGAATAAGGTTATTTTTCTTTCTTCTCCTCAAAAAAACAAAAAGCAGTAAAAAAAGCCCCGGACGTGTCCGGGGCTTTTGGAAAATCATATGTTTTGTCAGGCAATCGTGATGTTCTCATCCAGGTACACATCCTGGATAGCGTTCAGTAATTCCACGCCCACTTTCATATCCTTCTGGAACGCCTTACGCCCGGAGATCAGGCCCATCCCCCCGGCTCTCTTATTGATCACTGCTGTGGTCACTGCTTCGGCGAGGTCAGTCTGTCCTTTGGATTCACCACCCGAGTTGATTAATCCTGCACGCCCCATATAGCAGTTGGCTACCTGGTATCTGCACAGGTCTATTGGATGTTCGGAGGTGAGTTTTTCATATACCAGTTTATGAGACTTACCTACTTTGATGGCATTGTATCCGCCATTGTTGGTAGGTAGCTTTTGTTTGATGATGTCCGCCTGAATAGTTACACCCAGGTGGTTAGCCTGTGCGGTAAGGTCGGCAGAAGCATGATAATCTACACCATCCGCTTTGAAGCTGCTGTTTCTTAAGTAGCACCATAATACGGTGGCCATACCCAGGGAATGTGCATATTCGAAAGCTTTCGCTACTTCCACGATCTGGCGGTTGCTTTCCGCAGAGCCGAAATAAATAGTGGCTCCTACTGCTACTGCACCCATTTCCCAGGCATTCTTGATCGACCCGAACATGATCTGGTCATAACTATCGGGATAAGAGAGGAATTCATTGTGGTTGATCTTTACGATAAACGGGATCTTATGGGCATATTTACGGGCTACGGCTCCCAGTACACCATAAGTCGAAGCTACGGCATTACATCCTCCTTCGATAGCTAATTTCACAATATTTTCCGGGTCAAAATAGATAGGATTTGGAGCAAATGAAGCACCGCCGCTGTGTTCTACGCCCTGATCTACAGGCAGGATGGATACATACCCTGTTCCCCCAAGCCTTCCGTGATCCTGAATGGCTTGCAGGCTACGCAAAGTCTGGATATTCCTGTTGGAAACACCCCATACATCGTCGATATGCGAAGGAGAAGGAAGGTGCAGTATATCCTTGGTAATCGTACCACATTTGTGGTTCAAAAGAGAGTCGGCTTCATTGCCCAATAGTTCTACTATTTTGTTGTTGGCCATAGCGTATTTAAATAATTATGTGATTACAATTTTTTAAAAAGTCAGCAAAATTAAGACTTTCAGTCTGTATTTAAAAAATAATTCATATCTGGTCCGACTTCCCGTACAATGGCTGTTAAGCGGGTGTTTTTTCTGAAATGAATGTGTTCAGCCTTTAGTTTGCTTTTTCTTTAGGTTCTCCGGCAAAAGCAAAAGGGACCCCGGGAAGATATTTATCCGCTGCTTATCATTTTAATACAAACCATTTTTTGGGTTTCTTTTTTTCTTATCTTCGCAGCACATGCCGTCTTATATAGACATGATTTTTATTCATTAACTTTTTTTAAATCAACAGATAAACTAGTATAGAACAATGGACCCAATGTTAATCGCAGTGGTTTCGGCAGTGGTGGCTTTAGTGATTGGTATATTTCTTGGAAAAGCAATATTTGCCAAAAATACAGCCGGTAAAATTGCTGAGGCCGAAAGACAAGCCGAGATCATCATTCAAGAAGCAAATCATAAGAGTGAAACCCTCAAAGAGAAAAGAATCTTAGAAGCCAAGGAAAAGTACCTGCAACTTAAATCCGAGCACGAAAAGGAAGTTATCCAAAAGAATTCCAGGATTGCTGAACAGGAACAAAAGCTCAAACAAAAGGAACAATCGCTCAATGACAAGATCAATGCAGTACAGAAACAAACCAACGAGAACAACATCCTCAAGGAAAATCTCGAAAAGCAGCTGGAGATAGCGGGAATCAAGAGGGCGGAGTTAGAGAAGCACCAGGAAGAGCAGGTCAAAAGACTGGAGAAGGTAGCGAATTTATCTCAGGAAGAAGCCAAGCAGGAGCTGATCGAGGCGCTCAAGGAAGAGGCCAAAACTAATGCCATGGCTCATATCAAGGAGATTGTAGAGGAAGCCAAGCTTACAGCCAATAAGGAAGCCAAGAAAATTGTCATCCAGACCATTCAGCGCGTAGCTGCAGAGCAGACTATTGAGAATGCGATTACCGTATTCAACCTGGAGACGGATGAGATCAAAGGCCAGATCATCGGCCGTGAAGGAAGGAATATCAGAGCCATCGAAGCAGCTACCGGCGTAGATCTGATTATTGATGATACACCGGAAGCAATTGTTCTTTCCTGCTTCGACCCGATTCGGAGAGAAGTAGCCAGGCTGTCTCTCCAGAAGCTTGTTCAGGACGGCAGGATCCATCCTGCCCGGATCGAAGAAGTAGTGGCGAAGACCAAAACCCTGCTGGATGAGCAATTGATGGAGATCGGTGAAAGAACGGTAATAGAGCTGGGGATTCATGGTCTTCACAAGGACCTGATCAAGATGGTCGGAAGGATGAGGTTCCGGTCTTCCTATGGACAGAACCTCCTCCATCACTCTAAAGAGACTGCCAACCTCTGTGCCATTATGGCTGCAGAGCTGGGGCTTGGCCAGAAAGTGGTCAAGCTGGCCAAGCGTGCAGGGTTGCTGCATGATATCGGTAAAGTGCCTGAGGATGAGACAGAACTGAGTCATGCATTATATGGAGCAAAGCTGGCAGAGAAATGTGGTGAACATCCTGCCGTAGTTAATGCGATCGGCGCGCACCACGATGAAATGGAGATGTCTTTTATCATCTCACCGATCATCCAGGCCTGTGATGCGATGAGCGGGGCCCGTCCTGGCGCCAGAAGGGAGATCATGCAGAGCTATATGCAGCGTATCAAAGACCTGGAGAACCTTGCAATCAGTTATAACGGTGTAGAGAAAGCATATGCTATCCAGGCCGGGAGAGAACTGCGGGTATTGGTAGAGGCAGAGAAAATATCTGATGCGGAAAGCGATAAGCTGAGCTTTGAGATTGCGGAAAAGATCCAGAACGAGATGCAATACCCGGGGCAGATTAAAGTCACGGTCATCCGTGAAAAAAGAGCCATCAATATAGCCCGTTAACCAGGATAAATGAATGTCATAGGAACAGGCCGGGGATGTTTTTTCTCCGGCCTGTTTTATTGCCCTGTAATTTGCAAAATAATAAAAAAAATCTATGGATTTATTGATCTGCATATAGCCAGGATTATGCTCATTTCTCAGAAAAAAGTCGGAAATTGCACCTTATGTCGGATCAGTATATTGTTTCAGCCAGGAAATACAGGCCACAGACTTTTGAGACCGTGGTCGGTCAGCAACACATCACGGAAACCCTGAAAAATGCCATCAGGAATAGTCATTTGGCACATGCTTATTTATTTTGCGGACCCAGAGGGGTGGGTAAGACGACCTGTGCGAGAATATTGGCTAAGACGATCAATTGCGCGCAGCCGACGGCAGATATGGAAGCCTGTGGTCAATGTGATTGTTGCCGGACCTTTCAGGAGAACAGCACCCTGAATGTATTCGAGCTGGATGCTGCTTCCAATAATTCCGTAGATGATATCCGCGCACTGACTGAGCAGGTAAGGTATGCGCCCCAATCCGGTACATATAAAGTTTATATTATAGATGAGGTGCACATGCTCAGTACTTCAGCATTCAATGCATTTCTCAAGACACTCGAAGAGCCGCCTGCTCATGCTATTTTTATTCTGGCCACTACCGAGAAGCACAAAATACTGCCGACTATTCTCTCCCGATGTCAGATATTTGACTTCAAGCGTATACAAAACAATGATATTGTACAGCATCTGGATCAGATCTGCCGGAAAGAACAGACACAATCAGAAGAATCAGCATTGCATATCATTGCCAGAAACAGTGAAGGCTGTATGCGGGACGCTTTGTCTATGCTGGACCGCCTGGCAAGCTTTACCAATGGCAATATCACGTATACCGCTACCATAGAGCACCTGAATATGCTGGATGCCGATGTCTATTTTAAAATAACCGAGTTGTTATTGGCACAGGATTACGGCGAGGTATTGCTTGTATTCGACGACCTGATTCAAAAAGGGTTTGAAGGTAATATGTTGCTCAACGGATTAGCCGAGCATTACCGCAACCTGCTATTGTGCAAGGATGCAAAAATGGCGGCACTTCTGGATATCTCAGAGTTTCATAAACAGAAGTATGCCGATACGGCCAGGATCATTCCCGAGTCTTATATCATCTCTTCGCTTAAGGTCATCAATGAAGCAGAGCTGCAATATGGTAATGCGATCAATAAAAGGATGCACACTGAGCTATGCTTTATCAAGCTGGCTTACCTTCAGGATGCGATTTCCCTGGCACAATTATTAAAGGATGACCAGGTAAAAAAAAACTGAAATCGCTTCTTGAGGATCCTGAAGGCAATAAAAGTAAATATGATATACCTTCACCGGACATCACTTCCGTTGCAGATCCGGAAATGGATGGATTGGGTCAGGATCCATCTCCGGCTGCTGCCACAGGGCCTATTGCCGGTACATCATCTCCTCAGCATGCTCCCGGACTACTTCCGGCTTCCCCCAGTCCTGTACATTCCAAAGAGAAAATGGGGCCGGGTTTTCTTGAAAGGTTAAAAGAGAAAACCAGGCAGAACAGCGGGCAGAGTGATCCGGTCAAAGAACTCGATGCAGCTGCGCTCCAGCATTACATAGATGAATATGCCCTGGAGCTGGAGCAAGAAGGAAAAGACCTGGTGAAAACGCAATTGAGACAATGTAAATTCAAATTGGAAGATCCACTTACTATACAGTGTACCACCCATATGCATTTGCAGTACAATACACTCAATAGTATCCGCAATGACCTGGCCGACTTCATCTCTGCCAAAGTGCACAATCCCAAGCTAAAGGTCCGGATCACCCTTGAGGAATCCGAAAATACAGGCATCCTGGACAGGGTGCTAACCAAGAATGAAATTTTTGATCAGATGGCTGCGCGATTCCCGATATTGCAGACCTTAAAAGACCAGCTGCACCTCACGGTTAAGGCCCATTATGTTTATGAACAGGCCAGGCAGGAAGAGGAGGAGTATGAACCGGAGAACAATGTAAAGCTGGAGGAAAATGCCGGAGCGGATGCGGATCAGGATATCTTGGAAGACGAATAGGCCGTTTTCTCCCTGGGCTTTGTCCTTTGTAATTTAAATTTCGGTTCGGTTATTGCCGGAAGCGATATGGCAGGAAGGAAGTGCCCGGATTTGTAAAGCAATATGAAATCTGAGCAATGCCGATGATAGAATAATTTTATTAATTAACTTAGCGTTTACTTTGTAAAGCTGTCGAATGAAAATTATTTCAAGATTAATAGCGATCGTACTCCTGGTGTTATTCTGTGCGGAGTTTTCCAATGCTCAGTTGAGCCTGGAGACCTTTGGAAAGAATAGGGTGCAAAGGCGTAAGTTTGACTGGAGATATTACGAATCCCAGAGATTCAGAGTCTATTATTACGATCGTGGAGGAGCGGAATTGGCTAAATTCATCTCTGAACAGGCTGACCAGGATGTCAAAGCCATAGAGCGTACCATGAACAGTAATTTCCCCCAGATGCTCAATATTATTCTGTATAATAACTATGATGAGTATCTGCAGTCCAACGTAGATTTCAATACAGAGCTGGAAGTGTCTGATCCTTTTGCCGGGAATGTAAAAGTAGCAGGAGATAAACTGGTGATTTATTTTACAGGGGAGCATAAGGATCTGAAGAAACAGCTCAGGAGAGGTATGGCCCAGGTGATCATGGAGAGAGCGCTTTTGGGAGATGATGTCAAATCCTTTGCCAGGAATGCGCTCAGCCAAAAGATTCCCACCTGGGTGAGTAGCGGTTACATTGATTACACTGTATTTGGTTGGGATACGGATGCTGAAGAAGAGTTCAAGCAATTACTGAATAAGGATAAAGTATATTTTGAGCAGGTTATCCGGCATGATGAGCAGTTGGCAGGGAGAGCATTCTGGAAGTTTATTGCAGACAGGTATGGAAAAAATGAAGTCAGAAATCTTTACTTTTTGATTCTTCAGAAAAACAGGCTGAATAGTGCCTTAAAAAGCAAATATCAGCTGAATCAGCATCAAATAAGTGACTCGGTCATCGCTCATTTCAGGAATAGATACCAGTTTGAAAAGCAGCTGACGGAAGATCCTGTCAATGACTCCGCCTTGTTTACCATTACGCGGGGCAATGATGATATTGTTATCACGGAGGTCAAAGTTTCCCCTCGGGGCTCGGATATCGCCTATGTTGAATGGGAGAAAGGGGAATACCGGGTTTATCTGGAAAAAACCAATAACCAAAGGCAGACGGTAGAGAGAACAAGGGGTGTCATCTTCAGCGGAGGTGTTTTGGATCATACTGCTGATCCTGATCCGGATTATCCACTGTTGGCATGGTCCAATACCGGGTTTAAATTAGGGATTATTTATCCCAAAAAAGGGAAATTATTCTTCCGGATCTATGATGCGGTAAAAGGCGAATATTTCAATTATGAGATCAAGTATAACCGTTTCGACAGGATACAGGGATTTACCTTTATGGAAGATGATGAGCACGTGGTGCTTTCCGCTATCAAAAACGGGCAGAGCGATCTTTACGAATATCAATACAGGTTCGGAAGATTTACCCAATTGACAGATGATACATATGATGACCTCTCCCCTGTATTCATCACCGGAGGTGCCCGCAAAGGGATTGCTTTCCTGTCCAACCGGCCATTGCCGTTTATGAATATCAAAGCCCTTCCGAATGAATTGCCTACACAGCCTTTGAATGCTTTCTTTTATTTCCATACCACCAAGAGTATGGATTTACTGCAGCTGACCAAAGTGAAAGATGAGAAAATACAGCAGGTCATACCCTATGGCCCGGATTATTATGCTTATCTGAGCGACAAATCCGGTATTCAGAACAGGTATGTGGTACTGTTCAACCGGGATGAAAATAATAAGGATACAGCTTACAGTGTGGCCGTAACGAACTATTCCAGCAATATCATTTCACAGCAATACAATGCGGCCTCCGGTAAGATAGCGGAAGTCATCCAGGATGATAATCAATACAAGATATTCTTTCGGAAAGTAAGTTCCCCTGAACCAGCCGGAGATCTGGAAATAAAAGAGCCGATCTTTATCAGGTCCGTCGGCGAGGACAGAAGAGAAGATTCCGGTGAACTGGAGCTTATCCAAAACGAAAGAAGTTATTTCGAAGTAAAATCAGGTGATGATTTTATTACAGAATTTGAGTACCGCGAAACGGAACATGATATTGTACCCCTGGATAAAGAATCTATAGCATTTGCAGACCAGATGAATGTCAGTGATTCCGGCCAGTATGATACGACTAAAACCTATATAGTCACAGACGGTGACAGGAGTGATGGGAAGCAAATTGTTTTTGTAGACAGCTCTTATATCAAGCTGAGGTCTAACCCGTATAAAAGAGCATTTCACACCTCCTCATTTTCTGCTCATTTGGACAATAGCCTGGTTTTCAGTAAATACCAAAGTTATAGCGGCAACTTCGGATCTATTTCCAATCCTGATTTCGGTGGTATGATGACCATCGTTATGAAAGACAGGCTTGAGGATCACCGGATTACAGGAGGACTCAGGTTCAATCCCGATTTTACCCTTTCTTACCTGTTGAAATATGAGAACCTGAAGAGCCGGCTTGACTGGGGTATTACGGGATTCTTGCAGAACAATAGTTTTACCACATTGGTAGGAGTAGTGACTGGGGCAGGAATTATACCTGCCAGTATTCCCTCTAAATCCAGAATGACGATACTTCAGGCCAATTTTATTTATCCGCTGGACAGGACGAACAGCCTTCGTGCTTATATCAGTCTCAGAGAGGACAGGACGATCTTAAAGGCAAGCGAATATGTAGGGCTCATTATACCGGATATGCTGGAACGGTATTCCATGAGCCGTTTCGAATTTGTGCACGATGATACCAAGACCCCGGCCTTGAATATATTTAATGGAATGAGGTATAAGGTCTATGGTGAGTATTTGTATAAATTTCAGGTAGAAAATGAATTTTACGGAGACCAGAACGGGACCATCAATAATAAGCTGGGCGGTTTCTACAACTTTGGATTTGATATCCGGTACTATAGACCGATTTACAAAGACTTTATTCTGGCAATTCGCGGCGCAGGGGCGCATTCAGGTGGCAATCAGCAGATCATGTACGTCCTGGGAGGAGTGGATAATCAGTTCAATCCTACTTACAATAATTTACTGCAGCCTACTTTAATGAACACATATGCATTTCAGGCCTTGACCACCAATTTGCGGGGTTATACGCAGAATGCGAGAAACGGAAATACTTATTTGCTGTCTAATATAGAATTAAGGTTACCTTTAATCACTACTTTTACCCATAGGTCGGTCTCCTCTTTATTTCTGAAAAACCTTCAGTTGGTAGGATTCCTGGATATCGGATCGGCCTGGGAAGGTATCCTGCCAGATAATAACCTGACCCGGAACAATATTTTTTATTACCCGAACAGGTTTGATCCTCAATTGACGGTACAGATACCGTATCCTTATCCCAACCAATTGGCATTAGGGTATGGTTTGGGGCTGAGGATGTATGTATACAGTTATTTCCTGAGGATAGATTATGCGAGAAATATTGAGAACAGGGACCTGTGGCATATATCCCTGGGTTATGACTTCTGATGGGAATGATCGACTGAAGGGGATCATCCATGCGTATTGATCGTTTGTCTGATCAAATCGGATTTTTTTGACACTGGCTGTAACCGGATTGATGCTAAGGTTTTTTTGAAAAAATATATTACTTAAATTTTAATTACCCAATGAAGACAAAAAATATATCGTCTACTTCTATTAACACTGTTAAAAAGTGCTATCCCTATGAAGTTTGACCAATCTCTTTCTATCGAGTGGATTGCAGCTTTTATAGAGGCAGAAGTTCTGGGAAATAAGGAAATTGAAGCTTTGGGAATCAATGAAATTCACAAAGTGGAAAAAGGAGACATCACATTTGTGGATAATGAAAAATATTACAAAAAGGCACTTCAGTCGGCTGCGGATATCATCATTATAGATCAGGCTACTGAAGTTCCGGAAGGTAAAGCATTACTGGTGACACCACATCCATTTGATGCATACAATAATATTGTAAAAAGATTCAGGGTATTCGAGCCTTCACAGGATATGATATCTCCCGATGCAGAAAGAGGCCGGGGAACGGTAATCCAGCCCGGCGTATTTATAGGCAGGAGGTGTACGATAGGCAGCAACTGCATCATCCATGCCAACGTTACGATCTACGATCATTGTATCATTGGAGATAATGTCATTATTCATTCAGGTGCGGTTATTGGTTCGGAGGCATTTTATTATAAAGCGAAGAAAGATCAGGACATCAAGTATACGAAGATGGAGAGCTGCGGCAGGGTGGTGATAGAAGATGATGTGGAGATCGGGGCCGGTACTACAATTGACAAGGGCGTGAGTGGAGATACGATCATCGGCAGAGGCACCAAGATTGATAATCATGTTCATATAGGGCATGGGACTGTTATTGGAAGGAATTGCCTGATTGCTGCACAGGTTGGCATTGGAGGTAAGGCGTTCATTCAGGATAATGTGGTGCTATGGGGGCAGGTAGGTGTGAGCAAAGATCTGACTATAGGGACAAATGCTGTAGTATTGGCACAGAGCGGCGTAGCATCGAGCATAGAAGGAGATAAGGTTTACTTCGGATCACCGGTAGCAGAAGCAAAAGTAATGATGAAGCAGCTTAACTGGATCAGGAGAATACCGGAGATCTGGGAAAAGCTGATGAAATAATTTAAGAGTGCTGCTGTGATTTTAAACTTATTATTAATTAAAATCAATCGTAATGTTAAAAAAATTTTGGCCAAGTCATTAATTTGTCTATTTTTACGGGTTGATTTGTCAATTTATAAGGCAAATTTTGATAAAAAATTAATGAACTGTGGGTAACACAATCATTATAAAACACAAATTTTTAAATTATAATTTACATTGCTTATGAAAAAAAGAGTACTATCCTTAGCCCTCTTGCTTGGAGCCGGAATGCAGTTTGCATTTGGTCAGGGTCTAGTAGTAAAGGGTACGGTTGTAGACGAAGCAGGTAATCCTGTCATTGGTGCAAGTGTGGAAACGATTGACCAAAAGATGTCTACATTCACTGATGCTGAAGGTAATTTTGAGATGGAAATCCCTGAGGGAGCTGAACCACAATTGAAAATCTCCTATTTGAACATGGAGCATAATGTTGCAGCTGCCGGAGACCTTTCCAGAATTATACTGAAAAAAACTTCTACATCTCTGGAAGGTGTGGTGGTGACCGGTTATAGAACGATTACTAAAGAAAAATATGTAGGTGCTGCAGATAATATCTCTTCAGAGCATATTGAGAAAATGCCTGTAGCAGATATCACAAGAGCATTGGAAGGGGCCGCTCCCGGCCTGCAGTTTGCAGGAGACGGATCACCGGGCGGTGGTGCGAATATCCGTATCCGCGGATTTGGTTCCGTAACCGGATCCAGCGCTCCGTTGTTCGTAGTGGATGGAACTCCTTATGAAGGGGACATTTCTGCGATTAATCCATTGGATATTGAAAATGTGACCGTACTGAAGGACGCTACAGCTACTTCTCTATATGGATCCAGGGGAGCTAACGGGGTGATTGTTATTACAACAAAAAGAGGTAGAGGCAGAGACAATGCACCTGCTATAAATATTGATATCCGTTCAGGGTTTGTACAAAGAGGTTTGCCAAACTATGATATCATGACTTCGGAAGCAGAATATTATGAGACTGCCTGGCGTGCATATGTTCATAATTTACAATATAATGTAGGTTTCGATGATTTCAATGAGGCTGCGAGGATCGCTTCAGGTCTGGAAGGCCTTGATGAAGGATTGATCAACAGGTTGGGCGGTTACAACTCTTACAATGTGCCGGATGACCAGGTAGTGGGAGTTGACGGAAAAATAAATCCGGGAGCTTCCCTGAAATATCATGACAACTGGGATGATCAGATCACAAGAGTGGGAATGAGAAATGAGATCAACCTGAACGTAGGGAACAGCGATGGTAAAAACGATTATTATTTTTCACTGGGATATCTGGATGAGCAGGGATTTATCAAATATTCGGATTATGAGCGTTTTTCCGGAAGGCTGAATGTCAATTCACAGGTTAAAGACTACCTTAAAGTAGGCCTGAACCTTTCAGGAACCCTGACCTCAGGAAATTATTTTGAATCATCAGGTTCTTCTTCAGGCAACCCGATGTATATTTCCAAGGATTTTGCCCCGATATTCCCCGTGTATTATTATGATCAAAACGGTAACCGCGAACAGGATCCGATTACGGGAAATGATAAATATGACTGGGGAGCCAGCTCTTCTTCGAGTGAACTGATCGCCAATTCAAGTATGGGAGAAAGACCAGGTCTGCAAAACTCCAATATCTTGGGCTCTATGTCTATGAATACAGAACAGTATAAGACCCTGAGCGTATTGGCTGTACCTTACATTGAGGTGACATTTCTGAAGAACTTTACATTCAATACGATGCTGAGCTACAATTATTATGATATCAATAATATCAATCATAATAATGTGTTTTATGGACAATTTGCATTGAATGGCGGTTACAATTACCGCAGGGCAGTAACCCAGAATATTTATACCTTCAGGCAGATGTTGACCTATAATAAAGATTTTAACGAAGGCAAGAGCAATCTGAATGTATTTGCTGCTCATGAGAACTATGATCTGACTGCAAGAACGCTCTCCGCTAATGCTACCGGTATTCCTATCCCTGGTAACAGTAACCTGTCCGGGGCCAACCAGACTACAGCCTCATCCCAGGATGATTTCTTCAGGATGGAGAGCTACCTGATCGGGGCAAGTTATATCCATAATAATGAATTGTTCTTTGATGCAAGTGCCAGGTGGGATGGAACATCCAGGTTCTCTCCTACAGCCAGGTGGAACACAGTACCGTTCTGGGCTTTGGGTGTGGGTTATGACCTGAAATCAGCTGATTTTATGAGTGAGGTGGATGCGATCAAGTCTTTAAAAGTAAAAGCCAGCTATGGTACCCAGGGTAACCAGAATATCGGTGGATATTATGTGTGGCAGTCTCTTTATAACACCAACTTCCCCAACGGAAACAGCCTGGGAGGTATCATGACTGAAATGGGTAATGATGCGTTGACCTGGGAAGCTCAGGGACAGTTCAATGCTGGTGTGGAGTTCAACGCGTTCAATGAAAAACTGTATGGTGAGGTCAACTTCTTCAACAGGACCCAGTCTGATTTGTTGTTTATGGTGCCTACAGCTCCTTCTATGGGTATCCAGGAGATGCCAAGAAATACGGCCACCATGTTCAACAGGGGAGTGGAAGTAACCTTGGGAAGTCATATCATTAATTCATTGGGTAATCCCGATAGATTTGACTGGTCCGTTAACCTGAACCTGACACATTTCAAGAACGAGATTACAGAAATGCCGGGAGGTTTGGATTCATTCCTGAGTGGTCAATTCCAGTATAAGAAAGGACATTCTATCTATGATTTCTATATTGTAGAACACGCCGGGGTAAATCCTGCAACAGGTGCAGAGATGTACTGGAATATAGATGATGAGGGGAACAGGGTACAGGATTCCGTATGGGCTAATGTAGCAAGTTCCGGACGTACTTATATGGGTTCCGCGATCCCTGATCTGTTTGGTACATTTGTCAGCAATATGAACTACAAAGGATTTAACCTGCAGTTCACTTTGGCTTATGGCCTGGGTGGAGATTATTATGATGGGGTATATGCATCCTTGATGGGACCCGGAACCTGGGGTAGAAACTGGCACAGGGATATATTGAACTCCTGGACTACCGAGAACACAGGCGCTTCTTTACCAAGAACGGAGATCAATAACATCAATATTGGAAATGCATCTACAAGGTTCCTGACTGATGCCAGTTATCTGAACATCAGGAATATCACTTTCGGATACACGCTTCCTGCTTCCTGGACAGATAAGATCAAGCTGAACAATGTACGGATCTATGCATTACTGGATAATGTACATTTGTTCTCAGCAAGACAAGGTATGAACCCGCAATCCAGCTTCTCTGGCCAGTCGGATTATACTTATACTCCTGCCCGTACGATCATGTTCGGTGTTAAATTCGGACTTTAAATAACTTAAAAAACTGAAAAAATGAACAAAAATATAAAACTGGGAATCACGGCACTCTCCCTTGTCGGGATAAGCCTGGCGGGCTGTAAGAAGGAATACCTGGATACCAAACCTTCCGATGCCGTTACCACTGAAGTAATATTTGAAACCACGAGTGCGGCTTATATCGCACTGAACGGTATCCATACCCTGATGTTGACTTCCGAATTAGCTAAAGCGGATAATAACCACAGGGATTTCGGAGCTAAAAATGCTGACTTGTCGAGTGACCTGATGGGTGCTGATGTGGTGAGCCAGGATGCAGGTGGCTTTGACTGGTTCTACAATTATTATGCATATATAGCGCCAAGGGATCCATCGAACGAAGCATACAATATCTGGTTGTTCCACTATCGTATCATCAACAATGCCAATGCGATCATCAATAATATAGATGATGCCAATGGTTCGGATGCAGATAAGAATGACCTCAAAGGGCAGGCACTGGCATATAGGGCCTGGGCTTATCACAGGTTGATAACACGCTTCTCTCAGCCTTATTTTGAAAGTGCTGAATCGATGACTCCTCGTGGAGATCTTCCGGGAGTGCCTATTTATACATCGGCATCTTCAGGAGAGACCCAGGGCAACCCGAGAGGAACGGTTAAAGAAGTTGTGGATCTGATGTCTAAAGATATCAATGATGCGATTGCATTATTGAGCGGTGATGCAACTACGCATGCTGAGAAATCACATATTAACCTGAACGTTGCACATGGTATTGCTGCCAGAATAGCCATGTATAAGAGGGATTATGCAGCGGCATTAACACATGCCAATGCTGCAAAAGACGGGTATGGGTTTATGAGTGCTTCGGATTTCGGTAACGGGATGAACAGCAATACGAATCCGGAGTTTATGTGGTGTTCTACATTGAATACCCAGCAGTATCTGAACCTGAGCATTCTTTCCTGGATATCTTTCGTGGATGAGACCTGTCCGGGCTATGCCGGAGGTACTGCAGTAGAAAGAAGAATAACTAAAGATCTTTATGATCAATTAGAATCTTCCGATAGAAGAAGGGTGTGGTGGGCTCCTACCGGTACGCCTAATTACTACCAGAGAAAATTCAGGTCTGCTAACCCGGAAAGTTTCGAGTGTGATGTACTGTATATGAGGGTAGCTGAAATGTACCTGATCGCTGCTGAAGCAGCTGCCAGACTGGATAGGTTAGGCGAAGCTAAAGGCTATTTACAAACTTTAGTGGATACAAGACATACAGGATCGGTAACGTTACCAGATACAAAAGCTGACCTGATTGCCAGGATCCTTTGGGAAAGAAGAGTAGATCTGTGGTTAGAAGGTTTTGGCCAGACAGACCTGAAAGAAAGGAATTTGCCTTTACACAGGGTTACTGGTACAAACAATCACAATATCACTCAGGCTGTAGTTATAGATTTAGAAGCTAATCATAACTGGTTTACTTTTAAAATTCCTTTGGCAGAGATCAATGCGAACCCGAATATCGATCAATCCCACCAGAATCCGTAAGGATGCTGGTTATTACCTGATATGAAATAAGGCTGGTTCTTCAAGAACCAGCCTTATTTTTTAATGGGACTTCCTGATTGGATCTTGAATTACGGCTTCATGTAATTAAATAAATTGTATGATTTGAATTTGAATATTACTGTTTCCCGCAGTAAATTGAATCAGGAGTATTAAGGGACAGCGTAGGTTATCTGATAGCGGTTTTAAGCTTTTTATGCTTGCTTTTCGCCACATAAGTTATAAGGCTGTCTGAATTTCTGTGATTTGTTTTGAAAATTTTAATAAAAGTTTCTATTTTATTTTATTATCTTTAACCTCTAAAAAATTAAAAATAAAATTGAGATGATAAGAAAATCTTTATCTGTTGTATTGTTGTCAATACTGGGACTGAGTGCTTCCTATGCCCAGTCCGGTCCTTCCGGATTCCCCTGGAGCTTTAATCAGAATTTAGAGGTCGTTCCCACTGAAAAATATGAATTTCCTGCTACTGATAATTCCGGTCTGATGGATGCTGCGAAATCAGGTCCTTATATGGTAGCATCTACTTTTGATGTATCCCTTTCATTTCCCGGATCAGGTGTTTTGACCCGTCTGAACAATGGTTCTTACATATGGTCAGTAACGCTGAATGTAGACGAGGCGAAAGGTATTGGTACCTATTTTAACCGTTTCAACCTTCCTGAAGGTGTCTCTATGTATTTATACAATGAGAATAAAAGACATATCCAAGGGCCTTTTACCATAGAAGATATTGATCTTAAAAATAATAATTTTGCCACCAGTGCTATTCAAGGCAACTTGGTAACATTAGAATTGAACATAGATGCAGGTGTAGATTTTAATGCTATTGATCTGTCCATTAATACCCTGGCTTCATATTTCAGAGGAGTAGATGAACTGGAATACTATAGTGATGATTATAGATATGGAACCATTGACGCGGAGGATGAAAATGCATACGGAGGTTCTTCCCAGTGTACGATCAATGCGAATTGCCCCCAATCAGAAGGATTTGAGGTCAATAAGAATGCTACTGTAAAAGAAATTATTTTCACCTCTGGAGCAATAGGTTATTGCACAGGTACATTTGTGAACAATACAGGGAATAGTGAAGGAAGCTGTACCAAGTATTTACTGACGGCTACCCATTGTGAAGGAGATAATGCTACAGGAGGAGAATACTATTCACAATGGATTTTAAAGTTTAATTACCAGACCCCTGGTTGTGAAATGACTGATGTAGCACCTGTTTCGAATGAAAGGGTAGGTGTAGAGTTCGTATCCCGCGATCCGTATGATGCTTCCGCTGATGCCTCTGCCTTGGATGCAGATTTTCTTTTACTGAAATTCACAAAAGCTATCCCCAGTACATGGAATGTAACAATGTCCGGTTGGGATAATGATCCCGGCCATACCAGGGCTTATCTTTCACCTAAGAAATTTATGTTTTTTCACCACCCGGCCGGAGATATAAAAAAAACTGTCTTTGACAAGAAATATTGAGAATGTCGATCCTGCGACTTATGGATTGCAATACCTGGAGGGTTTTGGAGCCGGCGGTTCTTCCGGTAGCGGTATGTTTGACAATGATAGAAGACTGATCGGTATTGCCTCTACTGCTATTTATGGTGAGGTTCCTCATGATTCCTGCCTTATTTCTCATACGGGTCTTTCAGTTCCGACTACATCAAATGTATTGTTTTATGCGAAGCTTTCATACTGTTGGGAAAATCCTTCCCTTTCTTCCCCAACGGATGCACAGAAACTGAAGCCCTGGTTAGACCCTACCGGATCGGGAGCAACCCAGGTTGACGGTGCTAAGTGGAATTGTGAGCCTTTACCTGTATCCAGTGTATCTCAATTAGAAACTTCTTTTGACGGGGATTTCAATATTTATCCCAATCCATCTGCTGATGGCAACTTCCAGATGAATATCAGGATGAACCAGGCTTCTTATGCGCAGGTTCAGGTTTATGATATTACTGGAAAGACAATCTTATCTAAAGATTTAGGAAAGTTGCAGTCACAGATTGTAAACCTGGATTTAACACAGTTTACATCAGGAATGTATATGGTCAGGATTTCCAATCAATACGGCCAGATTACCAAAAAAGTAGTCATCAACAAATAGTAGAATTCTATTGTTTTAGAAAAGGAGAATGCCCAACAGTGCATTCTCCTTTTTTGATACATTCCATTCTTATCACGTTCAAGGGAAGGATTGTTATCCGTTAGAAATTGAATTTAGCAATGCCTGGTACAAATATTTGCAAGTATCTTTTAGCTTGAGAAAATAATTTTTTATTCTTAACTTTAGGATTCAAAACCCGCAAAAAATGTATAGAAAACTTATTAGTGTATTAGGACTGTCTCTTTTTATTCATTCAGGTTTGGTAAATGGCCAGGTTGAAATGAAAGGGTTTCCTTGGAGCGTTACCCAACCCGGCTTACAGTTGAATATACCTGAATATAATTATCCTCCCACAGACAATTCTGAAGCTTTGTCGAAACAGGGTCCCGGCCCTTACCTGGTTGCTACGGCTGTACCGGTGAATATTCAATTTCCTGAATCAGGCAGTATGTATAAACTGGAGAACGGTAATGTGATCTGGAAAGTAAAACTTACTATTGAAGAAGCTAAAGGTATCGGTACTTATCTGGACCGCTTTCACCTTCCGGCCGGTGTAAGTATGTATATCAGCAATAACAATGGAAGACACATTATAGGACCCTTTACAGAGCAAGATAATGCTGAAGACGGGCGCCTTCCCATAGATGCCGTTCAAGGTAAAGCAGCTTATATTGAGCTAAATATTAATGCAGATGTAGATCTGGATGAAATTGACTTTCATATCTATAAACTGGCCTCATACTTTAGAGGGATATCGGACCTGGAATATTATTCTGATGAATATACCTACGGGGAGATCGATTGGTACGACGAAAATGCTTTTAATGGTTCATCCAAATGTATGATCAATGCCAATTGTCCGCAAGGAGCGGGTTATGATTTTGCAAAGAATGCGACTGTTAAAGAAGTAATTCCTGCTGGAGGCGGTTATTTTGGTAATTGTAGCGGTACTTTGGTGAATAGGCTGGGCAATGAACCCGGAGCCAATTGTAAAAGATATTTATTAACGGCAACCCACTGTGAAGGTACAAATTCTACTTCCGATGCCAGTACCCCGTTTTCAGAATGGATTACAAAGTTCAACTACCAGTCCTCTGCTTGTGAAAACCCTTCAGTAGCACCGGTTTCCAACAATCTCAACGGCGTTAAATTCCTTGCCAGAGATCCATATAGTGAATCAGCAGGTGTCGGAGATTTAAATGCAGACTTTTTATTACTGGAGCTTACGAAACCTGCTCCGTCAGCTATTTCTGGATCTGCAGTAATGGTAGGATTTGACAGGCGAGAGTCCCATCCCAAGGCCTATTTGCTTCCTAAAAGATTCATATTCTTCCACCACCCTTCCGGAGATATTAAGAAGACATCCTATTCCAAGACCATATCTTCTGCTGCTGATTTCTACTGGGGTACTGAATACTTTGAAGGTTATGGTGCCCAGGGCTCTTCCGGAAGTGGCATGTTCGATAATGACCAGAAAATCATGGGGTGTGGCTTCTATTGCTACTTTCGGACCCGGTGCAGCCCCTGATTCTTGCCTGACCAGCGCAAGTGGCCTAACCGTGGATGCCTCCAACCAGCTATATTATGCTAAAGTGTCTTATTGCTGGGAGAACCCTTCTCTTTCTTCTCCTACAGATGCCCAGAAATTGAAACCATGGCTGGATCCGCATAATACAGGAGCTGAAATATCCCCGACGGTTGATTGGTATTGTAGTACTTTATCAGCAGGTATTTCCGATCTTGAATCAGCTTTTGACGGTGATTTTAATATCTATCCCAACCCGTCTTCAGATGGGAATTTCCAGATGAACATCAGGATGAACCAGGCTTCTTATGCTCAGGTTCAGGTTTATGATATCACAGGCAAGACCATCTTATTTAAAGATTTGGGAAAATTACAATCCCAGATTGTCAATCTTGATTTGACGCAGTTGACATCAGGAATGTATATGGTCCGGATATCCAACCCATACGGACAAATCACCCGTAAAGTAGTGATCAATAAATAAAAATTTTCCAAAACACTCAGGAAATAAGCTGTCTTTACGGGCGGCTTATTTTATATCCGGAAATCCCCGCGGTTGAAGAAATTTTATTTTGATGATTCAATGATCAGTACTGAAATAGGCAGTCATCCTGTTTTAAACAAAGTTTGGAGATAGGACAATGCATAACGTATGTGGTATTATACGTAAATTTGCAGCTGGATTTTTGATTCATAAATTACGGCTTAAACAGCAGTTCTCAGAAATTTTAAATATACAATGGAAGAACGTTCAAATAATTTTTTAGAAGATATTATAGAGAAAGACCTTGAAGCAGGCAAATATTCATCTATATATACCCGGTTCCCTCCTGAACCGAATGGTTACCTGCATATTGGTCATGCATCCTCTATATGCCTGAATTTTGGCCTGGCGAGAAAGTATAATGGTAAATGTAACCTGAGGTTTGATGATACCAATCCCATCACGGAAGAAACGGAATACGTGGAGAGCATTATGAACGATGTCAGATGGCTCGGCTGGGAATGGGATGAACTCAGATATGCCTCTGACTACTTCGGAACGCTGTATGAATATGCGGTCAGGCTCATTAAGAAAGGACTGGCCTACGTGGATGATTCTACAGCTGAGGAAATGGCTGCGCAGAAAGGAGATATCTCCAAAGCGGGTACACCTTCAGCGTACAGGAACAGGTCGATAGAAGACAACCTGCAACTCTTTGAAGAAATGAGAGCGGGTAAATACCCTGATGGGGCCAAGGTGCTCAGAGCAAAGATCGATATGTCTCACCCCAATCTTTTGCTCAGAGATCCTGTGATTTACCGGATAAAACATGCACCACACCACCGGACCGGGGATCAATGGGTGATCTATCCCATGTACGATTTTGCACACGGACAGAGTGATAGTATAGAAAATATCACGCACTCCATCTGTACACTGGAATTTATTCATCACAGACCCTTGTATGACTGGTTCATTGAGCACCTGGAAATCTTTCCATCTCATCAATATGAGTTTGCCCGGAGATCGGTATCTTATATGATCACTTCTAAGCGGAGGCTCCTGCAATTGGTGAATGAAGGACATGTGACAGGTTGGGATGATCCGCGGATGCCCACTATCAGTGGTTTGAGACGCAGGGGGTATACTCCGGAAAGCATTCGCAATTTTGTAGAGACGATAGGAGTAGCGAAAAGAGAGAATATGGTAGATATTGCACTCCTTGAATTCCACGTGAGGGAGGACCTGAATAAGAAAGCAAGCCGTGCGATGGCCGTCCTGGACCCTGTTCAGCTCATCATTAATAATTATCCTGAAGGAGAGCATGAGCAATTGTTTGCAGAGAATAATCCTGAAGATGAACAAGCAGGTTCAAGGGAGATTACATTTGGCAGGGAGTTATGGATCGAGCGGGATGATTTTATGGAGGATCCGCCTAAGAAATATTTTCGTTTAGGACCGGGACTGAAAGTACGGCTCAAGCATGCGTACATTGTGGAATGTACAGGATTTGATAAAGATGAGCAAGGTAACGTTACAGCGGTATATGCTGATTATTTCCCCGAAAGCAAAAGCGGGTCCGATACCAGTGGCATTAAAGTGAAGGGGACGATTCACTGGGTCGATGCTTCCACTGCGCGGATTGCAGAAGTCAGGATGTATGATCGCTTATTCACCGTAGAGGACCCGACTGCCGGTGAACAAGACTTTAAAGAATATATCAATCCTAACTCTTTGCACGTAATAGCGCGCGCGTATATAGAACCCATGTTGGAGAAGGCGCAAGAGGGAGATTCTTTCCAGTTTTTGAGGAAAGGGTATTTTGCTGTAGACAGGGACAGCACCGACCGGAAGAAAGTATTCAACCTTACCGTTGGCCTGAAAGACAGCTGGGCCAAGGAACAAAAGAAAGCTTAAACGTTACCGTAAGCCCCGGATGGCCGCCAGGCTACCCGGGACGGGACCTGTGTCCTATATATGCAAATGCGATTCAGTTTCAGGTATTTCATCATCACCATTGCCTTGCTGGTAATAGAGATCCTGATTGCCATGTATGTCAGAGATGCTTTTATCCGTCCCATATTTTGGCGATGTTTTGGTCGTGATGCTGATCTATTATTTTTCTGCGTAGTTTTTTTCCCAATAAAAAGTATGGCCGGGAGCTATTGCTGTTCTTGCTTTTGCCTTTTTGGTAGAAACATTACAGTATTTTCAATGGGTGGAAAATACTTGGGTTAGAGCATTCAAATTTTTTCAGAATCATTCTCGGTACTTCTTTTGCCTGGGAAGATATGATTTGTTATGTAGCAGGGTTTTGTTTTGATATTTGTTATTCGAAAGGAAACATATGTAGTCAAAGAGCCGGCAAGCTATTAAAAGATCATTATCTGCGTACGCTTTCTAAAATATTTAAAGTGGTGTTCTGGGCTTGCGGGCAAGGGTAAAGCCAAAAAGTAGAGCCTACATTGATTTTAGACCTGACATTTACTGTCCTGACCGTGAGCTTCAACGATATGTTTTGGACTATCGCCAGTCCCAGGCCGGTTCCGCCGATCTTCCTGTCTCTGCTTTTGTCCCCCCGGAAGAATCTTTCAAAGATCCTGGGAAAGTAACTCTTCACGGATTCCCGGTCCGTCATCACTGATTTCTACTAAGATCTTTATTTTTCATCCAGAATATAAAAAACCTGATTGGATCAATGGTGGAAAGAATACCCGTACTTGATCGCATTGGTTACAAGGTTGACCACTACCTGTTTGATCTTATTCTTATCTGCATATACTGTCAATGGCAGCTCTGTCCCGGGTTTTAAAGTTTGTCTGATATTTTTTTTCCTTAGCCATCAGTTTCCAGTTCCTGATATACATCCTTGACCAGGTCCTGTATGACAAAGGATTCAAGTGAAAGGGGGGATCTTACCCGATTCTAGTTTTGAGATCTGTTCTATATCTTTACTCAGTTTCTGCCAGCCCTGTCTATCCCTTTGGCGGCATTATTGAGAAACTGCATATTCACTTTTTCATCATGAATGGGCACCGCTGAGGAGTGTATGGATATAACCCTGCGAGGTGAATATGGGCGTCCGGAGCTCATGGGCAAGATTTCATAAGGAATTCTTTTCTGAATTTTTCGTTGTCTTTCAGATTTTGAATTTCTACATTTTTAAAGTTCGCCCATTTTTCCACTTCATCTCTTACTTCTTCTATTGTTTTCTCAGGCACGATTTTCTCGTAAAAATATTCTTCTTTCTTCGTGGCTTTTGTGTCCAGGATCAATTTATAGATGAGCTTGATCTTTCTATAAATAAAATATTTCAGTGTATTGAGGTATAAAAAATAGGAAATGGTAAAGGAGCTAGCGGCAATCCAGATGACTTCCCATTTCTTATCCAGCATAATATAGGCAAGAATGGAGACAATGATCGTCAGCAATATGGCATTGAGCAGCGCTAACCTACTGGGTGTGATATTTTTTGAATTAAAAATGCTCATTACAGATGATGGAATACGGGCAGAAATATGTGAAAAGCCAAAGATCTATCCTTTTTATAAAATTACTGTAAACTTAATCCAAAATAAAATTTGATTTGAAATCCATCGGGTTCTTTTGCCGATTATTCAATAATGGTTTCCGTAGCTTTTGTTTTGAAAGGAACTTTCAGGAGGCCCTATTTTCTTAATAGCAGAATTTAAAGTATATTTTGTCCATAATAGATATATTTGCAGATAGTTTTTTCTTTATCTTTTTCATTAACTTCATGGAAGCAGGACAAAATCCCAGATCCTGGATTATAAGGGGATTGGTGGTGCTCATTGCACTTATTTTTATTGGTAGATTAGCCCAGTTGCAATTGGTCGATGATAAATACCTGATATGGTCCAATGATCAGTCTATTTATCGTAAGGTGGTTTATCCTGCACGCGGTTCGATCGTAGATAGAAATGGTACTACCCTGATGTTCAATGAGTTTGTCTATGATTTGTTTGTAACTCCTGCGAAAATTGATACTGCTTTTGATACCGCCTACTTTTGTAATCTGATGGCCATCACGAAGGAAGACTTTGTAGAACGGGTAAACAAAGCAGTCATTCGCAACGGCAAGGGCAAGGCCGGTGTTTTCATGAATCAGCTTACGGAAGAGCAGAATGCCAGGCTGCAGGAGGAATTATTTATGTTCTCCGGATTCGAACTGGTAGAGCGGTCCAGCCGGAAATACCCTAAACCTGTCGGAGGGGTAATATTTGGTTATATCTCTGAAATCAGTCCTGCAATGCTTCAGAATGAGCGATATGTATCTTACAGGCAAGGAGACTATGTAGGAATAACCGGGCTGGAAAATGTATATGAAGAACATTTGAGAGGGACACGGGGTGTGCAATATATGCTTAGAGATGTAATGAACCGGCCCAGGGAATCCTTCAGAAACGGAGAAATGGACACTCCGGCAGTCGCCGGAAGCACGTTGAAATTATACCTGGATGCCGACCTGCAGGAATTAACCGAAAAATTGATGCAGGGAATGATGGGATCGGCCATTGCTATTGACCCCAAGACAGGAGGTATCCTGGCTTTTGTCAGTGCGCCTACTTATGATCCTAATGAACTGACGGGACCGGATCGGAGCAAGAACTTTGCAAAACTGCAGACAGACCCGACTACACCTATGTTTAACAGGGCGATTCAGGGAGGCTATCCGCCAGGGTCTACTTTTAAACCCATTACTGCAATGGTAGGGTTGGATGTGGGTGTAATTACGCCATCATTTGGATATCCATGTGGGGGCGGATACTATGAATGCGGTAAAAGGATCGGGTGTACCCACTCCGGTGGAGGCCACGCAGCCAACCTGAAAAAATGCCATGGCGAATTCCTGTAATGCATATTTCTGTGATGTCTTCCGGCAGGTAGTTGATGCCAAGAAATTCAACGGATTCAGAAACGGGTATTCAAATTGGGTGGAGTATATGCATAAATTCGGATTGGGGACATAAGCTTGGGGTTGACATCACCGGAGAGTCTCCCGGGCTCATAGCGGACACTACTTTTTATGATAATAGGAATAAAAGCAAAAATTACAGCTCCTGCAATATGGCGAGTACCGGTATGGGGCAGGATGCCCTTTTGCTGACACCCCTTCAACTGGCAAACGCGATGTGTATTATCGCGAATAAAGGGTTTTATTACACCCCCCATTTTGTGGAATCAATTGATGGAGATAAGGATGCCCCAGCCCTCCAGTCCTTCCTTCAGAAAAATGAAGCCGTATCCCATATCCCTGCAGAATATTTCCAGGCAGTGATCGACGGGATGGAGCAGGTCGTTATCAATGGGACAGGTAGAGTAGCGCAGCTACCCGGAATAGCCGTATGTGGAAAGACAGGAACTGTGGAAAATAAGGCTATTATTAAAGGAGCGGTACAAAAATTAGACAACCATTCCGTATTCGTATGTTTTGCGCCAAAAGACAATCCTAAGATAGCAATAGCCGTAATCGTACAGAATTCGGGGTATGGTGCCACCTGGGCAGGTCCTGTCGCTACCTTAATGATGGAGCAATACCTTACCGGCGAGATCAAAAGACAACACCTGATAGACAAGCTGGTGAATGCACACCTCATCAAGCCGTATATTTATTACCTGGATTCCGTAAGGCGGGTGAAGGACCGGCTGAATTACCTGGAGAAAAATGCTTCCAAGATGGAACTGGATAGTATGAAGAAAGTAATGGATACAATAATGGTGAAAGGGATCATGCAGCAGTTCGGTATTAGAGACGAATATATGAAGCTGGAGAATGAAACCGAATTTCAAACAGAACAATAATTAAAGATCATTGAATGGGATATAATAGCAAGCCCTTATCAGCCCGGATAGACTGGACCTTGTTTTTGCTCTATATTGTCTTGGTCAGTATTGGTATCATGGCAGTATATACTGCCGAATACAATAGCTTTTCCGAACCTTTCTTTAATATGGGCAGGAGTCATATGAAGCAGATCATATGGTTCGGCATTTCCCTGTTCCTCGGTGTCATCATCTTATTCACAGACAGTAAGTTCTTCTACTCCATATCCTATCTTTCTTATCTCATCGGCATTTTGCTCCTGTTCGCCACTTTTGCGTTATCAAGTGAGGTAAAGGGGTCACATAGTTTCATCAAGTTCGGTGGCTATTCTTTTCAGCCCGGGGAGCTCCATAAGATATTTACGGCTTTGGCTTTGGCCAGGTTCATTTCAAGTTCGGAAACCAATTTTAAGACTTTGAAAGAACGGCTTCAGGCATCGGCCATCATCCTGTTTCCCACCCTGGTTATTATTCTTCAGAATGAAACCGGACTGGCATTGGTATACTTTTCCTTTTTCTTCGCTATGTATAGGGAAGGTATGCCGAACGCGATTATGATCATTGCATTTGGAGCAATAGGTCTGGTCTTGAGTTCACTATTGGTGGAAAGCCTGCCGCTGATCATCTCTCTTACGGCACTTGCATTACTGGCGACCTGGATACTGAAGACACAAATCAAAAGGAACAAAATAGTCCTGGTAACCATTTGCAGCATTTATCTATTTACTATTTTGTTTTCCCAGGTCCTGGTACCGGTAGCGTTCACCAGGGTACTGAAAGGATACCAGGTCGAAAGGATATATTCTATGTTTGGCCAGGATGTGCCTATTGAATTCAGGAAAAGCGGTGAATTGCCTAAACAGGATGCAGACTATAATGTCCGGCAATCCAAGATAGCCATTGGCTCAGGAGGGTTGAAAGGTAAGGGCCTGATGAAAGGGACACAGACCAAAGGCAGCTTTGTGCCGGAACAGAATACTGATTTTGTGTTTTGTGGTATCGGGGAGCAGTTTGGGTTCTGGGGAAGTTCTTTATTGATCATTTTATATACGACACTCATTTGTAAGATCGTAGTGGTAGCCGAGCGGCAGCGATCGGTATTTAGCAGGGTGTACGCATACAGTGTAGCAGGAATTCTGTTCTTTCACTTTGCCATCAACCTGGGTATGACAATGGGCCTGGCCCCGGTGATCGGGATTACCCTCCCGATGATCAGTTATGGAGGGACGTCACTTTTATCATTTAGCATCTTTATGTTTATCCTTATCCGGCTGGACGCTGATAGGCATATTCTGATCAGGTAAAGGACATTTCGGAATTAGATCATTTTTGCCAGGTTCGCTTAACTTAGAAATATAAACATGAAAACACAAATCATTCCACTTTCAGAAGGAGAATTTACAGTCGGCAGGGATAAAATTTTCAGGCCGTTTGATCTGAACAAGGATGAGCTGAATGAACGGAGTACCGGCAGCCTCCTGGTAGAAGTGCAGCCATTTGCGGTAGTGAATGAAAGAGATGTGCTCATTTTGGATACCGGCCTGGGGTTCAGCCATCCTCATCACCGGAAGATGCTTTTGGAGAACCTGGGAAAGCATCATATTCATGCAGATGAGGTAAGCAAGGTATTAATGTCTCATCTGCACAAGGACCATGCCGGTGGCCTGGACCTGGAATTATTTCCCAATGCTATATTTTATATTTATAAACGGGAGTATGAATATGCCCTGGAGGTCGGTATCCCATCCTATTTTCCTGACGAACTCCGCATTCTGGAGCATCATCCCCGTGTAGAATGGCTGGAACAACCTTATGGAATTATCGATGATTATATCAGCTATGAACATACAGGGGGACACTCCAAAGAACATATTGTATTCTGGATAGCTTCCGATGACGGGCTGATCTTCTATGGCGGAGATGAGGCGCCCCAGTACAAGCAGATCAGGATCAAGTATATAGCCAAGTATGATTATGATGGAAAACGTGCTATGGAACTCAGGCAGCAATGGGCCGAAAAAGGTGCGGCGGAAGGGTGGACATTCTTATTTTATCACGATGTCAGGAATCCAATAGTCAGGCTTCCTGCAGATCAGCCGGGCTCCTGACCATTGAGTTTCTGGAAGTGTTCTACCCAGGTCTTTACAGGTAATGCATCATTTACATCGAAGTCTCCAATCCGGGTTCTTCTTAGGGCCTTAAGGTACCCGCCTGTACCTAATGCCTGTCCTAAGTCATGAGCTATACTGCGAATGTATGTGCCGGTACTGCATTGTATTGTAAAATGAATCTCCCCTTCCTCTTTCAGTGCTGCTTCAAATGAATGAATGGTAATAATCCTCGGCTCCAGCTTTACTTCCAGCCCTTTCCTTGCCAGTTTATAAGCCGGTTTCCCGTCTTTTTTAATCGCGGAATGGATAGGGGGTACCTGCCGGATTTCACCCGTAAAGGCAGGTAATGCCTGATCTACATCCTGCTGGCTGATATGATCAAAAGATACAAACTGCACAGGAGCAGACTCCAGGTCAAATGTAGGTGTCTGAGATCCGATCTGGATGATGCCTGTATATTCCTTGTCTTGTTTTTGATAGGAAGTAATTTCTTTGGTCTTTTTGCCGGTGCAGCAGATCAGTAATCCGCTTGCCAGCGGATCCAGGGTTCCGGCATGGCCTATTTTGGTGTGTACCTGCTTCCTGATCTTGTTGATAACATCAAAAGATGTCCATGTAAGTGGTTTGTCTACAAGCAGGACGGTACCGTTTTTTACATCTTCCAGATTGGGCAGCCTCATATTTTCTCAGAATAAATGACCGCAAATGTAGCAAATGATTTGAATTGATATTCCGGTAAATGCACACAAAATAATATGTATAGTAGAATAAAATGATGTAAAAGCTGTATATGATTATAAAATATCCCGTATCCAATGTCCAGCCCTGTCAGCTAAAAGAAATGATGAACGATACCTTGCCGGACAGGTGGACAGAAGCCTGATGGATAAATCTTATGGGCTTTCCCGGTTAAAGAATGGAATAAATGATACAGTCAGGATATAATGAAAATAACGATATAGCGGATGTATAAAAAAATAATTCAAAAAATTCATTGCATTTTACATAATAACTTGTTAACTTGCTCCACTAAATGATTGAGTGGCTGAAGTTGATACCGCAATTTGAACTACTGCCTTCGGGGATATAATTTTTTTGAATTTCAAGAAAACGGAAACACATACTTATGAAAATACTGTTACGTAAATGTATGCAGACAGCTTTTGCCGCCATTGCTTTGGTAGCTGGTTCTGAATCGACACATGCCCAGGACAAATATTATTGGGGACAAGCTGATTTTCCATATGTTGAATACAGGGGTTTTAGTATAGGGACGAACTTTGGACTGGCTGATATGTGGGCAGATGTGGGTACCAAAAGTCCGGTAGATCATTATTTGAATGATCAATACTGGGGAGAACCTCACTTTATGGGTGGTCTGTTCCTGAGATATTCTCATTGGCCTGGTTTGGCTGTAAGATTAGGTGCAAATTACGGTACTGTATATGCTGATGATAAGTGGAATAAGGAAAAGGCGCTTCAGGCTGCTACCATTAATGATGATTACTACCAGAGATACCTGAGAAATCAGGTTGTCAGAACAGGTATCTGGGAAGGAAACCTGATGCTTGAAATCGCGCCGTTGCGTTTGTTCAGCAACTGGGAGATGAGTAGAAATGCCCTGAGAAGGTTCCAGCCTTATATCCTGATCGGAGGTAGCTATTTCAGATATAATCCCACAGGTCTTTATAAAGACTTTGTCAATAATACAGAAAGATGGTATGACCTGAGACCTTTGAGTACCGAAGGTCAGGGCTATAATCTGCCGGCTATGCCTGATTATTATTCTATGTATTCTTATTCCGTAATTGCCGGTCTGGGAGTGAAATGGGACGTAGGTCGTGCATTCGGACTGGGTCTGGAATTCCAGCTTAGGCATACATTTACTGATTATCTGGATGATGTAAGCGGTCAGTATATCGATAAAATATACCATGATATTGCCAATGTAGAGAACCCGGGCCAAAGCCAGTTTATCTATGATATGATGGACAAATCCTATGAGATCATCCCGGGATATAAGCATAAGCCGGGTGAATACAGGGGGGACCCTGATAATAAGGATATGTTTTCAACGATCTCGGTTATGTTCTATTGGAAGATCGATAAAAACGCAATTCCCTGGTGGAATGATTACAGATAGTTTTCAAATTTTAGTCTGATTAAATAAAAATAATTACTACCTTTAATTTTGCGCTGAAAGTCGAAATGCTTTCAGCGCATTTCGTTAAATCGGTATGGCACAATGATAGGATATCTCGAAGGAAAATTTGTAGAGCTTAGCCCGACTTTCACCTATATAGAAGTCAATGGATTAGGTTATGAAGTGCAAATCAGTCTGAATACGTTCAACCAGATCAGCCAGTTAGAAAAAGGCAAACTCTTCACCCATCTCCAGGTAAGGGAAGACGGATGGTCTTTATATGGATTTGCAGAAAAGAGTGAAAAGGAAGCCTTCCAGAAATTAATCTCCATATCTGGAGTCGGGGCAAATACAGCCAGGATGATGCTCTCTTCCCTTACCCCTGCAGACCTTTACCGGATTGTTACTGCGGGAGATAGCAAATCTCTCGAAAAGATCAAGGGAATCGGCGGTAAGACTGCCCAGCGCATTATTCTGGAGCTTAAAGGAAAGGTACAGTTTGACACCCTGGATGATAAGTATAATTTAAATCCAGTACACAATACATCAGAAAGTGATGCGTTACATGCATTGCTGGGGTTAGGAATCACCAGGGCCAATGCTGAGGCAGCTATCCAAAAGGTGAACCTGACTGCCGATGCACCGGTCGAATCGATTATAAAAGAAGCTTTAAAACATCTATAATAATCGGATCCAATTAACTGAAGAAACCTTGAACAATCTTAAAACCATTAAGCGCTTAACCATCGCCGGTTTGACTATAGGGACAATGATCGCTATAGGGAACCTGTATGCACGCAATGTGGCAAAGAGTCATTGGTTCTATTTCGGGTTTCTCCAGGAAGCCCGGATGCTCGGCTTTGATGATGAAGACACCCTGACCCAAAGTGAAGATACGCTCAGGTTCCCTATACAAGATGAAAAATATTTAGGTTCCGGTGATGAACAGGTGCCTACTATGGATCTGAATGATCCTGCCAATATACATACAGAGGTCAGCTATGATCCGGATAGCA
The DNA here is from genome assembly GCA_019739295.1 of Taibaiella sp. The sequence goes on from JAHHDV010000030.1 coordinate 53,829, forward strand.
ATGTATTCCTGCTGGACCAGTATATCAATGAGATGAGATACCGGGAGCCGACCTATATGGAGTATGATGACTATACACGCCGGCGTTTCCAGCAGGATGAGGAAGAATATTTTCAACAGAGATTACAGGCGCTGACGATGTTCAATAATAAACCCGAGATGCCTTCTCTGACTAAGGAAGGGGTATTCGACAGGTTATTTGGCGGAAATAATATCAAGATCGAGCCTCAGGGAACAATAGAGCTTACCGGTAATGGCTATTGGGAAAACAGGGAGAATCCCATGATCATCGAAAGCAACAGGAAATATTTTATTCCTGAATTCAATATGAATATGAATATCAATCTGGTGGCCCAGATTGGGGATAAGCTTAAATTGAATATCAGCAATAATACAAACCCCACAGCACTCAATCAGAATCTTCAGACAGTAGAATATACCGGTAAAGAAGACGAAATCCTTAAGAAGGTAGAGCTGGGTATGACGAGCTTCCCTTTAAGAAGCAGCTTAATTACCGGGGTGCAATCTTTGTTCGGGATCAAGACACAATTACAATTTGGAAAGTTGTGGGTGACAAGCGTACTGTCCCAGCAGAAGTCTCAAAGAAAATCTTTGACCATCCAGAATGGCGGTCAGAACCAGCCCTTTGAAATCAAGATTGATAACTATGATGAGAACCGGAATTTCCTACTGGCTCAGTACTTCAGAAATAATTACAATACTGCGCTGGAGAATTACCCGATTATCAATTCACAGGTGCAGATTACTAAAATAGAAGTATGGATTACCAATCGTACCGGGGTAGTCAACGGGGTAAGAGATGTAGTAGCTTTTATGGATTTGGGTGAGAAGCAGCCTTTTGTGACCAGTCTTACCCATCCTTCCGGCTCCGCACTTCCTGATAACAGATCGAATACACTTTATGACCAGCTTCAGGCTAATCCTGCCTCCCGGGATCAGGCCACTGCCACCCCGGCCGCTATCGGCATTGGCCTTACAGAAGGTCAGGATTTCCAAAGGGTGACCATGAGGCAGCTCTCTCCCAATGAATATTCCTTCCAGCCACAATTGGGATATATCTCACTGTCATCTACAGTCAATCCTGATGACGTGCTCGCTGTTTCGTACCGGTATACACACAACGGTAATGTGTACCAGGTAGGTGAATTCTCGGATGAATTGCCGCCTGACTCCACAAGTCAAAGGGTGATCTTTTCCAAACTGATCAAAGGAATAGCCAACAGGCCGGCATTGCCTATCTGGGACCTGATGATGAAGAATGTATATTCTATTGGTTATGGGAATATTTCAAAAGAGGATTTCAGGCTGGATGTATTTTATCTGGATCCGGGTGGTGGAGAGAAAAGGTATCTTCCGGAAGGCTCAAGCCCGGGTATTCCATTATTAAGATTACTCAACCTGGACCGGTTGAACTACCAGAACGACCCGGTGCCGGATGGAATCTTTGATTATGTGGAAGGCATTACGATTAATCCTTCTTTAGGTAAAATCATTTTCCCGGTACTCGAGCCATTTGGAGAAAATATAAGGCCGCTATTTGGTGGTGATCCGGCGTTAGAAAGAAAATACGTTTATCAGGTGCTTTATGATTCTACCAAGATCATTGCACAGCAGAAGCAGCAGAACAACAGGTTCCTCATCAAAGGTAGTTACAAATCATCTTTAGGGTCGGATTTCTTTCTCGGCGGCTTCAGTATTCCCGAAGGTTCGGTTACCGTAACCGCAGGTGGTCAGGTATTGACAGAAGGTTCGGATTATACAGTAGATTATTCTTCTGGCAGGTTGAAGATCATCAACCAGGGTATCCTGAATTCGGGTACGCCCATCAATGTCCAGTTTGAAGACAACGCAGCATTTGGTATGTTGCAGCAGAGCTTTATAGGAACACGGTTAGATTATTTCGCAAATGAGAACCTTACATTAGGAGCGACATATATGCGTCTGTCTGAACGCCCCTTTGGATACAAGACCAGGTATGGAGATGACCCGGTGAGCAATACGGTAATTGGTGCAGATATGATGTACCAGAATGAGCTGCCTGGAGTGACCAAAGCCCTGGATAAATTACCCTTCTATTCTACCAATGCTCCATCCCTGATATCCGGAAGTCTGGAAGGAGCCGCTTTGCTTCCCGGTCACCATAGATTTGTCAATGTAGCGGGAGATGAGGGCGGTACTCAATACCTGGATGATTTTGAAGGTTCTGCCGGTACGTATGATTTGAAATTTCCTTTTTTCAACTGGACATTGGCGAGTGTGCCCAATGGGGCATTGAGCCCTTCAGGTGAAGTACTCTTTCCCGAAGCAGCATTTTCCAATGATTATCGGCCGGGAAACAATCGCGCTAATCTGGCCTGGTATTCATTGGAGCCCAGCCTGATCAGCGGAAGCTCAGCTCCGCAGAGTGTCAAGGAAGACTTCTCCTTGATGAGCTATTGGAGACAAGTGCAGTTGACCGAGGTATTCAGAAATAGGAATGCCATCTCTGGTCAAAATGTACTGGCCACCCTGGACCTGAACTTTAACCCGAGCGAGAGAGGGCCCTATAATTTTGATGCCAGTGATGTGGACCCGGTCTCCGGGCGATTGCTCAATCCTAAGAGAAGATGGGGAGGCATTCAACGCTCGATTGATAATATGAGCAGTGATTTCGAACAGACCAATGTAGAGTATGTGACATTCTGGGTAATGGACCCGTTCATGAACGATCCGGCCTCTGCCGGGGGTAATCTTTATCTTAACTTAGGGAATGTATCTGAAGACGTACTGAAAGATGGGAGGATGGGCTTTGAAAATGGTATAGATTTCCCTAAAGATCAATCAAAGCTGGACCGGACTGTTTATGGGTTTATTCCGAAATTCCAGCAGCAGGTGACCAGGGCCTTTGTGAATGATCCGGCGGCCAGGGAGATACAGGATGTAGGCTATGATCTGCTGAGCGACGAAGAAGAGAGAGAATTTTATCGTGATTATATCGAGGAGATGACCGCGCTGCTGGGCACCGGATCTCCGTTATTGGCCAAAAATAATCGAAGATCCTGCCAATGATAATTATAAGCATTTCAGGAATTCGGATTATGATGCTGAGAATGCTACCGCATTGCAGAGATATAAAAAATTCAATTACCCTCATGGGAATTCTCCGGTAGCATTGGACGATCCGAATTCCACACCGGGAACATCCCTTCCGGAATCAGAGGATATCAATAGGGACAATACCCTGAATGAAAGTGAAGCGTATTTCCAATACACGATTCCCTTAAAGCCGAATATGGATGTAGGGGAAGGATTTATCGTAGATAAATTCACTTCTGATGTTACCTTGAAAGATGGAAACGTCTACCCGGAAACCTGGTACCAGTTTAAAGTTCCGATCAGGGCATATGACCATGCCGTTGGCGGTATTGCCGATTTCAGGTCTATCCGGTTCATCAGACTCTTTCTTAATGATTTCGAGGATTCGGTAGTGTTAAGGTTTGCACAGCTTCAGTTAGACCGCAATAACTGGAGAAGGTATGCTTTCAGTTTGCTGAACCCGGGTGAGAACATTCCTGATGATGATAACCTCACCACAAGCTATTCCCTGACCACGGTAAGTGTGGAGCAGAATGGAAGCAAGTCTCCTGTCGGCTACGTGATGCCACCGGGTATTGAGCGCCAGGAGCAGCCTATTTCATCCGGGCAGACCTACCAGCAGGATGAGCAATCCGTTGCATTGCAGGTATGCGGGTTTGAAAGATGGGGACTCCCGGGCTATATTCAAGGATTTCGGGACACTTGACATGCGCCAGTTTGATAAGCTGAGAATGTTCATACATGCTGAATCGGTACCTAATTCTGATCCGGTTCAGAATGGTGAGGTGAGAGCAATCATCCGTTTCGGCACAGATTTTACCAATAACTATTATGAATATCAGATTCCGCTGGAAATTACCCCGGATTTTGCCAATAACAGAGATATAGTCTGGCCGGAGCAGAACAGGATGCAGATCGATTTAAAAAAAACTGGTAGCGCTCAAGCTCGAAAGAAACGATGCCGGACTTCCCACCCACATTCCGTATTCTACGACGGATGATTTGGGCAATACCATGGTCGTAGTAGGAGAACCTAACCTTGCCGAAGCTAAGAATGTAATGTTAGGTGTTCATAATCCTAAAAAGACCTTGGCTAATCCGGATGATGACGGTCAGCGAAAATGTGTCGAAGTCTGGTTCAATGAACTGAGGTTATCCGGAATGAACGAAGAAGCAGGTTATGCAGGCTCAGCTAATTTAAGTATGCAGCTGGCAGATCTGGGTAATGTCAATGTATCCGGAAGCATGCATACCAGGGGATATGGTAATATCAATCAGAAGCTCAATGAACGGAACAGGGATGACTTTTATCAGATGACCGGTAACACCAATCTGAATCTTGGAAAATTATTTCCCAGCCAGTGGGGAATCACATTACCTGTATATTTCGGTTATTCTGAAAATGTAAGCACCCCCCAGTACGATCCTTATGATAAAGACATCTTGTTGAAAGAAAAGCTGGAGCGGGCAGACGATAAATCCGAAGTCAGGAAGGATGCACAGACTTTCAATTCATTCACCAGCTTTAATGTCAATAACTTCCGTATTGCCGGTTCGCCTGAATCAACGAAGAAGAGAATGCCATGGAGCATTAAGAATGTTGATATCAATTATGCATACAACAAGCAGTTTAGAAGAAATCCATTGATAGAAAGTGATCAATATGTAGATCAGCGGTTAGGCGTTAATTATAATTACCAGTTGAAACCGCTATATATCGAGCCATTCAAAAAAATGTTCAAGAACAGGTCTCCATACTGGAATATCCTGAAAGATTTTAATTTCAACCCTTTACCCAATACCATCACATTTAGAAATGACCTGAGGAAACTCTTTGGTGAGACCATAGTCAGGAACATTAATGAAGATCCCTATGATCTCCCGATTCTTTACTTTAAGAATTTCACCTGGGAACGAAAATATGTACTCAACTGGGATTTGACCAAATCACTGAATGTGAGCTATGCAGGCACGAATAATTCCAGAATAGATGAACCCTACGGTCGCGTAGAGACACAAGAGCAGAGAGATACCCTGCTCCGGAATCTGGCCCGCTTAGGTCGTAATACCTATTACACCCATGATGTCAATGCCACTTATTCATTGCCATTCAAAAAAATTCCCGCACTGGATTGGATTTCGGTCAATGCGAGCTATAATACCCAGTACTTCTGGACGGCGGCGTCATTGCTTGCCAGGAGCCAGGGGAACATTATTTCCAATAATCAGACCAGAACAATCAATGGTCAGCTGAACTTCAGCCAGCTTTATACCAAATCAAGGTATTTAAAAGCATTGAATCGTACTCCTCCCCGTAAGCAGGTTAATAATGACCTGAAAGGGAAGAATTTAAAGAATAACCAGATGGGGGGTAACGAGCAGAAGGAAGAAGACAACAAGCAAAAGAAAACATCCAACCAGACCTTGCCTCCCCGGCCCAAAAAACATAAGATTACCGTAGATAGTATTCCCGGACATGATACACTGCCCAGGCCCGAGTTGAGAAAGCAGTTAAGAGAACGTAAAAAAATTGGAAAGAGCCCGTTACCGCAAGGAACTGGATGCCTGGAAGAAAAAAAGGAACAATATCATCCCGGAACTCAATACAGGTACAAGAGTGGGATTGCGTTTATTGACGATGATCAAGACCGTCAATTTCAATTATAATGAAAATATGGGTACCATCCCTTCCCGGGTACATGGATAGCACCAATATATTTGGTATCAATACATCCAGTTTAGCCCCGGGCTTGTTTGCCTTTGGCTATCAGCCATCGCGCAGCTGGCTGGAGCAGGAAGCCGAGCTGAAACAGGAATTACCCAGGATTCTATATTCAACGGCACATTCCAGCAACAATATGCACAGACCTACAATATCAATGCGGGCTTAGAGCCTATCCCTGATCTCCGGATAGATCTTAGCCTGAACTCCAACTTCAGGAAGAGCTATACCGAAATATTCAAAGTATATAGACGGAGACTACCGCCATCTCAATCCATATGATATGGGATCATTCTCTGTCAGCTATATAGGGCTGACTACGATGTTCAGAAATTTATCCAGTACAGAAATGTCACAGAACTTTAGGAATATGCTGGAATACCGGAAAGTTATATCGGAACGGTTAGGGGGGACAAATCCTTATACAGCCGGGCTACCTGATCCGTTGGATCCGGAATATTCCAAAGGGTATGGCAGATACAGCCAGGATGTAGTGATTCCTGCTTTTGTGGCAGCATATACCGGCAAGAATCCCCGTACTGCACCCCTGATACTGTATGAAGACAGAACCAATAAGAATAATCCGTTCCGCAATTTTATGCCCATGCCCAATTGGAACCTGCGGTATAATGGTCTGACGAAAATTCCCGGTCTCCAGGATAAAGTCCGTACTTTAACCATAAGCCACACCTATTCGGGTAACCTGAGTATGAATAATTTTATGAGTCATTTGTTCTACCAGGACTTCCTGGGTGTAGGATTCCCGTCATTTATTGATTCCGTATCAGGCAATTATATACCTTATTTTATGGTACCGAATATGACGATTTCGGAGCAGTTCTCGCCGCTTTTGGGGATAGATATGCAGCTGGCTAATTCACTCTCTTTGAAGATTACTTATAATAAATCCAGAACGCTGAGTCTCAGTCTTGTGGATTATCAGGTCAGCGAAACCAATTCTTCTGAGATCATGGTTGGCTGTGGATACAGGATCCAGGGATTGAATATGCCTTTCTCCATCTTTGGCGTCAATAGACTGGAGAATGATATCAATATAAAGGTGGACGTCGGGCTGCGTGATGATATCACGGTCAACAGTTATATGGCTACGGAGACCATTACAGCCACGAGGGGACAGCGGGTCCTCACCATCAACCCGAGGATAGACTATATCATCAATGATGCCTTGCAGATACAATTGTTTTTCGACAGAAGGCAGTCCATTCCATATGTCCAGCAGACATTCCCCCTCACTTCTACCCGTGCGGGTGTCACGCTCAGGTATATCTTTACTGAGGGATTCGGATTCTAATAACCTGCTCCTGGGGATTCTGTTTCAGGCTCTTCTACTGGTAGTGCGGAATCTGTCTGAGGTAGGGTATCAACAGCGGGTGCTGATCCTTTGATATGCCTGATTTCCGAACCCCCCGCTAGAGTGCAGCTGGGTATTGGGACGGCCATAATATTGAATATCACTGGCACCGCTGGCACTTACGGTTAATTCTTCCTCACAATGAACAGCTGCATCTGAAGCGCCGCTGGCATCCACGTCGCCGGACTTGCTGACCAGGTTTTTACCATCATAGGAAGAGCTGCCTGAAAGCTCTATTGTTTGCTTCAGGGCGGTTCCGGATTTTATGGAAACCTGGCTGGCCCCTGAGGAGGAGGAGCTTAAGTACTGGATGGTAGCCTGCTGGATCATCGCTTCACTTGCACCTGAAGTTTCTATATGTACACTATTGCTGTTCAGGATCTCTACATTCACCATTGAGGCCCCGGACAGATCGAACTCGGCCTTGTCCACTAACAATGAAAGCAGATCAGCTTTAGAAGCACCGGAAGCATTGCATGAAAAAGTGCCGCCTCTGATCTCGCTAAGGGCTACAAAGTTGGCAGCTCCGCTGAGTCTGACCTTGTCCAGCTGTGGCGCACTGATGTGGATGATGACCGTCTCCGTAGGTACATACCTGAAGTTGATCTTATCTTTGAATTCCAGCTCCAGTTCATCATTCGTAACTGTAGTCTCTATATCAGAGATGATATTGGATTCACCTTTGATGCTGACACTGTAGACATCACTGATGGTAAACCTGATCTCTGCAGGAACTTTTATATTCAGCTTTTTAAAGCCTGTTACATTCTTGGTTTCTGTGACGACTGTTCCGTTGCCGATAATCTCATTACAGGCACTTAATGACAGGAGGCTCAAGACAGATAAGAGAAGGAATAAAGATCTTTTCATTTTGTGTTTTTTGTGTTTAGGAGAATTTTCTCCTGCTTTTAATAATATGAAATAAAATTACAATATGCTCAAGACCTGACCTATACTTTTTCGATAAGTATCCGGAATTCCTCGGTCAATAATAAAAGGATCCGGTCCTGACTCAGATTTTTAAAGAAATCCGGTGCAGCAGATCCGGAAATTTAGGATGACGGATTTTACAAATATTTAATATTTGTCAGTTCGAAAAAAATAATTACCTTTGTATTAATTCGGTAAAATGGTGGGAGCAGTTGTGCTCCCACTCTTATTTTAAAGCGTAAAAATCATTTTTCAAAGAATCACGGATGAACCTTTTAGACCAAATTAAATCTTTTTTAATGGACCTGATTCAGGATTCGGAAATTTTCCTGATCAGAATGGATATATCCCCCAAAAACGATGTTAAGGTCTATCTGGATGGGGATCAGGGGCTTCCCATCAATGCGATCAGCAGGATCAACAGGAGCTTATACCAGAAGATCGAGGAAGCCGGGCTTTTTGAAGATGGAAACTTCTCCCTGGAAGTGAGCAGCCCCGGTGTAGATGAGCCTTTGGTCTTTACAAGGCAGTATCACAAGCATTTAGGACGTAGCCTGGAGGTAACATTGGAGGAGCAGACCCTGGTAGGTAAATTACTGCAAATCGAAGAAGACGGGATTGTCATCGAAGAGGTGATCGACAAAAAGAAGAAAGAGACAACACAACACAATATACCATTCAATCTAATAAAAAAAGCAATCGTGCAAATTTCATTTTAAACTTGTAATAAAATGTCTAGTATCAATCTTATTGAATCATTTCAGGATTTTAAAGAGGCGGAAAATATTGATAGGCCTACATTAATGAGAGTTTTGGAAGATGTCTTCAAGACCTTAATCAGGAAGAAATATGGTTCCGACGAGAATTTTGATGTGATCGTAAATGATCAGACAGGAGACCTTGAGATATTCAGGAGAAGGTTGATCGTAGAAGACGGGGAAGTGTATTCCACTTTATTAGAAGTAGACCATAGTGAAGCAGTAGACATTGATCCCGAGGCAGGGTATGAGGTAGGTGAGGAATTATATGAAGAAATCGATGTAATGGAGTTTGGGAGAAGGGCGATTCTGGCAGCGAGGCAGACCCTGGCAGCGAGGCTCAAAGATTTAAGAAATAACGAAATCCTGCAGAAGTATGCCGATAGGATTGGCGAGATCATCAATGGCGAGGTATATCAGATCTGGCGCAAAGAGATTATGCTTCTGGATGAAGAAGGGAATGAATTGTTGTTGCCAAAATCAGAGCAGATCCCGGGTGATTTCTTTAAAAAGGGAGAGAATGTAAGAGCCGTAGTGAAGAAAGTAGAGATGAGGAATAATACTCCGATCATTATCCTGAGCAGGACCCATCCTTCGCTGCTGGAAAAACTATTGGAGCTCGAAGTTCCCGAGATCGCTGACGGGTTGATTACTGTGAAGAAAATCGTACGTGAGCCTGGAGAAAGAGCCAAGGTGGCTGTAGAGAGTTATGATGAAAGAATAGACCCGGTAGGCGCATGTGTCGGTATGAAAGGTAGCCGTATCCATGGGATCGTTAGAGAGCTGAACAATGAGAATATTGACGTCATTAATTTTACCAATAACCTTTCGTTGCTCGTTCAGCGCTCCTTGACTCCTGCCCGGATCAATAGGATAGACATCAATGAAGAGAAGAAGCATATAGACGTGTATCTGGACAGTGACCAGGTATCCCTGGCGATTGGCAGAAAAGGCGCCAATATCAAATTAGCACAACAATTGGTAGGATATACCATTGATGTATTCAGAGATATCAAAGAGACCGCCAGAGTATGATATCAATATCGAAGAGTTTGCGGATGAGATCGATCAATGGATCATAGACGAATTCAAGAAGGTAGGATACGATACGGCATTTAGTATCCTTGACGTTTCTGTTGAAGATTTATTGACGCGTACTGACCTCGAAGAGAGCACGATCAGAGATGTAAGGAAGATCCTGGAGGCAGAATTTGAAAAATGATGACAACGAAGATAAAGATGCGGAATAATTCGTGTTTTTTATAACCGGAGTATAAAACAAAGGGTAACCATCATTGGGTAACGAGAATAGTTGTATAGCGATGACATAACGAATATTCAAAATATACAGCTTTATTGATTACCTTTGCTGTTACTCATTTCTAAGGTAGAAGCCAAGTTTGCATTCGTTTCGGATCGGCTTTGCTTTTATCATAAAATGATTGAATAATTTAAACGAACGAATGTCAGAAGCTAAAAAAACAACAACACCCAGATTATTAGCTGCAGCCAATGAATTTAACATTGGTAAAGATACCCTTATTGATTTCCTCACCAAGAAAGGGTTCGAGATAGACAGTAAGCCCAGTACCAAGCTTACTGAAGAAATGTATTATGCCTTGGAAGATGAGTATGCCAAGGATAAAGCAGAGAAAAGAAAAAGTGAATCCATCGAGCTGCCTAAAGGTTCTCTTGTCAGCCAGGTCTCCTTGGCAGATGATAAGAAAGTAAAAACTGTAGGTGAGAATAAGATCGAACTGGAGACTCCGACCATCAGCGTGGGTAAGCAGGATACAGCCAAGAAAAAGGAAATTACAAGGAAAGAAGATGTGGCTGAGCCGGCGGAGAAAATTCCGGTTGCCGAAATTCCTGATCCTCAGGCAGCAGCTCCGGAGCCGGAAGAACAGCAGCCTTCGGCCGGGGAACAGGACGAGAACCAGCCTTCAGGTCATATAGAGACCGAAGCCCCGAAATTAGGAGGTCCCAAAGTCGTAGACAAAATAGATCTGGATGCGATCAACCAGTCTACAAGACCGGCTAAGAAAGCAAAAGTAGCCAAAGCGGCTGAAGACAAGCCTGAAGCTCCGGCTACATCTAAAGATGATGAACCTTCAAAGGTTAAAAAAGAACCGCAAGCAGAAGAAACAGGACAGAAGTCCGCAGTACCTCCTCCTGTGCAGGCTCAGAATACCAAA
>JAHHDV010000031.1 GCA_019739295.1 Taibaiella sp.
CGCAAATGTCGCCGGTGATAGAGGTGGTGAAACCTATAAAGGAATAGCTCGGAACATACACCCCAAATGGCAAGGTTGGGGCTTATGTAGATAAGGTAAAACCTTTAAAGCGCAATGCCTTTATCCGATCCGATGAACTGGATAGCCTGGTTAAGCTGTTCTATAAGCGTAATTTTCTGGGATAGAATTAAAGGAGACTATATCCAGGATCAAAAATTGGCTGAGTTTCTTTACGATTATTATGTCCATTCCGGAGCCCGTGCAATAAAAAAGGTACAGAATCTTGCTGGCGTTGCCGATGATGGCATTTTTGGTAATATAACATTACGAGCAATTAACAATACAGATCCTGTTAGACTATTTCAGGACTTAAAGACAGAAAGGCGCAATTTCCTTACATCTCTATCCAAGCAGTCCGGGCAAGCAAAATTTCTAAAAGGTTGGATGCATAGAATCAATACCTATATGTAATATATTGTATATTTATATATTATTAGCAAAGCGTTTCAACTTATTTTTAGTAATTTTGTTCCCAGATTTTAATTTAAATAAATTTTTTCTAATTGTGTTTGGATTTCCAGAAGTACCCAAAGAAAGCATTAAAAGGAATTTTCTTAAAAGGGTTGATATAGAGTTCTATTATTCAGATTTGAAAAAACTAAAGGAAAGTAGTGAAAATGTATGGGCGCTTTTTAGAAATGAATTTCCTAGGTTCACAAATGGAAAAAATTCTGGTATTAAACTCTTGCTAGAAGATGGGAATCCTAATGTTAAAACAATTCCGGAAACCGACAATTTAATTTTAAAATCAAAAGACGGCGATTTAGAATTAATAATCAATCAAGATCACATTAAATTGTCTATTGATGCTGAAAATTATGACTCTTTTGGTAAAGCTATTCATCCATTAAAAAGCAAATTTGCAGACCTGATATCCATATTAAAAATAGAGAATCTATCCAACCCAAAATTAACAAAAATAAATTTGTTAGATTATGAATATGGAGGCGTGTCAAATGCAAATGGCGTATTAGAATCACTTCTAAATGACAATATTATACTCAAAGCTGACTCATTTCCTCAAATGGAAAAATTGATTCAGAATTTCCATCATCTTGAATTTAAAGAAGCAGATTATATTTTAAATTTGGTTTATGGAATGACAGCTAATTCAAATGACATGGCTAAACGTGGCCAATTAGTCATAGAGTTAGCAATGCAGAAAAAAACCAAAGTTGAGAATAGTCAAATTTATGTTGAATTAGAAAAAATGAATGATGAAATGTTTAATATTTTTCATTGGTTAATAAATAGTAGGGCAAAATCAATTTTAAATGATTGAATTAGATAGTTATAGAATTCTTGATTCTACAGAAGGAGAAATTAAAGCTAGAACCTCAGAAAGGAGGAATTACTATGGAATGAAAGGCAGTATTGCAATTTCGCTTTTAGGGATTGGTTCTTTTCAACCAATTCCACAGAGTGTATCGCCAAAATATGAGTTAATTTTCCAATCAAATAAATCGAACATATCAGAGTCCGGTTTCAAATATTATGATTGCCTTAGAAAATATAATACATATTCTACAAGCAAAAAGGATGATTTGATTAAGTCAATAGTTGGATTCAAATCACTAATTGATTGTTGGGACGGTTTTAATGCTGTGCCAGTTGGAATATACAGTGCAAGTAATTCAATCAAACTACTCAATTCTTTAGACCTTTTATCAATCAATAGAATTACTGATATTTACCCCAACCCACACGGTACAGTTTCGTTTGAGTGGGAAAATAATACAAATGAAATTATTTCAGTAGAAGTAGGGAAGGATACTATGTCTTACTTTGTTTCATATAATTCAACCCCTCCTGTTTTTTTTAATAAAGTGCCAATTAACATTGAAAATATTGAAACTCTTAAGGCTTATATCAAAACTATTTAGGTCTACTGGAGCAAAGGGGGAAACTCAAAGTGAAAATGAATTTTCACTTCCAGAAATTATTGCTCCAAACGAAAATATAGCAAGATTTGTCTTTTCACCTATACACATAAATAAAGACAAGAAGCGTATTAAGCCAAATATATTTAAGCCTCCTTATGGTTCTGATGAAGTGTCAGTGAACAGGTTTGATTTCACTAACTGCAATTTTCTGAAACAACTTGCATTAAAAATGCAAAACCCCAATAAGGAATTTTTTGGATTAGCAATTCTAAAGGCAAATGCAATAAGATTAAATAATTTTGAAGTGCTATATTCAAAAATTGAAAATAATCTTTACCATTCGGATATTAAAATTGGATTAATTCACCAGCGTGAAGTAGAGCTGCCGGCAGAAATTAGTTTGGCATTTAAGAATTTAGTAAATGAATCTAAGCTTTTTATTGATTCAAATGTTGATACGCCTAATTGGATAGGAGATCCTGTGTTAGTAGACAAGGAATAACAGCCATGCTTCTCGTAAGATCGGCACAAATAGGCAGGATTTCGCTTTTTCACTGGGCACAAAATTGTGCACAGTGGCCACTATATAATTTCACCAATTTTTTTGTATATAATTATTCGAGAAAATTGTATCTTTAGATTCGATAGTAAAATGATTTTGGAAGCTGTGCCAGAGCCTTCCTAAATCTAAAAGACCAGGTATTCATCTGGTCTTTTATTTATGGCACCTATATAGCCTTATAACCTTCAATGCCTTGTTAATTTTTACTTTGTAAAATTCGTCTTCTTTTATTAAAGACTACACAACTCGTGGGGACTTTCTTAAAAGAGATTTATCTTTACATCTTAATCAAAAGTATTAATGCCTATGATATAAATACAAATCGAATATTTTGATACTTGATATCGTATCAGACTCATAACGTACTGCTCTAAACTACCACAAAGAATAAGTTACGCATATATGAGACCATGATTACGTCCACATAACGGGCGTAGCTGTGTCTTTTGCGTAACGGGCCGTGGTAGGCCTTGAGCAGTGAAAGAATTTCGGCTGCGCCTATTTTTTATTACTTAAATGCTTAAAACTACCACAAAAATGAACAAAACAATTATTGTTACTATTGCTTTTATGGCAATTGCTCTTAATGCTTTTACACAAAATTTAGCTCCTTCAAAAGCGTTATCATTACTCAAACAACCATACAGCAAAGTGAAGTCATCTCTTATTCAAGAAGGATATTCTTTTGTTGAAAAAGATGATGAGTTTTTTATTTTTCAGAAAGGAAGATATGAAGTTACTGTAGGACTTAAACAAAATGTTGTCAGTATTATTTCTGCTCAAGAAAATGTTGCTGATTATAAGAAAATTGTCAATGCTTTTAAAGAGAGTGGACTATCCTTTACACAATCAAGTGATCGTAGCACATCTATACCTGATCAAATAAAACCAACTCTAATGTTGAGATTTGACAAAAAACCTGTTTTCACTTGTTCAATAGTGTCAGCCTTTAATGTTCAACAAACTAAGATGATTACTATTAATTATAGTATTTATTCTAAGTAGAAAAACAATTGCTTATCTTTGAGAGGCTTGCATTCAAAAGTGTGAGCCTTTTATTTATGCAGAAACCTAAATTGTCAGATGAACAAAAATTAGATTTTGAGAAACAATTTCATATTCTCATAGAATCTTCATCACAAAAGGTCAAAGATCTGTGGAAAGAAGAAGGAGAAATTCGTTGGACAGACTATAATATTGTTCTTTTACCAAAAGACATCGAGAAAAAAATTTGCTTCCAAAGAGGCATCTAAATTTGTTGACCTAATGAATAAATATGGATTATTAATTTAATATTTTAGTATAATTATTAAATTTTTGATGCTCTTCTAAATTTCTTTCGAGTACAGAAGATATTCTTTTCATCTGAGATTTAATCCAATTGTGCCTTAACAATAATTTGAATGCAGAATATTGATATCGTTCTTTTCTTTTAATGCTTTTTTGATACGATATATTAGGTGTAATAGTTAAGCGATACATAGCAATTTTTGCTACGAAATTCGCCAACATTCAATGATTGAACTACTATTTATTGCAAAAGCAACCTACTCTCTTCTTAACAACTGCCTCCACGTCAATCTCCTTTCAAAATTTACGAATGCAGTCTGCATTAATTCTTCGCCTTTTAATAAGTGATTATTGTATCTAAATTCAAATTCGCTCACGTATCTGTGCAGATGTTTGCGACTGACGTTATGATAAACTCCTATAATAGCTCTTTTAAAATGTGACCAAACATTCTCAACTCCATTGCTTGAATATCCATCGGTTGCATATTGTTTCTCTTTGTGATTCACAATGTAATGCTCATAAATTCCATTGAGCCCATTATATGCTTGCCATTCATCTGTTACAATCGTACATCCTCTTTCTACTGACTGATATATGATTGGTTTAAGCGTCTTTGCTCGTGTATTCTTAACGACTTTACAACGTAGTGTTTTCCTCTTAGTGACTACTTTTTCTCTGACAGTTCGTCCCTCAATTACTTTATGAGGTCTTTCAATATAATATGATTCTTCTTGCTCCAACATTCCAAATACTGGAGTTTTGTCTTTGAATGATCTCCCTTGACTATTTTTGACTTTCTTATCCCAATGTCTGTTTTTGTTCTTCCCTCCCACGAAGGTCTCATCGAGTTGTATGATTCCTTTCAATTTATTTTCTATTATGCTATCTCTCAACATGAACCTTATTCTATGTAACATAAACCAAGCGGTCTTCTGTGTTACCCCAATATCTTTTGAGAGTTGAATTGAACTAATACCTTTCTTTCGTGTAACGAGGAGATATATTGTTATAAACCATTTTTTGAGAGGGATTGGACTGTTCTCAAATATTGTCCCTTTTATGATTGTGAATTGCTTTTTGCAACCTGCGCACTTATATCGCTTATTCTTGCCATTAAGAGTATAAACCTTATCGTGTCCACAATGAGCGCATTTTAATTCTCCATTCCAACGAACTTCCTTTATGAAATCAATACAATTCTGCTGATCTGAGAAATACTCAGATACTTGCAGTAAAGTGTTGAAAGATAATATTTTGTCCGTTAGTGCCAATGACCTAAAGGTCACCAGCTTAAATCGAAATTCCCACCTACCAACAGTTGTTTTTTTCGCGGCACTTTTACGAGTGAGAACGATTTTATGCGAAAATTCAAGGTCGATCATTTTAAATGATATAGTGTTCTCTATTGCTTATCGAAAATTGGTATCGTAAAAATATGAAATGTTAATTTTTTCGAGATTTGCTAAACTTTAATATCCTTATTCTTACGAACCTCATCAATAATAACAAATACAGCATTTCCTGTATCCCACAGTATATATATAGAGTAGATGAAGTTTGCAATCAAAAGCGTATTCAGTAGAAATTCTTTATGATTAAAATTAAAGTTCTTCCCATCGAAAAGAATCAAGCATATTGTGGAACAAACGATTAAAACAATCTGTTCTATTAAACTAATCTTCATTTCTTTTATAGGATTATCGAAGTCTATTTCAGGATTCTTTATAATTAAATCTTGAATTTTAGTTGCTATGATACCCAAAGTAGCTGTATTTATAGCTAATAATGTCAACTGTAATCCTATTATATTATTTTTAAGAAAATTAAAAAGAAAGTCTGACTTAATATAACAAACTACTAAGTTTATTATAAACGCTAATATTAAGTAAAACGATATGTTTTTAATTATCTTCAACTATTAATCATTTACTATGGTTTGATATACTTTAATGACTTGATCTGCAGGACCTTCTAATAAAATGTCTTTTATTTCTATTATAACAGGTGAGTCTTTTGTATTAAGTTGCTTTCTTAGCCCTTTTACTTTAACTTTAATTTCCCCAGCACCTTCTGATGTATAATTTACCAATCCGTTTATGTCTTCATTCTTCTTATTAATATTCTCCAATTTTCCATTTGAAGGAGCCTTTATTGTAATGTGACTTTCATGACTATTAACATTGTCACTAAAATTCTTAAATACTTTAGGAAGTGATTTTGATATGTCTGCTAAATTAGGTTTAATAAATTGAAAATTGATATACGTTATCTCATCTTGGTGAGAATTGACAAAATTCCAAAAATTATTGGAGTCAAACAACTGCTCAATCTCAATATTCAAATTATACTCCTTTAATTGGGTTTGAAAGAATTTCCTGAGATGGTTTCTTACCACAGTTGTACTTGTAAATGCATCTATATTTTCACTTATTGCAATCTTCTGAACTTTAGGGTCGTTATTGATTATTACATAAACAAAAGGCTCATTTGGAATTTCAATATTTTTAAAATTCTGTATGATTGTTTCAGATTTTTTTTGAGCAAGTTTAAAAAGAAAATAATCATTTTCCTTATCTTGAAGCTGCAAAGGAAATTTAGTTGGATTATTTGTAATTAAATTATCTATTACACTTCTAAAGTAGATATTTTTATTTTTCCTTGCATCATCTGGACTTACGCGTTCTTGAAATAAATCACCCTGAGAAGCATGTGATTCGAGCGGCAAAAGATGATACCGAAAAATATGAAACCTGATTATTTTTTCTTCCATTATATTTCGTTTTTACAATGTTAGAAAAAATTATAGTTATAAACAATCTTCATGCATAACTAATTGAGTACCGGATCAACTATTATATTGACCAATCCTATTATATTATTCTGTATTATATGTAATAGGAGAGATATTGTTTACCCTGTTATAATTCAACTGCTCATTTTTAGTCATTGATTGCCATTTAGCTGGAAATTTCTGCGACAGGTGAATATCATCCGTTTTATTTTGTGCTTCTATGTGAGCATGATTATAGCTTTCATAAATAGATTTCGCTATTTCCTGTCTCTTTTTGTGAGCGTGACTCAAAAAATCTGCCATAGTATGAATTTTCATAAAATTCATCAACTTTTGCAATATGACAAGTAGTTTGTCAAAATGCCACCTACTATTTGCACCTTCTAATTGTGATTGGTTAGGAAGCTATATAATTGCCTTATTTATAATATTCCTTTACCTTCCTTAAAAATTCATCTCGAGCTTGTATTATGTGTTCCACACGTAGATTCATCTTTTCTATTATAGTCCGAGGATCTCTCAGCTTTATGTCTTCGATAAGGTATGTTGTATAGAAGGGGTAAAGGGTATTCTTGTTCCTTTCTGCGGCCTGGGGGAACTCTTCATGTGTGTACCATTCCTTGCCGACATTTATCCATAGCCGATTGATTTTCGCTTCAGTAGCCATTTTCCTGCAGAAGTGAATAGTTGCATATTTGTCCAAATCTCTATTCTCCAATGTGCTCATAATAATCTTTGATTATATTATAGTCATGTTGTTGACTACAATTTAACCATAAGAATGATTTGGACCAAATATTTGTAGAAATATGTGTTATGAAAGTGATAGGAAAAGAAAAAGGGTTTCAGACTTATCATCTGAAACCCTTGTGTTTACTAGTGGTCCCACTTGGACTTGAACCAAGGACCCCCTGATTATGAGTCAGGTGCTCTAACCAACTGAGCTATAGGACCTAAATTGCCATAAAGCAATTCAATATTTTTATCTGGCCATACAGGGCCGGGAATCTACCGGTAAATATCAGCAGGCTCAGGATAACTGATATTTGAAGGAGAGCAAAGGTAGGTAATCCGATCAAAAAAAGAAAAAATATTTTCTACGACCGGACTCTTCTGATATCTGCCCCCAGCGCTTTCAGCCTGCCATCTATATCCTGGTATCCTCTGTCTATCTGATGGATATTCTCTATTACACTTTTTCCTTCTGCAGACAGTGCGGCAATCAATAATGCGACACCGGCGCGTATGTCCGGTGAAGACATCCTGAGCCCCCTGAGGCTTTGCTGGCGTTCCAGGCCGATGATCACCGCCCTGTGCGGGTCACACAGTACGATTTTTGCGCCCATCTCGATCAGCTTATCTACAAAGAACAGCCTGCTTTCAAACATTTTCTGGTGGACCAGTAAAGTCCCTTTTGCCTGAGTGGCCAGAACAAGGATCACGCTCAGCAGGTCCGGGGACAAACCGGGCCAGGGATGGTCATAAATGTTCAGGATGCTGCCGTCGATAAAGGTGTTTAAAGCATAATACTCCTGCTCATGGACCACGATATCATTGTGCTCGATACTGTATTGCACCCCTAATTTATCAATGGTGGGTAGCAGCATGCCCAAATGCCCTACATCGGCATCCTGTATCCTGATGGAGCTTTGGGTCAGGGCAGCCATCACGATAAAAGATCCCACTTCTATCATATCCGCAAGCAACCTGTGCTCACAGCCGTGTAATGCCTTTACGCCATTTATCCGGAGCAGGTTAGAGCCGATACCGCTGATGTCAGCACCCATTTGATTCAACATTCTGCACAACTGCTGCACATATGGCTCACAAGCCGCATTGTAAATGGTGGTTATGCCGGGTGCAAGTACGGCTGCCATAATGATATTGGCAGTGCCGGTTACGGAAGGCTCTTCCAGGAGAATGTCAGCTGCATGCAGCCGCGTTCCATCCAGTACGAACTCCTGTTCATCCTCCATATACTGAAAATCAATTCCTAACTTTTCAAAACCACGAATATGGGTATCCAGTCTGCGCCTTCCGATCTTATCACCGCCCGGCTGCGGCAGGTAGGAATGTCCAAACCTTGTTAATAGTGGTCCTGAAAGCATCACTGCACCCCTGAGTTTCCCGGACTTTTTCTTATAGGCTTCCGTTCGCAGGTATTCAATCTGTACATCTTTTGCCTGCAGGATCCATGTACCGCTACCTTTCGGCTCTACTTTTACACCCATATCACCCAGTAGCTCAATCAGCATATTCACATCCAGGATATCCGGCACATTATATATCGTAACCGGCTGGTCTGTCAGCAATACCGCGCATAATATCTGCAATGCTTCATTCTTCGCACCTTGCGGGACTATGGTTCCGCTCAGTTTTTTGCCTCCTCTTATTTCAAATACTTCATTCATAGCAGGAATATTTTGGTACGCAAACCTAAGTTATTTTTTATGAGAATAATAGATCCGGCAATGAAAAAATATTGGATAAACCCAGAGTGGTCAGGCAGTATGTTTTTTAATAAATATTTAAGATCCCGTTTGGAACCTGTCCAATGCTTTCCATACGGCTCTGTTGAATTTTTACTTTCCATTTTCCTGATGGCTCCGGTGAGTGTTGTCCCGTTTGCCATAGTGTCCTGCCATGCCTGCAAAGTACGCCTCGCTTTACCCGAATCAGCTGTATAATAAAATGCCATCAATAAATTTAAACGGGCTCTAAGTGCCAATCGGTTTGTTTTTTATATTTTTGCTGTCAAGTACTATCTGTATTTCCTATGACAAAACCTGCACCTCAAGCCTATTGGCAATTGAATCCGGAGAATAGCGGCCTGGTATTGGGACAAGTTCAATTGTTTCTTTGGGCCAAGGGTATATGTATAGCCGGGCACAATCAGGAAGGTAAGCTCATAGCTGCCAGGGCATATCATACCGAAGATGTGTATGACCTGGAAGCATTGGAAAATATCATCCTTAATGAACCGCTTCTTGCTGACAGTGTTCCCGTACGGAAGATATGGATGGCAGTAAGCAGAAGTATTATCGTGCCCAATGTTCTGATGGACAGGGTGATCATAGATGATTGGATCAAAGAGCTGTATTTCATAGAACACGACGAAGAACTGGCCACATCAGCGGCTCCGGACCTGGATATCAGCATCGTTTATCCCAAGAAAAAACTGCTAAGGCAGCTGATGACCCGGTATTTTCCAGAAAGGACCTCAAGATTTCTGATCAGCCCGTATTCTTTGCTGAAAAACTTCTCCCGAAATACCAGCAGGAGTGTGGTCATTATGCTGCTGGAATCTACCTGTAGTATAACGTTTTTTGAATCAGGGAGACTGGTCCATCACCATATTATGGAATTAGAACGGGCAGAGGACCTCATAGTCTATATAGGAAATTACTGGGACGAAGTCGGGGATGTAAAGGAAATCAGTGGAATGGTGAGTGGGGTAAGCTCAAGACTGTCTTCTATTCAGTCTGAAATCTTGAGCTATATGCCCCGGTTTCAAATGGATTTTTCTGCAGAACATTTTTTAGAAGAGCTGGTAAAATGCGCATAATCGGGGGCACGCACAAGGGAAGAAGATTTCAGCCACCGGCTAAAATGCCGTATACCAGGCCTACGACAGACATTGCCAAAGAAGGTCTGTTCAATACTTTGCAGCACCTGGTAGATTTCGAAGGAGCGCGGACACTGGATATTTTCGGGGGTACAGGCAGCATAAGTTATGAACTGGCATCCAGGGGAGCTTTGGATCAGACCATTGTTGAAAAGGACAGGAATATGGCTGCATTTATTTCCAGGACTTCCAAAGAACTGGGTTTTGATCATATCCGCCTGGTACAGTCTGAAGTTTTTCAGTTTTTAAAGAACAATAAGGACCCGTATGATTTCATCTTTGCAGGTCCTCCTTATGCATTGAAGGAAATAGATATGATCCCGGATATCATTTTCGAAAAAAATATGCTGACAGATGACGGCATTTTTATCCTGGAACATACACCCAGAAACGATTATGAGCAGCATCCTCACTTTTTTAAAATGAAGAATTACGGCACTACGTTATTCAGTTTCTTTCGGAATCAGAAGGAATAAAGATGACCCTGTACAGGCCAGCTTACCGGAATGAGCCCCTTTTTATCAACATACAGCAAACAATACACAACACAATAGAACTTATGAATGCATATTCTTATCTGGCACTTGGCGACTCTTATACGATCGGTGAATCATTAGACCCCCGGGACAGTTTTCCATACCAGGCCATCGCATTATTGAACCAGGAAGAAAATATAGAATTTCAGGAACCAAAAAATAGTTGCCGTAACGGGGTGGACTACAGATGAGCTTCCAAGAGGGAATTCGACAGGAAGCTATTGACGGACATACATTTGATTTCGTTACCCTGCTCATAGGCGTCAATAATCAGTACAGGGGCAGGCCCACAGAGGAATATGCCGGGCAATTTGAAGTCTTGCTTGAGCAGGCCATTCATTTTGCAGGTGGAAAAAAACAATAGGGTGATCGTCTTATCGATCCCGGACTGGGGGGTAACACCTTTTGCCCTGGAGAAAGAAATGGATCCGGATCAGGTGGGGCAGGAGATAGATACGTTCAACAATATCAACAAAAGCATCAGTATCCGCAAAGAATGTGCATTATATCGATATCACCTTTTCTACGCGGTTCCATGGCACTCAGGTTGAGTATCTGGTAGACGATAAGCTGCATTATTCGGCACAGGAGTATAAAATCTGGGCAGAAGCGTTTGTCCAATCTGATCAAGCAGCAATTAAAAGATGAACAAAAATAAACCGGAACCACCGCCCATTCTCTGTCAGGGAAAGACTGAATAGTTTTCAAATATTCATTCCAGGGGTTGGTTTTATTTCTTCCGGGAGGAGCACAACGCGCGGTATTCACTTTTTTATGGCGATCGTTTGCTCTTGCATTTTCATTGTGGTTGCCCTTATCCGGGGTAGAATGGATGCTCATTATTCTGTGCATTGTGCTGGTGATCGTAGCTGAAGTGATCAATACTTCTATAGAGAAGCTGTGCAATGCGGTTCATCCTCAATTTTCACCCCTTGATCCAACAATGCAAAGACCTGGCGAGTGCTGCAGTTCTCCTTATGGCAAATAGCGAGCGCCATCTGCGGATGGTATTATCTTCGTTCCGAAATTGATTTGAAAAAATTTCCGCTTTTTAGGTTAACTTGTACGCAGAATCTTAACATTCGGTACCTATGGAAGACGTCCCACATATCCAGGAAGAAGCCTCCATTCCCTGTTACGGATGAACCTTAGAAAGTATCTCAAAAATTATGAAAGGGAGATACCGCTGCCCATCTCATACGGTGAGCTCAGGGATTTCAGGGAGGCGGTGCCCATCGTGGACCAAAATGGCGAGCATACGCTGTGGGAAAGCCCCATATATCATCCCAGCGAGATAGAAAGGATCCCATCATAAACTCAGGGAGGTCTATGCGCTCTTAAAGGCATCCGGGAATCTCAGGAATTGTAGAGCATAAATATATCGATAAGATCGAATACTGCACATTCGGCAATACACATCCCTTCCGGGTAAAGATTGTCAACAGGCTCAACGATGTATATGACTATTTTTATATCAAGGTAGCAGATGCTTCCAGGATTTATGGGATGGAACTGGAGCAGATCCTTTCTCCCAATCAGCTGAACTTCATCGTAGGCTCAGATACCCTGGTAGAGGAGCATATCCCCGGAATCCCCGGAGATATATTCATCAGGAAGTTTATCCATAACCCGGATTATAATCCTAAGCGGATCGCCAAGGAATTTGTAAAATTCAATGAACGCTGCCTGATCACCTTATTGGGGGATATGCGTTCTTATAATTTTGTGATGCAGATCACCCCTGACTTTGATGATTACCAGTTCAGGATCAGGTGCATCGACTTTGACCAGCAGTGCTATGAAGGCAATATGAAAGTCTACCTGCCTCAGTTCTTTAAAGAGAATTTCCAATTTGTAAAGCTTGGATTAGATAACCTTACAGAAAAGACATTTCTTCAATATCAGCAGGAGGAGCAGTCTTCCATCCTTCACCGCATGAGGAGCGGAAAGCGAAGGCTGGCAGACCTCTATGCCGTGGTCAGGCAGGATCAGTCTGTGCCTGATAACAATGTGATACGGCTTCGGGCTGAAATGGCCGCGCATTTCGGAGACCCCCAATACCTCAAATGTCAGCATATGGCGGATATTATCAAGCACAACCTCAAGCGGGTAGTGAGAAATGTCAGGTTATAGATCAGGGAGGCTCAACCGGAGTATACAGGAATGAGTTTCTTTGCAAAAGTGATATAAAAGCGAATAGAATAGGTTTAATGTTTTATCTTTAATGACCGTACTGTTACCTGGGATCTTAAATTAATGTAAACACAAAATGCTTGTCAAAACATTCGGAAGTGCGACCTATGGGGTAGAGGCCATGACCATTACGATAGAGACGGATATCACCAATGGTACCGGTTATATCATAGTGGGTCTTCCGGACAATGCAGTGAAAGAGAGCATCGAAAGGATCCATGCGGCATTGAAGAACAATGGCTATGACAGACCCCGGTTCAGAACTGTCGTGAATATGGCCCCTGCCGATGTCAAGAAAGCGGGTTCCGCATATGACCTTCCTATAGCCATAGGCATGCTGGCAGCTACAGACCAGGTGGCACATGAATTGCTCGGGGATTATATTATTATGGGCGAGCTGTCCCTGGATGGTGGGCTGAAACCCATTAAGGGTGCTTTGCCTATAGCCATCCAGGCCCGTAAAGAGAAATTTAAAGGGCTCATCCTTCCCAAACAAAATGCAAGGGAGGCTGCTCTGGTCGACAAGATGGAAGTATATGGTGTGGAAAACCTGCAGCAGGTGATTGCTATCCTTGATGGAAAGCCGGAACAGAGACCTGTAGTAGTGAATACCCGCGAAGAATTCTATGATGCACAGGATGCATATGAGATTGACTTCAGCGAAGTCAGGGGACAGGAGCATATCAAAAGAGCCCTGGAAATAGCTGCTGCAGGCGGGCACAATGCTATCCTGATCGGTCCTCCTGGTGCAGGGAAAACGATGCTGGCCAAAAGATTGCCGACAATATTGCCGCCTTTATCCCTGGCAGAAGCGCTGGAGACAACCAAGATTCATTCAGTGGCAGGTAAATTACCGGAGCAGACTTCCCTTATTGCCAAGCGGCCTTTCAGGTCACCGCACCATACTGTAAGCGATGTGGCTTTGGTAGGTGGAGGAGGCTTTCCCCAGCCGGGGGAAATCTCTTTAGCACATAATGGTGTACTTTTTCTGGATGAATTGCCGGAATTCAAAAGAACTGTACTGGAAGTCATGCGCCAACCGATGGAAGAAAGAAGGGTGACCATATCCAGGGCAAAAATCAGTATAGATTTTCCTGCCAATTTTATGTTGATCGCATCTATGAATCCATGCCCTTGCGGCTATTTCAATCATCCCGAGAAAGAATGTACCTGCGCACCGCAGGTGGTACAGCGTTACCTCAATAAGGTAAGCGGACCATTGCTGGATCGCATTGATCTACATGTAGAAGTCACTCCTGTCCCGTTTTCTGAACTCTCCGGATCAGCATCATCAGAGAAGAGTAAAGAAATCAAGCAGAGGGTCCTGCGGGCCCGGCAGATCCAGGAAGTGCGGTACAAAGAAGCAGAAGGAGTCCATTGCAATGCGCTGATCAATAGCCGGCTACTGGCAGAATACTGCACCCTTGATCAAAGCGGGTCCTACCTCCTTAAAGCAGCCATGGAAAAGCTCAACCTGAGTGCCCGGGCTTATGACCGGATCCTTAAGGTAGCCAGGACCATTGCAGACCTGGCCGGAAGCGAATCCATCAAAGCCGTACATGTAGCCGAAGCCATTCAGTACCGCAGCCTGGACAGGGAAGGCTGGTCAGGTTGATATATAAGCGTATTAATGTTCAAAGGCAGGCAGCACCGCTTCCATTTTTGAGCCGCGCGATCCTTTGATCAGGATGGTGGCATTTTCAATAGGATGCCGGAGCAGATATTCCCGCAGTTCCTCACTGGTTGAAAAGATGGGCGTATCCTGTATGCCTGCTTTTTCGAATTCCTGACCGACAAGCAGCAGCTGATCAAGTCCCAGCTTTCTGGCAAGATCTACGATATGGGCATGTTCTGCATCTGAATTGCTCCCCATTTCCTTCATAGCTCCTATCAGCACCCATTTCGATTCTGATGTCAATCTTGAGAGATTCTCTAATGCCAGAGCCAGGCTTGTGGGGTTTGCGTTATAGGCATCCATGATAATGGTATTGGTGCCTTTTTTCAGGAGCTGGGAACGGCTGTTAGATGGCGTATATTCCTGAATAGCAGCCCTGATATGTTCCGTGCCGATATTGAAAAACATACCTACGGTTATCGCACATAAGATGTTCGGGAGGTTATAGCTGCCTACCAGCCGGGAGGGATAGGATCCTGCTATATCTTCAGGATAGGTAATCTCTACGTTTAAGGTCACTGAAGAAGTATCTGCCACCTTCCCGCAAATATCTGCATTTGAAGACCCGTAAGTCATTACAGACACATGCTCCGGGGTCATTTCGTGCAGGAAAGGCGCATCCTTGTATTGAAAGATGAGTTTGCCCTGTCCGGCTATCGACCGATACAGTTCACCTTTGGCCTGCTGTACACCTTCAAGGCTGCCGAATCCTTCCAAATGTGCTTTTCCGACATTGGTAATAATACCATAATCAGGTTTTGCCCATTCACAATACGAAGCGATCTCCCCGATATGATTGGCTCCCATTTCAATTACCGCTATTTCGGTATCTTCCTGGATACGCAATAAGGTAAGCGGTACGCCTATATGATTGTTGAGGTTGCCCTCGGTATAGATGATGCGGTATTCTTTGCCCAGCACAGCAGCGATGATCTCTTTGGTTGTGGTCTTGCCATTGGTGCCGGTTATGGCCAGGATTTTGGCATTGGTCTTCTGCCTGTGCCAGGCTGCGAGTTGCTGTAGTGTGTGCAGCACGTTTTCTACTAGAAGATACCTGTCCCCTTTTTGATACTGGGCATCATCAATTACTGCATAGGCTGCTCCCCGGTCAAGCGCTTGTTCTGCAAATGCATTGGCATCAAAATTTTCGCCTTTTAAGGCAAAAAATATATCCCCTTTTTGTAGTTTTCTTGTATCTGTTTGAATATTCCTGTGTTGCAAAAAGATAGCGTATAAAAAATCTACACCGGTATTGTTCATTGGAATAGCAGCTTATTATTTTGCTAAAGTACTATTTCAACCCTAAATAATGTATATATTTATTAATTTTGTCCGCATTTTAAATTCTTAAGCCGAGATTATGGCCCAAACATCTAATGGAAGTATCGATGTGCGCATAGAGCAGCAAATAGGTACCGTTGAATTTTATCATCCTTTGAGCAATTCTATGCCGGGTACATTGCTGCATGAACTGGCATCAGCAGATTACCCAACTGGGGATTAACCATGAGGTAAAAAGTCATCGTACTTAAAAGCAGAGGTGACAGGACATTCTGTGCGGGAGCCTCCTTTGACGAACTGATCGGCATAACTGATGAAAGCTACGGGACTGGCTTTTTTTACAGGATTTGCTAAAGTGATCAATGCGATCCGCAAGGCCCCGAAATTTGTTTTTGGTTCAGGTCCAGGGGAAGGCTGTAGGAGGCGGAGTCGGTATTGCCGCTGCAGCAGATTATGCATTGGCACACGAGAGCGCTTCTGTTAAGCTAAGTGAGCTGGCTGTAGGGATAGGGCCGTTTGTAGTAGGTCCTGCAGTAGAACGGAAGGTCGGAACATCTGCATTCAGCGAAATGAGCATCGATGCAAGCAATTGGAGAACAGCCAGGTGGGCAAGCGATAAAGGACTATATGCAGAATTATATACAAACCACGAAGATCTGTCAGCCGGTACCCAGAGAATGGCGTTGACCTTAGCCAAAAGCAGCCCCGAGGCTATGGCAGAGCTGAAAAAAAGTATTCTGGAAAGGTGCCGAAAAACTGGGATGAGCTGTTGGTAGAAAGGGCCAAGATCAGCGGAAGACTCGTACTAAGCGATTTTACAAAGAAATTCATCACTGATTTCAAAAATAAATCATAAGCACTGGTAGGAAAGTGCAGTTGTCATTTGCATATCAATTTGTTAGAAATTGTTCTTTTGAGAAATTTTACTTTATGTTCATTTGCGGCACATCCGGCCGCAGGAGAATATAGTCCACATTATATGGTAGAGAAACTAGAGGCCATCAGGGCCAGATTTGATCAGCTGGGGATTGCATTGACCAATCCGGAGATCGTGGGAGATAATAAGAAGTTTGCAGAGACTTCCAAAGAGTACAGGAAGCTGGAGCCCATCGTTCAGGCTTATCAGGAGTACAGATCCTGTATGGAATCCATAGCATTCAATAAGGAGGTAATGGCTACGGAGTCTGATGCCGAGCTCAGGCAATTGGCTAAGGAAGACCTTGTCCTGCAGGAAGAGAAAAAGGAAAAGCTGGAATATGACATCAATCAGATGCTGATCCCCAAGGATCCTCAGGATGAGAAGAATGCGATCTTAGAAATCCGCGCCGGTACAGGTGGGGATGAAGCGAGTATTTTTTGCAGGGGACCTGTTCAGGATGTATCAGAGATTTGTGGAGAAGCAGGGCTGGAAGATGAGCTTGCTGTCGGAAACAGAAGGTACGGTAGGCGGGTATAAAGAGATACAATTGGAGATTATCGGAACGGATGTATACGGCACAATGAAAATTTGAAAGCGGGGTGCATCGGGTGCAACGTGTTTCCTGCCACAGAAGCCAGCGGAAGGGTACACACATCTGCTGCCACTGTAGCGGTAAATGCCTGAAGCCGAAGAAGTCGATTTTGAGCTGAAAGAATCAGATGTCAAGATGGAAACTTCCAGGAGTGGCGGGGCCGGAGGTCAGAATGTAAATAAAGTGGAAACAAAAGTCCAGCTGACCCATATTCCTACCGGTACAGTGGTCATCTGCCAGACGGAAAGGACACAGCTGGCCAACAGGGAGAAAAGCGATGCAGATGCTTCGTACCAAAACTATATGAAGAAGAAGTCAGAAAGCATGAGGAAGCGATAGCCTCCCAAAGAAAAAGCCTGGTCAGTACAGGAGACAGGTCCGCCAAAATCAGAAACATATAATTACCCTCAGGGAAGAATTACTGATCATAGGATCAATATGACTATTTACTCATTGGATGAATTTATGAATGGTGGACATATCGGAAATGCTTGAATCACTGAAGTTCGCGGAAAATGCAGAGAAGGTAAAAGCCGGAGAAACAATAATATTTTAATGAATTCAATAATATTTTTCACCATTTTTTACGTTAAATAATATTCTACCTGAACCCATAATCAATATTCCAAACATCAAGTCTCCATAATGACAGAAAATTCACTACAATTTGATTTGATCAAAATCTTTAATACCATTCTAAAATCGTGGAAATTCATTTTCGGATTTGTACTGGTTTTCCTTGCTGGCCGGGTTATTGTTCTTCCTGTTCGGCACTCCGAAGTATGAAACCAAAAACAACCTTTATACTCAGGGATCCATTGGAGACTGAAAGAAATCAGATGTTGTCCCAGGACTTCTTTCAGAACAAAAGATATTTTGCCGATGAAGATAATGTAGATGAGGTAATGGCCATCTCTAAGACGGATGCCATTTACGATGCCATCAATCAGCAGTTTGACCTGGTCAATAAGAAAGGAAGATCTGCTTGTTGCCTATCTCAGGAAAAAACCTGGAGGTTAAAAGAAAACGACACCAGGGAGATCGAGATATCCTATGCAGACCCTGATAAGGAGCTGAGCGCAGCAATCACCAATTATACACGGGACTTCCTGCAGGAGAAATACGAAAATTATTTCAAGTCATTGCACCAGAACATCATTACACATCTTCAATCCCAGATTACAGATTTAGATCATCACATCATTACGGTGGATCGTTCGATCGATAGTGTCCGGATCCAGTTCGGCCTGGCAGATCAGCTGTTACCTTACAGGGGGGAGGCAATAGTAAATGAAAAGAGCTGCGGGAAGTGTCGAGAAAGCGAAGGGTATGGAGATCCTGGTCGGTTTATACCAAGATGAAAGACAGGATGAACGAAGAGCGTGCGGATATGACCACTTTAATTCATGAATACAGCATTGGTCCTTAAGGAAGGCACGAAGCTGGGCTCTTTTAATGTCATCCAGGAAGCGCACCCTGATACCCATAGGAAAACTGCCCAATGCTTTAATCTTATTCGGGGGAATAGCTTTGGCATCACTGTTGCTCGCCTGTATGGTAGCATTGATTAGGGGCAGAAAAGCATTTATAAAGTACTAAAACTGTCCAGCAGCTGAAGCATAAAGTGCCTGCAACCATTATGACATATGAGCCTCGGTTCCCTCTGGAAAACAGTTCTGAAAGTCCTTTTAGGGCTGGCGCTATTATCTTTTGGATTATGCGGTATCACAGGTGAGTATTATTGGCTGCTCACCCCCTTTATTGTGCTTATCGGGTTACTGCCCTTCTATAATTTCAGGTGGTTCTTCTGGTTGTTTATTCTTTCTGTGCCTCTTTCTGTGCACAAGGAACTTTCTGCTTCACTGACACTTACTCTCCCGGATGAGCCCTTGATGGCGGGGCTGTTGTTCCTCCTGGTATTCCTGTTGATCTATAATAGAAAAAGCCATACCGGCCTGGTTTTGGGATAATGCCATTACGCTCATCATCATTTTGCAATTGTTCTGGACTATTGTTTCCGTAATATTTGCCCAGGAGCTTTTGTTTTCAGTTAAGTTTCTTCTGGCCAAACTATGGTACCTCTCCGCATTCTTTTTTATACCTGCATTAGTCATCCGGGATAAAAAAGATATCAAAAAACTGCTCCTGATATTCTGCATCCCCATTATCCTTCATTCTTTTTTTGCATTTTCCTGGCATGCGTATACCCGTTTTGGATATTATGAATCCAATGTAGTAGTAAGACCCTTTTACCAGAATCACATAGACTATGGCTCTATATTGTCTATGACTTTTCCTGCGGTGATGATTGCTTATTCCGTATTTAAGAAAAAGTACAGGTGGGCCTTTTTGGCCTTACTACTGTTCTTAACAGCAGCTATTTATTTTGCATCCTCCAGGGCCGCTATCCTGGCTGTTGTATTTGCCGTGGGGGTAATGTTTGCTATTAAGAAAAAATGGGTGAACTGGATATTGCCGACATTTTATGTCTTTATCATTGTCATCATCTCCTTACTGGCCTATAATGACAAGTTTCTTGAATTCCGACCCAATAAATCCCACAATGCTACGCAGGATACTTTCCTGGAAACAGTGACGGGGGCATTTACAGGAAAAGATATGTCTTCAATGGAACGCTTCTACAGGTGGATCGCATCTGTCCGTATGGTGGAAGAACATCCCATCGTAGGCGTAGGGCCGAACAACTGGTATTACCATTATAAACCGCATGCGGTCAGGTCGTTCAGCACCTGGGTAAGCAGAAATCCGGAACGGTCCACTACCCACAACTATTTCCTGCTGATGGTCACCGAGCAGGGGATCCCGGCGATGCTGCTTTATGCCATTTTGATGGTGGTATTATTTGCCAGGGCCCAGCAGACCTATCACCGGTTCACAGACCATCGATACAAGCAGTATACTTTGCTTGTTGCTATGATTATTGCCGCATCTTTTGTCAATAACTTTTTTTCCGAGTTGCTGGAAACACATAAAGTAGGGGGAATGTTTTTTCTGGCAGTATTCTTACTGGTCTTCCTCGAAGCAAAATCAAAAAATAAGATTCCTAATGCTCCTTTTCAACCAAATTCCCAGCTTCCAGAACGACATTGAAGACCCGGGAAAATTCTTCCAGAAACACTTTTTCAACCTTTCCTTCGTCTACATCAGCTCCTAATTCACGGCTCATAGACGTTACACCCTTGTCTGCGATACCGCAGGGTACGATGTGACCGAAATAAGACAGGTCCGTATTCATATTCAGCGCCAATCCATGAATGGTAACCCAACGGCTGCATTTGACACCCATAGCACATATCTTCCTGGCCTTCGAAGGATCCTCGGGGTCCAGCCATACACCTGTAGAGCCGGGCAGCCTGTCTCCTTGTATGCCAAAATACCCAATGGTCCGGATGATCACTTCTTCCAGTTCCCGCATATAGCGGCCTAGGTCGGTGTAGAACTGTTCCAGGTCCAGCACGGGATAAGCGACGAGCTGTCCAGGCCCATGATAGGTAATATCGCCACCCCTGTTGGTGGGGTAGAAGGTGGCATTGATCTGTTTTAATTTTTCTTCGGGAAGCAACAGGTGCGCCAGGTCGCCGCTCTTTCCGAGGGTATAGACATGAGGATGCCGGACAATGAGTAAATGATGGTTGATATCCATTCGGGCAGCGGGACCATCCGGATTTTTGAATCTTCCAACTTTGATGTCCAGCGCTTCTTTCATCAGATTTTCCTGCAGGTTCCAGGCTTCACCATACTCGATCTCTCCCAGATGGCTGAATTTTACTTTATTCATAATGCAAAAAAAAATCCTTTCACAAAGAAAGGATTTTTTTTCTTGATAAATTCAATTTCAATATTAGTCACAATCGGTCTCAGGAGTGACATATGCCTCTACAGTATCTGTACCCAATACTCTTCTGCCTTCGAATTCACAAATATACCTCAATTCATCCCTTTTATTTACAGATACGATGGTGACCTGCATCTGGTTATTGTCCACTCTTACATAAGGGTCGATTTTGACATCGGCATCTTCATAGGACTGGAAGGACATCTCCGGGGTACCGCAAGTACCATGGAACCTTCTAGCATACAGGTTGCCCATACCCGTTCTCATGATCACTCTGTCCGGATTACAGTAAGTGAAGAACTCAACCGTATCTACAGTCTGCGGAAATCCTTCACATTTGCTCGTTCCTACCCATAATCCGCGAAAACGTTCGTTGGACATAATCTCGCATTCTGCACCTTCATAACCTACAGGACATTGACAGTGATCATCAATACAGGGGGCTCCCTGCTGACAAACCAGGTCTACACAAGAATCATGAATACAGGAGCTTAGGGACAAGGTTATAACCGCAGAAAAAATAGTCAGTATTAAATTTTTCATTTCTTATGGATTGAAAGAGAACTTCAAAAAAGTTACAAGTAATTGTTAAAGGTAATAACAAAATATTTATGTTCAAAATAAATTGCGCAAAAAATTAGACAGCGGAAAAGCCCCAGGAGTTTGTACTTTTGCTGGAAAAATCATTATTGCCTCATGAAGAAAATCAGAAGTGCATTAATCTCAGTATTTTACAAGGACGGATTGGATGCATTGGCCAGGGAGCTGTACCAGCAGGGAGTAACCATTTACTCTACCGGAGGTACGGAAGCGTTTATCAGGGATCTGGGGATCGAATGTGTTGCTGTAGAATCGGTTACAGGTTTCCCATCTATTCTTGGTGGCAGGGTGAAAACTTTGCACCCGAAGATGTTCGGGGGTATTCTGGGCAGGCCCGGGCTCGAATCCGATGCCCTGGAGATGAAAGAATACGGTATCCCGGAGATCGATCTGGTCATCGTAGATTTATATCCCTTCGAAGAGACCGTAAAGGCAACCTCGGACGAAAAGCAGATCATTGAAAAAATCGATATCGGCGGTCCCAGTATGATCAGGGCTGCTGCCAAAAATCATCATGATGTCGTAGTGCTTGCATCCAAGGATGATTACCCTTCTTTCCTGGAGTTGGTCAGGGAGCAGGAAGGCGGCACTACTTTGGAACAGCGCAGGGCTTATGCTGCCCGGGCATTTGAAATAGTGATGAATTATGACATCGCGATCAATAATTATTTCAATGGCACGCTGATTACCCCTTTATACCCGAAGCAATCCCTCAGGTACGGGGAGAACCCGCATCAGAAAGCCAGCTTCTTCGGTAACCTGGATGATTTGTTCACCCAGCTCAATGGTAAAGAATTATCATTCAATAATTTAGTCGATATAGATGCCGCAGTACAGGTACTGGCAGATTTCAAAGATGAAAAATGCCTGTTCGGCATCATTAAGCATACCAATGTCTGCGGGCTGGCCCTCAGGAGCGGATTGGCCGAATCATGGAAAGCGGCATTGGCAGGAGACCCGGAAAGCGCATTTGGAGGAGTCCTGTTCTGTAATGAAAAAGTGGACGCCGCTACGGCAGCGCTGATCAATGACCTGTTCTTCGAGGTATTGGTAGCCCCGGCTTATGAAGAAGATGCATTGGAGACGCTTCAATCCAAAAAGAACAGGATCCTGCTTCAGCTAAAATCTTTGCCTGCCGGTAAATACGGGTTTAAAAAAATACTGAACGGGACCCTGGTCCAGGCAGAGGACGATATCCTGGAGCAGGAGTGGAACCTGGTGAGCGGACAGTTGCACGAGGGGGTAGCTACAGATTTAAAATTTGCCAATATTGCAGTAAAACATTTGAAATCCAATGCCATTGCTTTGGTAAAGGACCGGCAATTATTAGGTAAAGGGTGTGGACAGACCAGCAGGATCGATGCATTGAGACAAGCCATCGATAAAGCCGGACAGTTCGGACAGAACCTGAAAGGTGCCGTAATGGCTTCTGATGCGTTTTTCCCGTTCGATGATTGTGTGCAGATCGCGCACCAGGCAGGTGTCACTGCTGTGATCCAGCCAGGGGGCTCCATCAGGGATAAGGATTCCATTGCCTACTGCCAGGAGCATCATATCGCCATGGTCATGACCGCGACCCGCCATTTCAAACACTGATCCCTTAACGGCATCCTATAAAAGGCTCAAAACAATCCGGTTTTGAGCCTTTTCTGTTCAAGGTCCTCTTGATATATAACTTTCGAACTGTATTGTGAAAAGCTTGCAAGCATAGGCAGCATTATCAGAACGAGTTTGTGCTATTGATTCAAAAAAAACAGTTATTTAGGCCCTTGCTTTTTAATGATGTTTTCTGACTTCAAAAGATTCCTCTAGTATAGGATATGTTCTGGTATAGTATTTCCTTATAGGCATCAGGAGTGTTTTTAGCAGAAACAATTATTTCAAGAAATGCCGGTTTCTGAGGATAACAGTATTCATTATCGGATTAATACATAAGTGATGACCTGGGTCAATGGTGCTATCCTCCTTTCATCGTATTCTTTGATCAAATTATGGGTGTGTCCGATTACTTATGCATGCATTTTTTCTGACATGCGGATTCGCAGGAACTATTGCAGATTTCTGGGTAGTCAATGTAAAATGTTCCGGACGTGCAACGTTTATACCTTTTCTGATTTTAAAAATATTTTGTATTATTGTAACATATACTTAGCTGATTTGGGTTGCAAGAATATAAGACCTCATCTTTATAATGTCGGATAATGAGTCTTCCCATATATAAGTGAGCTTGTTGCTATTACTGCTTGTAATTCTCTTCATAAATAAAGTAAGCAGAACTGTGAGTAAGCTATTCATTACTTAGAAAAGTGCTTCGGAGGTGAAACTTTATTTACAAGCACACTAAATTAATTTACTAAGAATGTTCCTTGTGACATAGTTTATAAACCGAGAGATACAAAATATCAGATTTTAGCAGGTGAAAATGAAATGAGTCTGTAATTAGCCCTATGGGTAACAGGTAATTTCCGTTTGCGCGTAAGCATGGGTAATGATTGACTCAGATACAAACGAATTTAAATTTGGGTTATCATGATCGGCCGGTAAAAAAGGTTCTTAAAAATTTAATGTCACTGGTTTTTTTCATCTGTATTTTGAATCATAAGTTTATATATTACTATTCTCAAAGTTACCAACCCGAAAAGTAGAATTAAGGTTTCAACTTCTTAAATCATTATCATATGGCATTCCAAAAAATAACAGGTACGATTACATTGGACAATCAGGTATCCGGCTCCCATAATCTATTAGGACTACGTATTGACCTGCTGCTACCTTCTTCCCGGAACCCTGAAGAGGGCACCTGGATAGGGTCCTCGCGAATCGATGAAACCGGTTTTTTTGAGGTGATGTATGTAGCTGATCAGATGCTGACGACTACCATCACATACCAGATATATAACGGGGTCTACCTTATTGAAAAAGGAACGAGGCCTTTGTCCGGAGCGCTCCAGATATCTGTTAAACAGGAAGTATATGATCATAGCATACCCGATGATACCCGAAAGAAGGTGCATATTGACTATGCTGTCATACAGGGCAGCATACTTTTAGCAAGCGGAGTGCCTGCAGTACCTGTTGAAGAAAGTGAAGTTATAGTAACCATAAAGAAGCTAAAATTCAGGGATGCCATTGTCCTCACAGGCACTTCCATTGATCGCTTCGGCAGATATGAGATCAAACTGCCTTACAGCGCGCTCTATCCTAAAGCACAATTTGAATATAACAGTGTCCCCCAGGTTATCATTGAAATAGAAGCAGATGAGACAGTCATCGCGTCTTCGCAACCCGTAACATTATCTGAAAATTATATTACTGCCGATATTGTGATACCTGATCCTGATGATTACATACATTTTATTTCCGAATATGAAACGATCTTAAGCCATATACATGATATTACGGGTCTTTCAGACAGTGAAATGGCAACGATAACCACTGAAGGAGAACAACCGGAAATCAATACCGTTGTCACCACTTCAGGAATAGATTTCGAAAGTGTGAACAATATCATCATGTCTTCGGAAATAGCCGCCGATACGGGAGCGGAAATGCATCACCTGTATGCCATCATAAGAGCAGGAAATAATAACTTAGGCGCTATTAGCAGTATAGAACCGTCTGTAATACAGGAAATCATTGAAAATGGCATGGAGGGGCATATCATTCCTTCTTCTGGTAATATCCAGACAACTATTGAGCTGCTCAATAACTATAAAATAAAAACAGAACTTAAAGATACCAATGATGACGATACATCATTGGAGATCATTCTTGAAAGTATCTTAGGTAACGGTACCCTGGCTAATGAGTTCATGGCCATACACGAAAGGATGCAATTGCTGAGTGTAGAGGAGTTGTGGACAGAGGTGGAGACTGAAATGGGTAGTATCCATAGCCAAAAACTACAGCAGGGATTCCAGATGATCGCAGTGGTAGGATTACAGGCGGAAATGATCCAAAGCCTGTTCAGCTTGCAAACTCCCTTCCCGGACTACATCGCGCAATCTGATACAGCGACCATCCAGTCTCTGGTTCAGCAGATATGTGTCACACATCAAAAACTTTGTGTACCAAGGAGTATTCGTGGCCACGTTCCCGTCCAGGATTATAACAACACTGCTGTTCATGAAGCTTATGCAAAAAAAATAACTGCAATCGGTAAAGAGATCTTCGCCAGTGGAGTGATTATCGAAGCTCTGGCAAACGACCAGCAATTCAGCGCGCAATTTACCGATCCGCTAAATGTATCCCAATTCCTGTCGCAAAACCGGGAATTTGATTTCCGGGTAACGAACATCTGGGAGACCAGCCTGAAACATTACCGATCAGTTGAGAACGGATATGATGCCCCTGCAGAACCTTACCCGGCTTACATCGGGAAAAGTAGACCTGGTAGTATCACTCATGAAAAATGGTATCAGAACATCCCATCAGGTGGCCGAGCTTTCGGAAACCCAATTCAAAGACATCCTGGGCCAGGTAGTCTATGAACCTTCAGTGGTCAGTTCTATCTATAAGAAAGCGATACAGGTCGACTTCCAGGTCAAGAATACATATATACAACTCTTTCCTGGTAATTACACGGAAAAAGTAACCATCAATTATAGCCAGAATATCTGGAACAAGCAGCAGCAGCCTCAGCAGGGTTTCCCTGATCTGGAAGCGCTGTTCGGGAGTATGGATTTCTGTACCTGCTCTGATTGTACTTCCATGTACAGCCCTTCAGCCTATTTTACCGATCTCTTTAATTTCATAAAAACAAGGCTGGGAAGCAGTCTGGCCTATAATGAATTGACAAGGCGCAGACCGGATCTCCCGCATATAGACATCAGTTGCAAAAATTGCCAATACAGCACTGCCCTATATCGATCTTGTAAATGAACTCCTGGAGCTGATCATCTTAAGGGACATCAAGGCAAATGACCCGGGAGAGTCAGAACTGTTTATTCCTCTATCCTTTCAGACAAGGGCAAACGGCACAGGAACTTGAGGCTTATCCGGAACATGTATATAAAGATGTGGATGGGTCCCTACAAAGATTATTTTCATTATGTCAAGGTATATGACAACAGGTTAAGCAAAGCCATTTACCCGAATACACTCCCTTTCCATCTTGCGCTGGAAGAAAGCCGTGTGTTCCTGAAGCATATGGACCGCAGCCGTTATGAGCTCATGGACCTGTATACACCTAAAGGATATACATCCGATACGGATACTTCCAGGATCAATGAATACAACCAGGCAGCGGAGTGGCTCGGCATATCCAGAATCACTGCAGACATCATTACCAAAAACGCCCACCCTGAATTAACGGAAGAGCTATGGGCGTACTATGGCTTTGATGCGGAGGGTACCTGGTATGATGACTTGTGCGGGGACCTGGATACTTTATTAAAAAGAAGCAATATCGAATACAAGGAGCTGTTGTCGCTTTTGGTCACTGACTTCTTAAACCCATTGTCCGGCAGCCCGGAAGAAAGACGGTTCGCCATAGTATCCAAACCCGGAAAGCCGGTCGATTCCTGTAAGCTGGAAGACCTGATGCTGGAATGCCGTCCCATTGATGATGAGGACATCGCGGGACGCCAAGATCGCTTTTTTCGATAAGCTGCATCGCTTCATCAGATTATACAAGGCTACCGGGTGGAGCATTTATCAGCTCGACGTAGTACTGGCCTCATTCGGGGCGACCGATATCGGTATTGATGAACTGATCCTGACATACAAGACAGGGAAGCTGGCCAATAAATATACGATACAACCTGAGATCATGATTATCCTCTGGTCTGACATCAGCACAACCCGCTACATCAACTTCGACAGTGCTAAGCAGGATGAGCTGCCATCGGTTTATGACCGTTTCTTCAGGAACAGAAGTATGGTGAATCCTCCTGATCCGAACTTTGATGACCCGGCTTCCATTACAGGTACACTTGAAGTAAACAGGGCGACCATACTGGCTGCCTACAACATATCTGAAAGTGATCTGTACATGGCATCCGATCATGACCTGGATATTGCAACCAATATTGAAAATTTAAG
Source organism: Taibaiella sp. (assembly GCA_019739295.1). Next base: position 27,909 of record JAHHDV010000031.1, read on the forward strand.
CGGAATATACAGGAAAGTGCTGGCTTATCAATGCAGTAAAAGAACATCTTATGCGATATTCAAGGATCAGCTGGATACATTAGGCCTTGAACTCCCTGTGGGAACGGTTCCGGAAGTAGCAGAAGGCTGGGAACACCTATTCATGAGCCTGGATGCGGCAGACTATACCCCTTTCAGCTGGCCTGAGCTGAAGTACCTCTTCAGGCATCAGGATACCGACAATCAATTTATAGATAGTGACAGCCTGATACAAAGCTTCTATGAAGCGCTCCGGCTGGAACTCAATAAAGCACTGAACAACTTCGACCTGGATTTGGATCCTGTGGAGCATCCGGAAGTGATTGATGTAAAAGCAAGGCTTTCAAAACTGACCGTACAGCAATATGCAGCTTATTTTGAACTTGACTTTTCCGTACTGCATTACCTCCTTACCGAAGTCATCCAGATAGGGACCACTCCCGGCTTCGCGATAGACATATTGATAACAAATGACTTTATCAACAGTGTCTTACCTATTACCCGTGATCAGGCCATCGGGAACCTTGACTTTGAAGATCTGTATCATACTTATTTTACGATCGATAAGCTGGCTCTGCTTTCTGAGGATCTGATCATAAGCCCGGACCTCATCATCTTCATGCAGGAGCACCATGCTGCACTGACGACTCTGGATATACTTGATCTGCCTGTACTCCCTGTTGCAGAAGGAGATCCTGATCTCATCCGGGCATTTTTTTCATTACAACGACTGGATAGAGCTCAGAGACCGGTTAGGATGGAAAGATGAAGCGCTATTTGAAATGATCCATGCTGCTACAGATACAGGAGCCACAGATAATGAGCATTGGAAAGAGCTGGTACCGGACCTTACGGGCTGGAATGCTGAGGACCTGGAGTTCCTCTTTGGTGATGGCGTAACCCCTTCATATCTTGGTGCGCTGAACCTGACTTTTGACCCGGGTACGATAGCAGACAATGACTACAGGCTGGCTGCTGTGCTGCTTCAGGCAGATGAAATCATCAGTTCATCACGTACCATAGGTCTGAACGTAAAGACCATCTATTCCACTTTGTTACCGACTTTAGACAGCAGCTTATCGCTTCTGCTGCGCAAAACGGCAAAAGCCAAATATGAAGAAGAGCAGTGGTATACGATCATCAAACCCCTGCAGGATATCCTGAGGAGGAAACAAAGAGATGCTCTGTTAAGCTACCTGATAGCACGTCCCGGCATTATCCCGGACAACAACATGAAATGGAACAACAAAAATGACCTGTTTGCCTACCTGCTGATCGATGTGGAAATGGAATCATGCATGAAAACCTCCAGGCTCAAACAAGGCATATCGTCACTGCAGCTGTTTCTTGACAGGATCATACTCCATATCGAAAAGGTAAACAGTACCGGTGCCATGATCACCATGCAGGAAGATATGGCGGCACAATGGCAGACATGGCGCAAATGGTACAGGGTGTGGGAGGCAAACAGGAAGATATTTCTCTATCCCGAAAACTGGATAGAACCTGAGCTTCGTGACAATAAGAGCCCGCTGTTCAAAGATCTGGAATCGTACCTGCTGCAGGATGAGCCTACTGATCATTATGTAGAAGGAGGCTTCAGGCAGTACCTGCAGGGGCTGGATGCAGTAGCCCGGCTGGAGCCGGTGTCGGCTTATCATGAATATGGTAACGGAAAAGATATATTCCACGTTATTGCAAGAACCAATGTAAACCCGCAATACTATTACTACCGAACATTTGAAGATCATGAATGGTCCTCCTGGGAAAGAATAGAGGTCGATATCAAGAGCGATCATGTAGTTCCGGTTATATTCAACAGCAAATTCCACATATTCTGGCTCTCTTTCGTCAGCAGAAAGAGCAGGAACCCGATGCCCCCGCTCAGCACTGCTCCTCCCAGCAGGAGGTGGATTGATGTGGTCAATACCATCAATGGAGGCTATAAAGACTTCAGGATATTGCCTGCGGAAGAAGACGGCAGGAATGTATCCTGCGAGATCATGCTCCAATGGACCTTCCTGCAGGACGGCAAGTGGCAGAAACAACAGGAAGGAAAACAGGTGATGCAAATGGATATATCCAGGTATGAGATGAATAGTACGGCGCAGGATACCTATGGCTCACCGCAATCCTCCGCAGCGTTCCAGTCCTTTACGCAACGCGGGGATATAGCGCCGGAAGATTTCTTCAGGAACAGGATCTACCTGCTGGCACCTCAAAGGAGTTCCAGCCCTGAAGACGGTATTGTCTTTAACCTGATCTTTCCCGGGGGATGGGATGAAAGCGGAAAAGGTTGTCATTCATTCAGGTGGACGGGGGACAGCAGCAGGGAACCCGTAGTAGTGAAAGATACGGAATACTCCTGGCAGGTACTGGCGCCTTATGGTACCCGGTTCCATAAAATGAAGTTCGAGCAGGATGTATCCCTGGGCAATGTATTGCGGAAAGACACCACTTATGACCGGGTCAAAACCGGGCATTACACCTACTCCCTGGACGTATTCATACCGAACACCAACACCTGGTACAGGAAAGGAACACCATTGACCATACTGAACGACACACCTTTCGGAGCCTTCCGGCTTACCGGTCTTGCTGCAAACAGGCAATACTATGAGAAAGACTTCAGCAGGGTTGAAGAACGGTTTCTTCTATGAGGACAATAACCACACCTATTACGCGGAAAAAGCAGCGGCACAATCGGTAGCACAGGTAGCGGTGAAATCGCTGCTGGTCCCCGGGAAGATCAGCCCTGCCAGCGCCTTTCAATCCGTATTCTCGAACTATCCCCTGATATACAGTACCGGCATCAGCATTGATGCTGTCATGCCTTCCATAGGGACGGCCTCGATAGCCAAAAGCTTAGCGCCTGATAACTATCTCTTCCATACCTATTATCATGCACAGATCGGCAAGCTGATCGGCGCGCTGAATACCGGCGGGGTATCTTCCCTGCTTCAATTACAAAACCAGTCGCAGGCAGATACCATGCACTTTGCCGGTACTTATCTGCCCACCAGCCTGGTGAACAGCCGGTACCCCAGGAACAATGTACAATTCGGATATGCTGATCCTTACAGCATATACAATTGGGAGCTTTTCTTCCATGCCCCTATGATGATCGCCCAGAGGCTGAGCGGCAATATGCAGTTCGAAGCGGCACAGAAATGGTATCATTACATCTTCAACCCGACGAGCAATACCGACATCAACGGCAGCATCATTAGCACCAACCAGCGGTTCTGGAAGTTTTATCCCTTCTATACGGAAGCCGGATATCCTGCCCAGACCCTGGAAGAACTTCTGGTCGCCATACATAATAACAATGCAGAAGCTGTAGCCCAGGTGAAAAAATGGGAGAAAAACCCGTTCAACCCGCATCTGATCGCGCGAATGAGGATACTGGCATACATGAAGAATGTGCTGATGAAGTATCTGGATAACCTCATCGCATGGGCGGACAACCTGTACCGCAGGGATACCATTGAATCGATCAATGAAGCCAGCCAGCTGTACATCCTCACTTCCAACATACTGGGCGAACGCCCCCGGCAAATACCTCCGAGGGTAAAGCGGCTGGATTATACCTTTGATGAGCTCTCGGAAGCAGGACTGGATGCTTTTTCCAATGCCATGGTGGCCATCGAATCTTTCTATGCGCCCAATGACGCTCCTTCAGGGAGCAGCATATATACCACAGGTCCGGGTGTCACGACAGGAATCCAGGAGCACAAAATACCCCTGCATACCTTTTACTTCTGCCTTCCGCCTAATGATATGCTGCTGAAATACTGGGATACGATCGCCGACCGCCTCTTCAAGATAAGGAACTGCATGAACCTGGACGGCGTGGCCAGGCAGCTTCCTCTGTATGAACCGCCCATCGACCCGGCGCTGCTGGTAAGGGCTACCGCAATGGGTATAGACATCAACACGGTACTGGACGAAGTATATGGTGTCACCATGCCTCATTACAGGTTCATATACATCGTACAGAAAGCCAATGAGATCATCAATGACCTGAAGGGCCTTGGAAGCGCTATCCTTTCGGCTTTGGAAAAGAAGGATGCGGAAGCGCTTTCTCTCCTAAGATCAGGCCAGGAGATCGCCCTGCTGGGGCAGGTGCGGCAGGTCAGGATACAGCAGGTCAATGAAGCTGCAGCCGCGCTGGAAGCCCTCTACCTGAGCAAAGAAAATACAGAGATCAGGTATGGGTATTACAATTCCCGCGAGTACATCAATGCCAAAGAGCAGCAGCAGCAAGCGCACCTCCTGGAAGCCCAGATCTTCCAGGTGATCCAGGGCGCCTTACAGACTGCAGCAGGTGTCCTTTCCGCCATTCCCACCTTTCACATACAGGGGATGGCCTCCGGGAGCAGCTTCGGCGGGCATCACCTTTCTAACATCATGCAGGCTGCCAGTACTGCTATAGGCATCAAAGTCGGCATCGAGAACTTCAAAGCGACGCAGGCAGGCATTATGGGAGGCTACGACAGGAGAAAGGATGACTGGAACTTCCAGCGGGATACGGCAGCGAAGGACCTGGAGCAGATCGACCGCCAGATACTGGCAGGAGAGATCCGCCTGGACATTGCTCAGAAGGAACTGGACAATCATGACCTGCAGACAGAAAATGCCCTGCAGGCCGATGCATTCATGCGCAGTAAGTTCACCAACACGGACCTGTACAACTGGATGAGCACACAGCTGGCAGCCACTTACTTCCAGGTGTACCAGCTGGCATATGATACCGCCAGAAAAGCGGATGTGTGCTACCGCTATGAGCTGCCGCAGAGAAATTATCCTGCCGACGGCTTCATCAAGTTCGGCTACTGGGACAGCCTCAGGAAAGGACTGCTGGGCGGAGAAAAGCTGCAGCTGGATGTACGGAGAATGGAAACGGCCTATATGGACGAAAACGCCAGGGAGCTGGAACTGACCAAAAATATATCCCTGGCCGTATTCTCCCCGGAATCCATCCTGGAACTGAAGCGCACGGGTAGCTGTACGGTAGCGATACCGGAGTTGCTGTATGACCTGGATTACCCGGGACACTATATGCGCCGCATTAAGTCCGTGAGCCTCTCCATACCCTGTATCGCGGGGCCTTATACTACTGTCAGCTGCCAGCTGTATCAGCAGTCCGGCACATACAGGAAAGAAAAAGTAGTGGTCGGATCGGGTTACAATGACCCTTTGAACTTTGCATCCGTAAGCAGCCATACCATCCTGGCCACCAGCAGCGGGCAGAATGACGGCGGCATGTTCGAGCTGAACTTCAGGGATGAGCGCTACCTGCCTTTCGAAGGTACGGGAGCCATCAGCACCTGGACCATCACCTTCCCCGATACCTACCGCCAGTTCGACTATGATACCATCACGGATGTGATCATGCATATCAGGTATACTGCAAGGTATGACGGTGGGCTCAGCACCGCCGCCAATCAGAATATAGAGACGGTATTCGCTGCGCTTGGAAGTAACAATATACTGCATCGCTTCTGGAGCATTCCCCATGAATTCTCCAATGAATGGTTTGCCTATACCCATGCGCTGGAGCATGAGACCGGCGAACCGCTGACATTCATCATCAGGCCGGAGCAATTCCCTTTCTTTACGGAAGGAAGAGCGATCACCATTAAAAAATGGCACCTGCAGTTGAAGCCGAAAAGAAAGGGAATAGAGGTAGATGTGGAAGATACGGCAGCCGGTATAGACCTGACCCTTACGGACAACCAGATGGGCTCTTCCGGTACCGTAACGCTTTCCGTAACGGAAGCGGGCCTGGAAATGACCATAGACATGAGCTTCCATACCGGGTATGATATATCAGACATTGCAGATTGCTACCTGGTAGCGGATTATATTCTTGAAGATGCATAACGGACAGGGAAGGCGCAGATAAGTGCGCTGTGCCTTTCTTTTTTAACCGGGAATGTTATCAGGAAGCTCATTAAAAACAGAAACTATGAACCAGGCAGGAAACGAGGATAATACCAATAAGCATCAGAACGGCACGGAACCGCGTGCTCCCCTTGCGTCATACAGCGTGCCTAACCAGCCGCAGCAGGAGGAGGAGAGTCCTTATTACAAAAGCCAGGCGCCCTCCATCAGCCTGCCTAAAGGCGGAGGCGCTATCAAAAGCATAGATGAAAAATTCAGCATCAATGCCGTGAACGGTACTGCCGGAATGGAGATCCCGCTGCCGCTCACTCCCGGCAGAGGCGGTTTCACTCCTGCCCTGTCGCTCAGCTACAGCAGCGGAGGAGGCAACAGCGAGTTCGGACTGGGATGGTCCCTGAGCCTGCCTTCTATTCAAAGGCGTACGGATAAGCAGCTTCCTCTTTATAAGGACAATGAGGAAAGCGATGTATTCCTGCTTGCAGGCGCTGAAGACCTGGTGCCGGAGCTGGATGAAAACGGGGAACGGGTTGTCCTCACACAGGGCGTTTATGTCATCAAACGGTACCGGCCCCGCATAGAGGGGCTCTTTGCCCGGATCGAGCAGATCCGCAAGCAGGGCGATACCGGCGCCTGGTGGCGGGTCACGACCAGGGACAATATCACGACTTATTACGGGCTGGATGCCTCCTGCAGGATCACGGATCCTGAATATGGCTACAGGATCTTCCGGTGGCTGCCCACGATGACCATAGACCATAAGGGCAATGTGCAGCGGTTCTTCTACAAAGCGGAGGATACGGTGAATGTACCGGATACCCTTTATGAAAAGAACCGGAAGAACGGCCTGGCGCCTGTGGCCAATACCTATCTCAAAAGAGTCAGGTACGGCAATAAGGAACCTTACTTCATCACGGCAGACGTTTTTGAGCCGGAACTGCCGGCTACGGAATACCTCTTCGAAGCGGTGCTGGACTACGGAGACCACAGCACGCTGAGCATCGACCCGGACAGCGGCTGGAGCTGCCGGCAGGATGCCTTCTCCGGGTTCCAGGCCGGATTCGAGATCCGCACCTGGCGCAAATGCAGGAGGGTGCTGATGTTCCATACTTTCGATGAGCTGAACAACGGAGCTCCCACACTTGTCCGCAGCCTGGATCTGGCGTATGAGCAGGATACGGCTACCACCCCTGTCGAAACAGATTATATCATCCGCGCATCCGTGACCGGCTACCGCCTGAAGCCGGACGGCCTGAGCTACTACTCCAGGTCCCTTCCTCCCATACAGCTGAAGTACACCCCCCTGAAGTGGAACACGCAGATCCGCAAAGTAGCGCCTGAAGAACTGGATGGCATACCACAGGGCCTGACCGGCCCTTACCAGTGGATCGACTTCGAAGGCGAAGGCATCAGCGGGATACTCACCGAGCAGGGCGATAGCTGGTTCTATAACCCCAACCTGGGTGAAGGCCGCTTTGCAGGGCCCGAACCCATCGCTTCCAAACCGGCTTATACCGGCCTGGGCAGCAGCCTGCAGTGGCAGGACCTGAATGCCGACGGCAGGCGGCAGGTAGTGATGCAAAGCACAGATGCTACCGGCGGCTACTGGGAGCTGGACGGCCCCGACGCCGCTACGGAATACCATAAGCGATGGCTGCCTTTCCGCCCTTTTGACAAACATATTTTTATAGACTGGAGCAGCCCTTTCACCCTGATGCTCGACCTGAACGGGGACGGAAAGGCCGATGCCCTCATTACCGAAGACATGGCATGGACCTGGTGGGAGAACGAAGGAACACGGGGCTATGACTACGGCGGCCGGTCGCCCGTATATACCGATGAGGAGAAAGGCCCGGCGCTGCTGCTGCGGGATGCCGTACAGTGCATCTTCCTGGCCGATATGAACGGAGACGGCCTCACCGACCTGGTGCGCATCCGCAACGGCGAGGTCTGCTACTGGCCCAATAAAGGCTACGGGCAGTTCGGAGCTAAAACGACGATGGCCAATGCGCCCCATTTTCAGTCTCCCGATCTTTTTAATCCCCAGTACATCCTGCTGGCGGATATCAGCGGTACGGGAGCAGCAGATATTATTTATACAGGAAAGAACAGGTGTACCGCCTGGATCAACCTCGCGGGCAATGCCTTTGGGGATGCATTCGATATCAACCCCTTACCGGCTACCGATGCCTACAGCAAGCTGGCGGTGCTGGACTTCCTGGGCAATGGCACCGGCTGCCTGGTATGGAGCTCTCCCTTGCCGCATCATGCTACGGCACCGATGCAATACATCGACCTGATGGGCGGGCACAAGCCTTACCTGCTGCAGAAGTATTACAACGGTACCGGTAAGAGCGTGTGGCTGCAGTACAAGAGCTCTGTACGGTATTATCTCGAAGATAAACTGCAGGGCATCCGCTGGGCCACCCGCCTGCCCTTTCCCGTACACTGCGTCAGCAAGGTCACCACTTACGACCTGGTAAGCCGCAGCCGCTTCGCACAGGAGTACAAGTACCGTCATGGGTATTACGACCACGAAGAGCGGGAGTTCAGGGGATTTGGCTATGTAGAGACCATAGATATAGACAGCGTTACAGCCCAGAGTCCGCCTGTTCCGCCGGGTGTGGAGCTGAGCCAGCACCCTGTACAGACCCGGACCTGGTACCATACCGGCGCCTGGATGCGGGAGTCCCCGCTGATCAGCGCATTTAAGAAAGAATATTTTCAGTTCGAAGGCTGGGACGATTTTGTACAGATCGCTTCCTTTCCCGCCGGGATGACGGCACAGGAACAAAGAGAAGCGCACAGGGCGCTCAAAGGCAGTCCGCTTAGGCAGGAGGTCTATGCGCTGGACGGAACCGAAAGGGAAGGTATTCCCTATACCGTAACGGCTACTTCCTATAAAGTCCAGAAAGTGCAGGACGCACCCCCTGCGAATGTAAAGAAATGGGAAGCGCCCCACTATGCCTCCTTCCTGAGCCTGCAGGAGCAGCGCGTGGCGTTCAGTTGTGAGCGCGATCCTGGAGATCCGCGCATCCTGCACGAGCTGGTGTTGGATACGGATCAGTACGGCAATGTATTGCAGTCTGCCGCTGTAGCTTATGAGCGGAAAGATATACCGCTCACGCTTCCTGTTAAAGTGCAGGAAGAGCAGGCAAAGAGGCACATCACCTGTACGGAAACGGCATTTACCAACGATGCCATAGATGATACGGAGCTTGCGTATTACCGGCTGCGGGTAGCTTATACCCAAAAGAGCTATGAGCTGGTAATGGAAGCGCCTGCAGGCGCTTTATACACGGTAGAGGAGCTGAAGACCGCTTTCGATACCGCCACAGCAGTGGACTATACGGTAACGGATCCCGGTGAGGGCGAGAAAAGATTACTGTCCCAGAGCAGGGCATTGTTCTATGCCGACGATACGGAATCCGTGCTGGCAGCAGGCACCATAGAGCGCCTGGCGATCCCTTACGAGCGCTACACCCTGGCCTTTACCCCGGATGTGCTGACCCAATGCTACGGTACAGGGGTCACTGATCCGATGAAGGCCGAGACAGGCTATGTGGACCTGGACAATGACGAAAAGCTGTGGCTCTCCTCCGGTAGAGCCACCTATACAGATCCCGAAGATCATTTTTATACCCCGGAGCGGTATCGAGATCCCTGGGGCAATGAGACCGAAGTTACCTATTGGGGCGATTACTGGCTGCTACCTGAAAAGATCACAGATGCCAGGAATAATGTAGTATCGGTTACGGCTTACGACTGGCGCATCCTGCAGCCGCTCCGTATGCAGGATGTCAATGACAATATCACGGAGATGCTGTACGATATCATCGGCTTCCCTGTAGCGATGGCGGTGAAGGGTAAGGACAATGGTACGGAAGGCGATACGCTGGCAGGCCTGGATGTGGACAGCGATGCCGACCGGGTGCTGCAGGAGGACTTCCGGGAAGACCCGCAGAGCTATGCACCGGATCTGATACAGGGGGCGACCTGGCGCTGTGTGTACGACCTGGATAGCCTTCCCCTGGGCGTGGCTATGATCGGGCGCGAACGGCACCATTATCCCTCAGCGGCACCCCCGGTAGCGGGAGCGCTGCTGATACAGTTTACCTACCCGGACGGCTTCGGCAGGGTCATCATGCAGAAGGTGCAGTGCGAGGCTACCACCTCCAACGGCAATAAAGAATGGATCGGGAGCGGCAGGACGATATACAACAACAAAGGCAATCCTGTGATGCAGTATGAGCCTTACTTCAGTGACAGCCATCTTTGCGATACGGCGGAGCAGGCAGCGATGGAGGGCGTGACACCGAGATTATATTATGACCCGCTCGGCAGGAATTACAAGACCCTGATGCCGGACGGTACCTTTACCCGGACCGAATGGACGGCCTGGGAGCAGCAGGTCTGGGATGCCAATGATACGGTATTGCAGAGCTCCTGGTACTGGGAGCGGGAGGACGGAGCTATGGGCCCTGAGGAAGAGGCCGCGGCGGAGAAAGCAGCGGCTCACGCTGACACCCCTGCCATTATCCATACCGATACGCTGGCAAGAGGCTTTTATACGATACAGTACCTCAGCCCGGTCACAGATCCCATACCCGAAGCCATCCACAGTTACGAGACGCTGGATATACAGGGCAACCGCCTTTCCGTTACTGACGGCAGGGGCCTGGTTCCCCTGCAATACCGGTACAATATGCTGGAGGCCCCCTGCCTTCAGCAGAGTATGGACAGCGGGCTGCAACGCACTTTACCCGACGCAGCGGGGCAGCCGCTCTATGCATGGGATGCAGAGGACAGGATGTTCACTATGGAATACGATATGCTGCGCCGGCCCCTGCAGAAAAAGGTAACGGAAGACAGTGTCACCGGGATACTGGAAGTCTATGTCTACGGTGAGGGAGCTACGGATGACAAGGAGCGGAACCTGAGGGGGAACATATACCAGGTTTTTGACGGAGGAGGCTTACAGCAGATCAATGAATATGATTTCAAAGGCAACCCCCCTGGAGACAGAACGGCAGTTGCTGCATGACCCAGCCCTTACGGATGCGGACTGGAATAGTAGCCCGGCGCTCAGCACGGAAAGTGTTCACCACTGCCGTAAGTTATGACGCGCTGAAACCGCCCGGTACAGGTAACAGATCCGGGAGCAAACATCAATGAATATACTTATGACAGGGGCGGTGTATTGAAAAACGGTTGAAGCTCAACTCCGGTGTCTATATCTCTGACCTGCACTATGATGCCAAAGGGCAACGGATGGCGATATGGTATGGCAATGGCACGAAGACCGGCTATACGTACGACCCGCTGACCTTTAGATTAAGGAGATTATTGACTACCGGCACCTCAGGCACGGTGATCTACCAGGACCTGCATTACTGGTACGATGCGTCAGGGAATATCACGGAGATACAGGATGATGCGCAGCAGACGCTGTATTTTAATAACAGTGTGGTAGCGCCCACACAGGAATTTACTTACGATGCCTTGTACCGGCTTATAGAAGCCAAAGGCAGGGAGCTGATCGGCACCGCGAGCTTCGGTACGGAGGACAACTGGAATGACAGCGCCTGGCAGACCACGCACAAAGGCAATGGCAATGCGGTACAGAACTATACGCAGCAATACAGCTATGATGAAGCGGGCAATATCCTTCAGGTACAGCATATAGCCAGCACGGGCAGCTATACCAGAACTTATGATATAGATACCTCCAGTAACCGGCTATTGCATACACAGGCAGGAGCCAATACCTATAATTACAGATACAATGCCGGGGGTAATATGATTGAAATGCCGCATTTGCCAGAGATGAACTGGAATGCGGTTCATGAGCTGTATCAAATCACAAGAGGCACAGATTCTACGAACTACCAGTACTCAGGCGGGCAAAGAATCAGAAAGTATACGGACAAAGGCAGCATCAGGGAAGAAAGAATATATCTCGGGAGTTTTGAAATATACCGTAGATTTGAGAGTAGTTCTTTGATAGTAGAAAGGCAGACGGTGCATGTGAGCGATGATACGGGGCGTATAGCAATGCTGGAGAAGCGGACGGTAGGTAATGCGGGAGATGATAATAATACAGCAGCCACCCTGGTGCGGTATATCTACAGCAATCATTTGCAGAGCGCGGCCCTGGAGCTGGACGACACTGTGGCTATCATCAGCTATGAGGAGTATCATCCTTATGGCACTACTTCCTACCAGGCGATGAATACAGCGATCCATGCAGTAGCGAAGCGGTACCGGTATACGGGCAAGGAACGGGATGAAGAAAGCGGGCTCTACTACCACGGTGCACGCTATTATATCCCCTGGCTCGCAAGGTGGACGGCGGTGGATCCATTAGAAGCAGAGTACGCCGGATTAAGTCCGTATCATTACTCGTTCAATAATCCTGTAATGTTCAATGATCCCAGTGGAATGGGACCTGAAGATGAGAGTAATGGAATATTGTCTAAAGAAGGACAGCAAAAACTTTTGGATTGGGCTGTCAATACTCATACAGTCAAGATGGCTAAAGAACGTGGTAACAGAATTATTATTGACCAGTTTTTTTAGAGTACAAGGAGAAAATGAACCTTTTCATCAAAGAACGATAGTTAATGAAGGGAATGAAGGACGGTTATACTTTTATAGCTTATCAAACAGGTATAATAGATAAAGAGGGTAATTTGCCGTATCCTGGAGGAAGAATGGGAATTGAGCGAACAGAATCTTTCCGTAGAGAGAAGTTAGAGATGATCCCTCTGGATACAGAGCTCACACCACTTCCTATTGATATTGATATCACAGCGGAACCCATCCTAAGAGATCAATTTCCGGTGATACCCCCACCGTTACCAGAGCCTAAAACAACGGAAAGGCAAATTAGGCTGAGGAGTAATGAACCTCGACCAGTAACTCCAAAAGTAAACAAACCCCTCCCTCCACCACCATCAAGTAGATCGTTATCCTCGAGTACAGTAATTGGAGGTGCTATATGGAGAGCAGATATATCCCAAGAGGGATATGAGTATATGCTGAATATGGTTAAGGAATTGAGAGGAACAAATCTGGGCAGTATTGATATTACATTCGGAATTCCATCTAATGTTAACTTGGGTAAAGTGATAAATGGCGGATATGAAAGCGTTAACCCAAGGACAGGAAGGGTAACTTCAAAAAATCCAATGACTACTCGGCAGTTTGCAGGGAATGGAAGGATGGATGTGCGTAATGTAGAAGATCAGGGACGAGAGTTGCAAAGAGAACTCCATCGGAGGTTAAGGGTTCCGGTAAATTTAAAGTTTGACTATAAGTCAAGTAGCATTTTATTTCGTTTTACCCCTAAAGGGAAATAGAGAGTATAAAAAAAATAAGAATAAAAAACAAAGTGGCAGGAGTTTTTGCTTCTGCCACTTATATATACTATTCATTTTTCAGCCATTCTCTTATTTTCCTATCCCATTCCTTTTGCTTTATAGTGTTAATAGGAGATGTGGTTTCAGTATCATACAAATCTTGCACTTGATTACATTCTTGTTCAAAGAGATTGAAAATCCTATAAATATCCTCATTTACAGTTATGGAGCTGTATTTATATTCTTTAAAAGCAGCATTCGCTTTTCCTGGCATACACTTCAGCTATATCAAAATGTCCTTGCTCATGATTAAGTGTAGCAGAATCTTTAAATTCAGCTTTTACCCAAGACTCTTTTTTATAAAAAACAGCACTTACTACTATACTAATAGTGGAATCCGAAGTATATTTTGATTTAGTAACAAATCCAGAAGAAGTTCCTGCCATACCGGTAGAAGTTGTATCAGGTATACCTTGAAAGTCATCCCAGGTTAGTTTACGGTCTTTACTCCAATGCAGAGTATCATCGGCAGCGTATTGTGGTTGCCCTTGCATTAAAGTATTATTATGCTGTTGGGCAAAACCCCAATAATAGAAAAGAATAAAAGATATGATAAGTGTGTTTTTCAAATAAAAAGATAAGAATTTTTTTATCAAAAATACAGCCTTTTTGTTAAACTATTTTTTTATCCATATTTTTATTGATTTTGCACTTGCAATATTCTCTGTAATGTAATACAGATAATGAACATACTCCTCAAGGTAATATTGCCGCGTTCGCAACCTACGATTATCCTGCATTGTAGCATCAGAAGGATCTTAAAAGCAATTATTATTTATTGCTTTTAAAAAAATTAATTTTCCTTTTACTGGCTTTTCATTTTCGTATTGATTAATTTTACTTGACTAAAACAGGAAAGTGTTTTTAAAGTTCTTTGACCTCTTATGAAAGTGAGAATTAGTGACATAGATATAACCGTATACCCTGGCTCGCGAGATGGACGGCGATGGATCCTTTAGAGAGCAAATATGCGGGAATGAGTCCGTATCATTACTCTTTTAATAATCCAATAGTGTGGAATGATCTGAGTGGAGAAAGTCCCGGCGATCCTCCAAAAGGAAGTGACCCCAACATGGATCCTGACAGATGGGTTCAGAAACCGCAAACGGTAGATAATAATAGAGCATATAGCAGAGAGGTACTGGAAGCAGACCAAAAATTACATGCTGAAGTAGAGATAAAAAAAGAGAGTAAACCAAAGAAAAAATCCATAATCCAAAACCTCAAGCAGTTGATAATGATTTTCAGGAATATAGTTCGGAAGAAATAGGGGAACGAAATGAATTGAAAGTAGAAGCGCAGGATCATGACTTGTATATGAGCATGCCGGTCTTGGCAGCGGATTTTTATGGGAATGGATCTATAGGTAGTCGTTATGATTATGATGCAAAAGTTGCTTCACAGCGTATACAATATGTAGATCAGGGGAGGAGTGCATTGCTTACTCCCAGTGGCACATTAGGCTATTTTGCAAGTGGGATGGACATCGATGTAGCTATCAAATGGGGCCAATATGATGTTTTGGGAGCGGGTGTGACTGGTCTCAAAGGTACCAGGACCAATACTCATTTTCAACCCCAATATACAGGCAAAAGTGCACTAATGCAAAAGCCTGTTGAAGTCAAAACTCCGACTTATAGCTTGGATGCCGCTAAGACGAATACTTCGTTAGGGGCAAGTCGTACAGGCGTTAAACAATGGCTGCAAAATGCAAGTAATTTAGAACGGGGTCAGCTAATTAAGGATATAGAGGGTGCAGGATTTAAAAGGGTTAGTCCTTTAGAATCTCCAAGCATCCATTATCAACGAGGTGGTATGAAAATTAGATTGGATGCTCCAGATAAATATACACCATTTAACCATATGCACTTAAATTATGGAGGCAATAAAAGTGCTTATGATATTTTCTTAAACCCAGTTAATTATAAAAGTCCTGCGGCTCATATACTAATACGATAAAATATATGGAAAATAAATTAGGGTATTCATTTGATGATGAAGTAGTAAGTAGGTTTTGCTACGATATGGATAATAAGAAGATTGAAGTATGCTTTACGGGATATAGTGATGAAAAAGAAAGGTTCTTAGACCAACCTTGTATATTTAGTATATCAAATTGGTCAGAAGCAAAAAGTAAAGTTGGAGATGAAGAGAAACTTTATCCTTTAGATAGGAATATGGGCGTTTTTAGTATGATATTATATATTAAATATGAAGGGAATACATTGGAATTATTAGTAAACACTATTGATGATAGATACATTACTTTGTTCTTTACTAACGCTAAAATAAGATTGATTAATGTAAAAAATGAGAGTTGACAAATTTGATTTAAGAAAGTGTTTGACGGAAAGGGAATGATGCCGCTAAGACGGGAGTTAGCTTATGAAGTGCAGGAGATATTTTCCGAATTAAGAATGCTGCAACGAGAATAGGTGGCCAATAACTGTTGTAAGCAGCCGTGCAGCACCAGGTAAGCTGGAGTAGCATGCTACATATTCAATAAGCGCCGGGGCGACTTCTTCACACAAGAAGCTTGAAAAGAATTCACTTCCGGCAATTCGTCTCTTGAACTTTTCGTTTAAAAAACGGTCCGGTTATAGGGAGGGTTGCCCCCCTGTTTTAGAAAATAAAGCTATATTCCGGGTAATCTTCCGGTTATATACAGGCTACATAAATATAACAGAGAGACATTTGTTTTTATATTCGTAATTTCTATCTTTGTAAGGTGTCCGCTTCGTAAAAGGCGCGAAGCACAGGTGCCGGTGAATAAGGACATTGATCAAAATGCAAAAAATTCCGGTAACCCGGGGAATGTATACCAAATGTGTCGTTATGACGATCTAAAACACTACTTATGTTAATCCATTTATCAGCAGGTGACAACCATGTAAAAATCAACGGGCTGACCTTTCAGAAAGGCACTTTATCCTATCATACAGAAGACAATAATGTTTCCGTTTCTTACCTTGAAAAGGAAATCATTACCTATACCGATTATACCCTGTTCCTCGTTGATGAAGCAGCGGTGGATAACCTTTCAGAGCTAACAGAATGGATGGACAGCAATTTTTTTTGTGATGCCTCCTTTGACGGAGGCTTACAGGAAGTAACGGATATAGGAAATACAACGACCCGCAGGATCGTACAGGTCAATAATGGCATTCTGAAAGAGAGCACCAATAATGCCAGTCCAAGCCAGATATCCCCTTCTACCTGGACCATACACCGGCCGCTGGAATGGTCCTGCTGGTCGTCTACTATTGGCGCTATATATATCAAACTACCGGTAACGAGTGTAACAAATGCAAGTAGTGTATATAGTATCAGGGGACACTTCAGACACCGTTCAGCATCAGGCACAATCTTCTCCAGAACGGAATTTGAGATCCACATCTTTATTAATATTGTATCTAATACCAGTACCCCGGTCTACTTATCAAATCATGAAAGTGACTCCAAAATACTTCCCGTCAGGCTGATCCATCAGGGCGGTGATGTAAGAATCGTACTCGGTAACACAAATACAACGCATATAGGAACTCAATGCGTGATAGAAGAAATAGTTGGGAGAATAGGAGGCATGGGGGAGTTCGAAATGGGAATCATTACCTCTTTTAGTGGTTATACAATAATGGAGTATCCTGCTACCGCATTAAGATACCAGGCTACTCAGGATTGGGTAACCGCTCAAACTAATCTGCAGCAGGTCACTGCAATAGGAAATACGACTACTCATAATATTGTTTTAAATGACAATGCCACATTCATCAAAAACTCATCTTCCGGGGGAGTAAAAGATGTGATCAGGTTTAATACTACTGAAACTAAAGGGCGGATAGCTTTTGAACAGACCGTAAATAATGGTGCAAACTTTACAATGTTTCTGAAGCATGGCAGTAGTGCTGAAAAAGACGTAATGTCCATATATGCTGAAGATAGCGCGGTCCGGTTTAAAGCTCTTGAAGGTCCTGGTACAAGGTATGTTACTGCTTTACCGGACGGTACGCTATCCACTTCTTTTACAGGACTGGGAACCCAGTTACTTACTGCCTCAGCTTCTTTATCTCCCGGAGTCAGCAATGTAATAAGGTTCGACGGATCTACCAACAATTATGATCTCACTTTAACCGACCCGCTCCTATCATCCAATGAAACCATTACCATCACCAACGCAAATGGTAATAACGGCGGTAATATAAACTTCGCCGGATCATATCTTCCCTATGAGGATCCTTCGAATCGGGTCACCGTTCTTGCCCCCGGAAGTCACGTAGTGATCAAATCAATACTTATTTCCGGAACCTGGACCTGGGTACGTGTGGCAACGGGACAGCTTTAATAATGAACACCGAATTATAGGTAAAGAACATGCAGATATCCGGAGGTTACCGGGAAATGGTCTAAATCACTATTGTGGCCGGATTCTATTGATGAAAGTGGTGATAATCAGAAAAACATGAAGGGATATCGCTGTTTTTCCTGAAAATTCTAATTTGAAAATAAGCTACTCCGAACGGCTCCTGCGCGTGAAGTCTTTTATCTTATATGTTTGATTAACAATATATTGAGTGAAAATAAAAACGGACAAAACAGAAATTCATCCATTTTGTCCGGTCAAGTGCCCTTGAGGATACAATTATCGAACTGTTTTATAGAAGATTTGCGGGCTTTAGCGGCATTGGCTGATGGATAAATAGAAATACATTTTAATGCGGACACGCGTCCGCCAAAAGGCTGAACCGTTTACCTGATCGGAAATGAATGCCTCAGACCAATACCCATTGTAAAACTGGTATTGTAATCTTCCCTTAGCTAGCTACATTCAAAACTAAATAATTCCAATCAGAGTTTCTATTATTATCCTGTTGGAATGTGGGAAACTCGGAGAGTTTTCCATATTTCAACAGGAACTCAGTTGGCGTTAGCTGCCCCAATGAAGAATGCGGTCTTTCGTTGTTGTACATCCATGCCCATGCATTTGCATATTTTCTTATCTGTGGGAGGTTGTCAAACATATAGCTGTCCAGTACGTCCTGTCTAAAGGTTCTGTTGAAGCGTTCAATCAAACTGTTCTGTGTAGGCTTTCCCGGCTGGATAAATTCCCACTCTATACCGTTTTTCTTACACCAACTCTGCATAGCTTCCGCTACAAACTCCGGTCCGTTATCTGATCGGATCTTCTCAGGCTTGCCGCGCCATTCTAACAATTTTTTCCAGTTCTCGTATCACCCGCCGTGCAGGCAGGCTTGTGTCTACTGCAATCGAAAGAGCCTCACGGCTGAAGTCATCAATGACGTTGAGTGTGCGTATCGTCTTCCCACTACTCAATGTGTCGTGCATGAAGTCAAGGCTCCAGGTGATATTAGGACCTACAGGACACAGTAGAGGTGCTTTTACCCGAGCCGGAAGACGCTTCTTGCGCTTGTTCCTAAGGTTCAGACGCATAGCAGTGTATATTCTATACACTCGTTTATGGTTCCACATATACTGTAGCTTTCTCAGCCGGTGATACATCATCCAGAAACCCCATGTACGGTGAAGTTCTGCCAGCTTGGAAAGTTCTTCGATGACTTCTGAATCATCTTTACGCTTGGCTTGGTAATAAAAAAACAGACGTACTGATATTGAATAGTGAACAGGCCTGCCGTAGACTCATCCCGAAATCTTCCCGGGCATAACCTACAAGCTCACGCTTCTCGACAGGCCCTAGAGCTTTTTTTCAATAACATCTTTTAGTACGGTGATCTGCAGCGTCTGTTCAGCAACTATTCGCTTATACTGTGCCAGCTCCCGCTCCATATCTTTCATCTGTTTGAGCTGGGAAGCTTCCATGCCCGAATATTTACTCTTCCAGACGTAAAAGGTACCCTGGCTGATGCCATGTTCACGGCAGATGTCCGTAACGGATTCACCAGATTCCTGTTGCTTTAAAATCTTGATAATCTGTGTCTCGCTAAACTTACTTTTTTTCATTGTCCCTAAATTAATAAACTACATTAAAAATCGTAGCTATTTTAGGGGAAGATTACAGTATAGCCAAAAGGAATGGCCAGCATGGATGGAAACTGGGGGGATTATCCGATTATTGCATCGGAATACAACT
>JAHHDV010000032.1 GCA_019739295.1 Taibaiella sp.
AATTTTTCAAATCCCTCTTTCAGGTTCTCTGAAATACGGTAGAGCTTGGATGCATATGCGATACCCAATGCACGGACCATTTGTCCGGCAGTCGGGGAAATATCCGAAGTGGACTGGGGTGCCAGGGTCAGGTCTTTCCATTCTCCCTGATGATCCAGCCAGCGTGTGCCGTAGTGCCCGTTCATCATTCTGCCACCTGTAGACGGCTCTTTCTCCAGGTCAGGATTGGCATACAACTGGGCAAAAAACTCCTTGATATTGCTCATTCCCGTGGCAAACATCAATGTCTGGTCCCGATAATAACCGGAACGGATATCGCCAGGCTCAAAACACTTCGCCAATGCGATCTGCGGTAACTCCTTACCATCCCCGAAAATACCGAACTTAGCTTTACCTGTCAGCACTTCTTTACGGCCGATCAGGCTTGCCTCCCTGCTCGCTACCGCCAATCTGTAGTCCCGCAAAACTTCTGATCTGAATTCTTCTATGGATATTTTATTCTTATTTTTTGCTACGGTTTGTGTTGCATTCATATACTCTTCTTATTTTTAGAATAGGTTGCGACCTATATTACAAAGATAGGGTTTTGCAGTTTATTTTGAATATGAGAAAACCATATCTGAAAAGATCACCTGCGAAGAAATGTTGTGATCTTACGGACATAATCATCTCCGAAAGAGTTTTGGGTCATCATTTTCATTCCCATCATATGTCCTCCCGGGAAAGTGATCAGTTGCCTCCTGCTTCTCCGCTTCTTACAAAAGCGGGCAGCATCAGAAACTGTGGTCACCTCGTCTTCGTCACCTGCAAATACCAGGACCGGTGTCTTGATTCTTTTCAGTTTTCTTTCGAAATCATACCCTGATTCAGGCACTTTGATTATTTTATCCTTATCCTTTTGCTGAATGCGCCTGGATACGATCACAGGATTGATGACCAGGCCTTCCATAATGGCGAAATCCATGTTATGCTCCAACAGGTATTGCTGGGCAATGACGGTCCCCATAGAGAAGGCCAGCAGGCCTGTCTTTGAAGGCTGATACCGGGCTGCAGTCCATGTGACCACAGCCTCCAGGTCCCGCCCGAAGGCATCAACATACATATATTCTTCATCCAGCGCTACAGCCGTACTTCTGCCAAACCCCCTGTAATCAAATTGTACTACCTGGTACCCGGCGAAGGACAGGGCTGCAGCATGCAGGGTATAATAGCTCAGGTTGCCTTTGTCACCGCCGCAGATAATGATACAGGTATTGTTATGCTCATTGGAGACCATGGGTTCTATCTTCCGGATCGCAATCTCGTGATGATCCGCTGTACTGACCTTATAATCTGCCCACCTGATACCGGCTTGCAGCGAATCCGGGTTAGAGATGTAAGCAGTATCGGGATGAAGGGCGAAAGCGGTGATATGGGCGGTCAGGCAACCCAGGGCAAGAAAGATGCCTTTGAGGATATATTGAAGCAGGTTTTTCATATCAGATGATCATTCCCGGTGCAAATATCGGAAACGTTTATTTTCTAAAATTACAATAAAAGGATTTACTTTTGCCCGGAATACTTTTACAGGGCAATGACAGAATTGTTTCTCGCAGAAATGCACATGCCGGACTTTGCCAATGCAGGGATCTGGATCAGCTTACTGACACTTATTTTCCTAGAAATCGTACTGGGTGTGGACAATATTATCTTCATCTCCATCATTTCGGGAAAGCTTCCTCAGCACCAGCAGAAAAGGGCCAGGAATATAGGCTTGCTGTTTGCGATGATATTCAGGGTTCTGCTGCTGCTGGGAATCAACTGGATCATAGGGCTGAAACAACCTATAGCTACACTGGACTTTTTGGCTTTCGTGAACCAGGACCAGCCATTGGAACTGAGCTGGAAAGATATTATTCTGCTGGCGGGAGGCCTGTTCCTGATCGTGAAAAGCACCCTTGAAATCCATCATAAGATGCAGGACATAGAGCATGAGTCCAAAGAACAGGCAAAAAAAATCTCCAAAGCCATTGCAGGTGTGATCGTTCAGATCATACTGATCGACCTTGTCTTCTCTCTTGACTCGATACTGACAGCAGTGGGATTGGTGGACAATGTGATCATTATGATCATTGCAGTGGTGATCGCCATAGGCGTGATGATGCTCTTTGCAGGAGGGATCAGCAGGATCGTCAATAAATACCCGAGCCTGCAGATGCTGGCATTGAGCTTCCTGGTAGTGATCGGGGTGCTGTTGGTAGCAGAAGGCATCCATCAGCACATCAGTAAGAATATTATTTATTCCTGCCTGGCATTCAGCCTGATAGTAGAAGGACTGAATATCCGGCTTCGCAACAAGCAAGAGAAGGCCAAAGCCATCTATAAGGAAAAAGATATGGAACGGATTTCTTAGGGGATTTCCAGGCATAGGACCTGAATTGTTCCAATTCTGGTCCGTAAGGTACTCATCCTGCTCCCGGTATGATCCTGGAGAGGATCAACACCTTCGCTTATAAGATCAGATTTGCTTTAAATGATGCTCCAGGTGCTCCAGGTAATCACCAATTAAGAATTCCAGTGTCAGCTCTGCGCCATTCTTCATTTTACAGGTCTTATGCAGATCTTCAGACTTTATATGCCTGATAATATGAATAAGATGCCTGTTGTAAGCAGTCCAAAAATCAATTAAAAGTTCCTTATCCATATTCTGGTAGTGGCTTTTATCCACCCAATGATCCTGGTCGTACCAGATAGCAGGGGCCTGCTCCAATTGAGCCCGGATAAACCTGTGGTGATTATGGGTGGCACTATCAATCAAATGTCCCAAAATTTCCTTTTTGCTCCATTTTTCCGGGCCTGGTTTGAAACTGAAGCTGTATTCATCCATCATACTGAGCTGATCAGGGATCAGATGCACCAGCTCCTCAAGCCGTTCAATTGTTTTTTGGATCATTTTGGATTCAATTTTATGATAAAAATGCGGGGTAATCCTGAAATGGTAAAGACCATGTCTTTTCGAACAACAGTAGCCCCGCGATGACAAGGGTCTGCTGTTTTTAATGAACAGGCATCAGGTTTAAACTGTAAAGCCTTCTTATTCCTCCCTTTTGATCAGCTTTTCCTTGATCTCGTCTTTGAGCAATGGCTTTTCTCCGGCATTTTCCTGGTTCCCGAATACCAACCTGAAAAAATCATCCAGGCTCTTCACCCTTTCCTCTTTTCTCCAGATAAACCTGCTCAGCCTTAGCTTATCCGGCCGGGACATCCGCATCGGGGTTGTTTTCTGGTTGTTTTCTTTGTAATAGGTGATATTGCGGATGGCCCTTTGTCCCGAGCTGTCCGTATAGAATTCAATTTTCAGATCGGCTGCATCCGCTTCACTGACCCCGGCATAGGCATCGTATTCATCTTTAATGAAATAGATCGTCTGTGCATTGCCCAATGCCACAATGGAGTCCATCTCGTTTTCTGTAAAGTATGCCCATATGGTGTTCCCCTGAATCTGATCAAACATGGCCTCATTGGCCTCTGTACTCTGGTTGACGATGATGCCATTCTTGGGGATCTTCACCCACCTTAAATGCTGGGTGTCGACCATAGCCAATATGACTTCTCCCGTGATCTGGCCATTCCGGGACCACAATACCGGCCTGATGTGGAACTGCATAATGGAATCCTCCTGTGAGTAAAACATACTATCCGCACGGGCCTGGAAAGAATCATTATACACGACTACATTCCTGTATGCATTAAAATACCTTGGATCTTCCTCCTCCCGGTCATTGCCGTAAACCAAAAGATCTTCATCTTCCACAGGCAGGGAATCCGGATCTTCCGGGTTCACGGAATCTGCTGCAAACAGTGAATCCGCGGGAAATGACAGGTCCCCCGGTTCCGGATTTGTCATCTCTGCTGCACTATCCGGGGCAACAGGGGGAACAAACAATGAATCAGCTGTTTCCACATTATTTCCAGGTACTGTAGCTTCGTTTACTACCGGCGGGGTATCCGTTACAGGCTGCTGCAAAGTATCTGTTGCCGTATTATTTCTGAAGTCAAACATGGCTGCGTCAGGGAGTGTATCTGCCTGCTCTATCTGCTGATGCAGCGAATCCAGCTCCCTGACCGTATTGCTGTCCAGTAATGTCCCCTTATCCAATTCCCTGTATAAGATATCGAAGGCCTGGAGCAGGCTGTCCTGGGCATTCCGCGGTGTAAATATCCTGGTCAGGTTGGCCACCGGCTCCGTAAAGAATGTATCTGCTTTGACATAAGTCGTATCCTGCTCCCGGATCATTACAGCATAAGGCTGTACAGTGGCCATGACCTGCTTCGTGAGTTCATTGACCGTAGAGAACTGGCAGTACAGCGTGATCTCCCTGGTGGAATCGATCACCACTACGTCACCTGTCCCGGTCCCCAGCCCCGTCTTCCTGTTGTAGTACATAGAATCCGCCTCCATATACTGGCTTTCGGACTGGATGGAAGAACGTTCCCTGAAAATCGCTATTTCCGCTTCTGAATCATATGTTCCTTTGGTCGTGAATAAGGTGGAACTGTCATTGTTGATGATACTGGGTCCGAAGAACGTAACCACACGTGTATCTGTATTGTAACCCAGGTCAGCAGATACTACTTCATACTCCGGGTCCAGTACATTGACATCACCTTTGAACCTGGCATCATTGGTTTTGCCGTAGTATGTAGCGGTCTTGCTTTCGATAACCGTAGCCCCGGACTGAAGCGTACCGTGATTGTTGTACTTACCGACCTGGGAACCCAGGTTGTAATCAATCTTATCAGACCAGAGGTAATCCGCACCGCTATTCAGCTCCACGTTTCCTAATAGTTCTACATTTTTGGTATTCCCATCATAGTACATCCTGTCTGCATAAGCTATAGTCCCGTCCGTTTGTTCTACCTTGATATTCCCATAGGCATGAACGATATTGCGGGTAATATTCAACCTGGCAGAATCTGCATAAAGCCGGTCTCCTTTGTGTTCAAATATTACATTCCCCACCAGCACATTCAGGGTGATATCATTTTCCAAAATAAAAGTGCCCACTTCACTCGAGATCAGCCTGATCAGGTCTTTATTGGCCGTATCGACCGCGAAGCCTCCGGGAAGCCGGGGAATCTGCGCCCAACCAGAGGGCAGCTTTGCCCCCGTCAGCAGCAAAGCCACCACGACAATCATCTTCCCCAAAAAGCTGTTTATATTCATTTACTGATTTCCATAGAAAAACCCAGGCTTTCTTCCGGCTTGTCATATCAGGTTATACAACCCGGGGTTTGCCGGAGCTTCATCCTTTGAGTGACATCAGCGCTGTACCTTTGCAGCGCCTGGTATCTTTTTTTTTAAATTCTATCTCCCGGAAGGCACCTGGAACCGGCTTTATCTCCTAACGTACCAAAAAGAGCATTCTGGGCCGGTATTATCCTAAAGCTTTGTTTAAATCTTCGATCAGATCATCAGCATCTTCTATGCCCACACTCAGCCTGATCAGGGAGTCTTTAAGCCCGTTGGCTTCCCGGAGCTCTTTAGGAATAGATGCATGGGTCATACTCGCCGGGTGATTGATCAGGCTTTCCACTCCCCCGAGACTTTCTGCCAGGGCAAACAGATGTGTGCCTGTTACCATCTTTTGTAAAGCTTCCATGCTTTCATCCTTCATCTCGAAGCTCACCATGCCTCCAAAATCTTTCATCTGCTGCTTTGCAATCCTGTGTCCTGGATGGGATTCGAACCCCGGCCAATATACTTTTCCTACTTTAGGGTGCTGATCGAGAAAATGCGCTATTCTGGACCCGTTTTCACAATGTCTCTGTACCCTGAGGTGCAGCGTTTTCATTCCTCTCAGTACCAGGAAGCAATCCTGGGGACCCGGCACCGCACCGCAAGATTTCTGGATAAAGAACAGATCTTCTCTCAGCCGGGCATCATTCATCATCAGGGCACCCATAACCACATCCGAGTGGCCTCCGAAATATTTAGTGGCGCTATGCATCACGATATCCGCACCCAGGTCAAGGGGCTGCTGCAGGTAAGGTGTTGCAAACGTATTATCGACAGCCAGAAGGATGTTCTTGCCTTCTTTCAAATCAGCCAGGCCTTTGATATCTACGATGTTCATCAATGGATTGGTGGGCGTTTCTGCCCAGATCAGCCTGGTTCTGTTATTGATTTTCTCCTGAACGTTCTTCAGATCACCCATATCCACATAGTGGAATACAATACCGGATTTTTCAAATACCTTGCTGAACAGCCTGAATGTCCCGCCATACATATCATTAGCGGCAATCACTTCCTCTCCCGGCAGCAGGAGGCGGACTACAGCATCCGTTGCGGCTACCCCGGAGCTGAATGCCAGTCCGAAGCGGGCCTTTTCCACCTGCGCGAATGCTTTCTCCAGTGCATCCCTGGTAGGGTTACCGGCACGGGAGTAATCATAGCCCTGGTGCTGGTTGGGACCGGACTGCACATAAGTAGAAGTCTGGAATATAGGTGTCATAATGGCACCTGTGCCCGGATCGGGTTCGGTTCCTGCATGAACAAATGTAGTAGCGGGTTTGTATTGTGGCATATCGGATAGCTTAATTATCTTATACTGATTTTCTAATTGCTGACAAAGGTAATGATTTAAGATTTTCAATTTCGCAAATAGCCAGTAAAGCATAAAATCCCGGATAGTTCACAGGAGTAACCCGGAATGCTGCGCGCCATCCATATTATCTTTGAAGATACCGCGTTTCTTTGTATGCTGATCTATTGTAACCGGATTCCGTTTAAATTCCATTGATTCCCGTAATTTTGCAGGCTATCCGAAATATTTAAATATAGAAATAACCCAAATGAGTACACAACTTCAAGAGTTAAGCGAGCAGGAAATCATTCGCAGAGAGAAACTGGATAAATTAAGGCAGGCGGGAATCGACCCGTATCCTGCACCGGCATTCAAGATAAGTCACTATTCTACAGAAATCAAGAGCAGGTATCAGGAGGAAGAAAAGGAACAATGGCAGGGCGTGTCTGTTGCCGGACGTATCGTGAGCATCAATGACAAGGGTAAGGTATTCTTTATCAAAATACAGGACAGTAAAGGCATATTCCAGCTTTATGTAAAGAGAGATGAACTCTATCCGGGTGAGGATAAGGCAGAATGGGACATTCTCGTAAAACATGGGCTGGACCTGGGTGATTTTATCGGTGCTTCTGGATATGTGTTTACCACCAAGACCGGCGAAGTTTCCCTGCATACAAGCAAATTGACTTTACTTTCCAAATCCTTGAAGCCGCTTCCCGTGGTGAAGACAGATGAGGAAGGAAAGGTATACGATGCGGTATCCGACCCTGAATTCCGGTATCGCCAGCGCTATGCTGACCTGGTGGTGACACCCGGTGTCCGGGAGACTTTCGTGAAGATCACCAAAATGAAAAATGCCATCCGCAGCTTCCTCAACGAACGCGGGGCGCTGGAGGTGGACACACCCGTATTACAGAATATCCCCGGTGGCGCTGCCGCCAGGCCATTTATGACCCACCACAATGCGTTGGATGTGCCCTACTACCTCCGCATTGCCAATGAATTGTATCTCAAAAGGCTTATTGTAGGAGGGTATGACTGGGTGTATGAGTTCAGCCGCAACTTCCGCAATGAAGGAATGGACAGGACCCACAATCCTGAATTTACAATATTAGAATTTTATGTCGCTTACCAGGATTACTTCTGGCTGATGGATATTACAGAGCAGATGCTGGAAGAAGTAGCCATGGCTACCAATGGCAGCCCGGAGACTAAAATCGGTGACCAAACAGTGAGTTTTAAAGCACCATATGCCCGGGTTTCTATCTATGACGCCATCCGGGAACATACCGGTTATGATATCAGCGGGATGGATGAAGAGGGAATCCGGGAGGTATGCCAGAAACTCAACCTGCAGGTGGATCAAACAATGGGTAAAGGTAAGCTGGTGGATGAGCTGTTCGGTGAATTGTGTGAGCATCACTACATTCAGCCGACGTTCATTATGGATCATCCCGTAGAGCTGAGCCCGCTGACCAAAAAGCACAGAACGAAGGAGGGATTGGTAGAGCGTTTTGAACTGATCGTAAACGGAAAAGAAATAGCCAATGCCTACACAGAGCTGAATGACCCGATAGACCAGAGGGAAAGGTTTGAAGAACAGACGAAACTGATGGAAAGAGGTGATGATGAAGCTATGTATATCGATCATGATTTCCTGAGAGCCCTGGAATATGGAATGCCGCCGACAGCAGGCATTGGATTTGGTATCGATCGCCTGGCGATGTTGCTTACAGGTCAGGTCTCTATCCAGGATGTACTTTTCTTCCCGCAGATGAGGCCGGAGCAGCAATAGATTTCTTAATTTGGGTGAAAATATGTTTCCTCAAAAAGTAAGAAGGTGGTATTGTACAATACCACCTTCTTACCTGAATGCCCATCCCTTAACCCGTTAAGCGAAGTCCCTTAAATTGATGGTATTAGCCGTTTCAGCTGATATATATATAAGGGTTATATTCTTAGGAATCGATTTTTTTTACTTTCTGTTTTTTCAATAAAAGTTACGGAAAATTCCTTACCTTTGCACCCGGCAAGTCTTATACGACCAGCTCCTGTTGAAATTCCCCAGGGCAGGAATGCAGCAAGGATAGACGGTTGTAGCGGTGCGATATAAGTAACTTGCCTTTTTTTATTGAATTTATTTCCATTCTAATTAATCTTCATTCCATGAATTTTTTTATCGATACAGCTAATCTGGATCAGATCAGGGAAGCTAATGACCTGGGTATCCTTGACGGTGTCACCACGAATCCCTCGCTTATGGCGAAAGAAGGGATCAAAGGCACCGACGCGATCATGAAGCATTATATCGACATCTGCAACATTGTAGATGGCCCTGTAAGTGCGGAAGTGATCTCTACGGACTTCGACGGGATCGTGAGAGAGGGAATGGCATTGGCGGAACTTCACGAAAATATCGTAGTGAAAGTCCCCATGATCAAAGATGGTGTGAAAGCGATTAAATATTTCTCAGACAACGGTGTAGCGACCAACTGTACCTTGATTTTCTCTGCCGGTCAGGCACTTCTTGCAGCCAAAGCCGGGGCAACTATGATATCTCCTTTTATCGGAAGAGTCGATGACAGCAACTGGGATGGTGTGGACCTGATCAAGCAGATCGTAGACGTATTCAATGCACAGATGTATGATACACAGGTACTTGCTGCCTCTATCCGTACACCATTACATATCGTGAAATGCGCGGAAGCCGGTGCGGACATCTGCACCTGTCCGTTAGATTCTATTTTAGGTCTGCTGAAGCATCCGCTCACAGATATTGGTCTCGCCAAGTTCCTGGAAGATGCTAAAAAATTATAAATAAATTTCACATATACATTATTCTATTAAATTTGTGCATTGGTTACCGGGTCAATGCACTTTTTTTGTCCATAAGCAAATAAAATCAGTATCATTGCATTTCCATTATTGTGGATGGCCGGGTATTCAATAGGAGTTAAAAGATTAATTCTCAATTCATGCTTGAAATAAAAAATGTCCATAAAAGCTTTGGAGACCTCCATGTACTCAAAGGGATTTCCTTTTCAATAGAGCCTGCAAAAGTGAACCTGATCATTGGTTCGAGCGGTAGCGGCAAGTCTGTATTATTCAAATGTATGGTCGGGCTCCTTACTCCCGAAGAAGGGGAGATCCTTTATGACGGACATGACCTTATGAAAATGGATGATAAAGAAAGAAAAGTCCTGCGGCAGGAATTGGGGATGCTGTTCCAGGGTTCTGCATTATTTGACAGTCTTTCAGTCCAGGAAAATGTCATGTTCCCGCTGAACATGTTCAGCAAGGACAGCTACAGGCAAAAGCTCAAAAGGGTCAATGAGGTATTGGATAGGGTTAATATCAAAAAGGCAAATAAAAAGCTGCCTTCTGAAATCAGCGGGGGAATGAAGAAAAGGGTAGCCCTGGCCAGGGCGCTGGTACTCAATCCCAAATATCTCTTCTGCGATGAGCCCAATTCAGGATTAGACCCGGAGACTTCACTCGTGATCGATAATCTGATCAAGGAGTTGACAGAAGAATACAAAACGTCTACTATCATCATCACGCATGATATGAATACTGTAATGGAAACCGGTGACAAGATCGTATATATGCACCAGGGCAAGAAATACTTCGAAGGGACAACGAAAGAAATCGTATTAAGCGATGATGAACAATTAACAGATTATATCTTCCCTACCCGGTTCTACAAAGACGGGAAAGCGAAAAGAAGAATGGATATCAAAAACGGGGAATAAACTTAAGTTACCAAAAGAAAGAATCAGGATTCCTTGGAGTACATCTTCTTATACCACACATAAGCAGTGATGCCCATGAATAAGATGGGAATGGCCGCCAGGTAAAGGATTCCTGCATTCAGGCCTTTGGCACTGGCTTCATCAAGGTTTGCAGCTGAAGTTTTACACATAGCACATCCCTGTGCCAGGATATCCTGTACGCCCAACAGTGCGGCGAATATGAATGTTAACAAAACTTTCTTCATACAGTGCAAAGGTAAATAAAAAAATCAAAGCCAGGATAAGAGAACATTCAGCTATTTTTCGGATCAATAAATTATTGCGTGCTGTCTACTCTACAATAGCAAGCGGATATTTATAAAATATAACCGTTCCTTTCCGGAAAAAAGTATTTTTGATATTTGTATGATCCCTCCGCAACATTCATAAAAATTAATTTAAGACAAATTTGTCCGAATTTAAATATACCCTATCTTTGCCTTGAACAATTGGGCGTATGGTCTCAGGCTTGTGAATATGAGATGAAGGCAATGGATATATTGCTACTCAATCGCTCGAAAAATAACCGGGTAAAATGGTGATGTGGCAGAGAATACCGATGCCCCTGAAGCCTTACTGCACAGCAAATGCTCCAAAACAAGAAACGAACTTAAAAATATGCTGGGAAAAGGAGTCCCTACCTGAAGCGTTAAAAATTTTAAATCATTTTAAGGCAATCTATCCGGAACAAGATATTCCCTGGAAAGAAAGACCTTTCCCTTAGCTTAAATACGGAAGATATATCGGAATATGAAGATCACAGGATATCCTGACGAAAAATATTAAAGAGGAATTCTGAAATACGGAAAGCCGGAAATTATAAAATCAAAATCATAAAATATGGGTATCACAAAAGAAACTGTTATCGGCGAACTGGTAGCACTGGACTATCGTACAGCCTCTGTCTTTAAAAACAACAAAATAGATTTTTGCTGTAATGGGACCAG
Organism: Taibaiella sp.; assembly: GCA_019739295.1. Next base: position 11,305 of record JAHHDV010000032.1, read on the forward strand.
GACCATTGAAGAAGCCTGTGGCCAAAAGAAAATAGAAAGCGATACGCTGATCGCACAATTAGAAGAAGTAAGGGGCCGGGCAAAGGAATCCGGTATAGATTATAACTCATGGCCATTGGACCTGCTGGCAGACTATATCGAAAAGAAACACCATCGTTATGTGGAACAGAAGGTCCGGGAGATCATTCCTTTCTTAAATAAAGTAGTACGTGTACATGGCGACCGCCATCCTGAATTGGCACAAGTGGAGCAACTGTTCAAAGAATCGGCAGGAGAACTGACAGCCCACATGAAAAAGGAAGAACTGATGCTTTTCCCCTATATTCGAAAAATGATGGAGGCAGAAAAAAACAGAACATCAGTACACGCCCCTTTCGGTACCGTACAAAACCCAATCAGGATGATGATGCACGAACACGATGGTGAAGGAGAACGTTTCCGTAAAATTGCGGCTTTAACAGACAACTATACCCCACCGGATGATGCTTGTAACACTTATAGGGTAACGTTTTCATTATTAAAGGAATTTGAAGAAGACCTGCACCTGCACATCCACTTGGAGAATAATATTTTATTTCCCAAATCCATTACAATGGAAGACGCATTTGCAGTATCCTAAATTTAGTTCAAAACCATTAATCCCAAGCAATATCGTTATACGAAAGACAGGAAGATAAAACAGCAAGGGTACCGGTGTAAAATATGTTCATTAAAGAATCTCTTTGCCCGGCTCTGTAATATGAATGCAAAACATGAGCATCCGCAAAGGGACCTCACCAAGAAAATATAAGGAAAAACAGAACAGCGAGCCGGATTTCAAAACACCGTGTACCTGAACGCCCTGGTTCCTTGAATCCGGCACATAAAAAAACCGGAAATCAAAATTGATTTCCGGTTTTTTTATGTGCCGGATTCAAGGAACCAGGGCGTTCAGGTACACGGTGTTTTGAAATCCGGCTCGCTGTTCTGTTTTTCCTTATATTTTCTTGGTGAGGTCCCTTTGCGGATGCTCATGTTTTGCATTCATATTACAGAGCCGGGCAAAGAGATTCTTTAATGAACATATTTTACACCGGTACCCTTGCTGTTTTATCTTCCTGTCTTTCGTATAACGATATTGCTTGGGATTAATGGTTTTGAACTAAATTTAGGATACTGCAAATGCGTCTTCCATTGTAATGGATTTGGGAAATAAAATATTATTCTCCAAGTGGATGTGCAGGTGCAGGTCTTCTTCAAATTCCTTTAATAATGAAAACGTTACCCTATAAGTGTTACAAGCATCATCCGGTGGGGTATAGTTGTCTGTTAAAGCCGCAATTTTACGGAAACGTTCTCCTTCACCATCGTGTTCGTGCATCATCATCCTGATTGGGTTTTGTACGGTACCGAAAGGGGCGTGTACTGATGTTCTGTTTTTTTTCTGCCTCCATCATTTTTCGAATATAGGGGAAAAGCATCAGTTCTTCCTTTTTCATGTGGGCTGTCAGTTCTCCTGCCGATTCTTTGAACAGTTGCTCCACTTGTGCCAATTCAGGATGGCGGTCGCCATGTACACGTACTACTTTATTTAAGAAAGGAATGATCTCCCGGACCTTCTGTTCCACATAACGATGGTGTTTTCTTTTCGATATAGTCTGCCAGCAGGTCCAATGGCCATGAGTTATAATCTATACCGGATTCCTTTGCCCGGCCCCTTACTTCTTCTAATTGTGCGATCAGCGTATCGCTTTCTATTTTCTTTTGGCCACAGGCTTCTTCAATGGTCCTGGTCCCATTACAGCAAAAATCTATTTTGTTGTTTTTAAAGACAGAGGCTGTACGATAGTCCAGTGCTACCAGTTCGCCGATAACAGTTTCTTTTGTGATACCCATATTTTATGATTTTGATTTTATAATTTCCGGCTTTCCGTATTTCAGAATTCCTCTTTAATATTTTTCGTCAGGATATCCTGTGATCTTCATATTCCGATATATCTTCCGTATTTAAGCTAAGGGAAAGGTCTTTCTTTCCAGGGAATATCTTGTTCCGGATAGATTGCCTTAAAATGATTTAAAATTTTTAACGCTTCAGGTAGGGACTCCTTTTCCCAGCATATTTTTAAGTTCGTTTCTTGTTTTGGAGCATTTGCTGTGCAGTAAGGCTTCAGGGGCATCGGTATTCTCTGCCACATCACCATTTTACCCGGTTATTTTTCGAGCGATTGAGTAGCAATATATCCATTGCCTTCATCTCATATTCACAAGCCTGAGACCATACGCCCAATTGTTCAAGGCAAAGATAGGGTATATTTAAATTCGGACAAATTTGTCTTAAATTAATTTTTATGAATGTTGCGGAGGGATCATACAAATATCAAAAATACTTTTTTCCGGAAAGGAACGGTTATATTTTATAAATATCCGCTTGCTATTGTAGAGTAGACAGCACGCAATAATTTATTGATCCGAAAAATAGCTGAATGTTCTCTTATCCTGGCTTTGATTTTTTTATTTACCTTTGCACTGTATGAAGAAAGTTTTGTTAACATTCATATTCGCCGCACTGTTGGGCGTACAGGATATCCTGGCACAGGGATGTGCTATGTGTAAAACTTCAGCTGCAAACCTTGATGAAGCCAGTGCCAAAGGCCTGAATGCAGGAATCCTTTACCTGGCGGCCATTCCCATCTTATTCATGGGCATCACTGCTTATGTGTGGTATAAGAAGATGTACTCCAAGGAATCCTGATTCTTTCTTTTGGTAACTTAAGTTTATTCCCCGTTTTTGATATCCATTCTTCTTTTCGCTTTCCCGTCTTTGTAGAACCGGGTAGGGAAGATATAATCTGTTAATTGTTCATCATCGCTTAATACGATTTCTTTCGTTGTCCCTTCGAAGTATTTCTTGCCCTGGTGCATATATACGATCTTGTCACCGGTTTCCATTACAGTATTCATATCATGCGTGATGATGATAGTAGACGTTTTGTATTCTTCTGTCAACTCCTTGATCAGATTATCGATCACGAGTGAAGTCTCCGGGTCTAATCCTGAATTGGGCTCATCGCAGAAGAGATATTTGGGATTGAGTACCAGCGCCCTGGCCAGGGCTACCCTTTTCTTCATTCCCCCGCTGATTTCAGAAGGCAGCTTTTTATTTGCCTTTTTGATATTAACCCTATCCAATACCTCATTGACCCTTTTGAGCTTTTGCCTGTAGCTGTCCTTGCTGAACATGTTCAGCGGGAACATGACATTTTCCTGGACTGAAAGACTGTCAAATAATGCAGAACCCTGGAACAGCATCCCCAATTCCTGCCGCAGGACTTTTCTTTCTTTATCATCCATTTTCATAAGGTCATGTCCGTCATAAAGGATCTCCCCTTCTTCGGGAGTAAGGAGCCCGACCATACATTTGAATAATACAGACTTGCCGCTACCGCTCGAACCAATGATCAGGTTCACTTTTGCAGGCTCTATTGAAAAGGAAATCCCTTTGAGTACATGGAGGTCTCCAAAGCTTTTATGGACATTTTTTATTTCAAGCATGAATTGAGAATTAATCTTTTAACTCCTATTGAATACCCGGCCATCCACAATAATGGAAATGCAATGATACTGATTTTATTTGCTTATGGACAAAAAAAGTGCATTGACCCGGTAACCAATGCACAAATTTAATAGAATAATGTATATGTGAAATTTATTTATAATTTTTTAGCATCTTCCAGGAACTTGGCGAGACCAATATCTGTGAGCGGATGCTTCAGCAGACCTAAAATAGAATCTAACGGACAGGTGCAGATGTCCGCACCGGCTTCCGCGCATTTCACGATATGTAATGGTGTACGGATAGAGGCAGCAAGTACCTGTGTATCATACATCTGTGCATTGAATACGTCTACGATCTGCTTGATCAGGTCCACACCATCCCAGTTGCTGTCATCGACTCTTCCGATAAAAGGAGATATCATAGTTGCCCCGGCTTTGGCTGCAAGAAGTGCCTGACCGGCAGAGAAAATCAAGGTACAGTTGGTCGCTACACCGTTGTCTGAGAAATATTTAATCGCTTTCACACCATCTTTGATCATGGGGACTTTCACTACGATATTTTCGTGAAGTTCCGCCAATGCCATTCCCTCTCTCACGATCCCGTCGAAGTCCGTAGAGATCACTTCCGCACTTACAGGGCCATCTACAATGTTGCAGATGTCGATATAATGCTTCATGATCGCGTCGGTGCCTTTGATCCCTTCTTTCGCCATAAGCGAGGGATTCGTGGTGACACCGTCAAGGATACCCAGGTCATTAGCTTCCCTGATCTGATCCAGATTAGCTGTATCGATAAAAAAATTCATGGAATGAAGATTAATTAGAATGGAAATAAATTCAATAAAAAAAGGCAAGTTACTTATATCGCACCGCTACAACCGTCTATCCTTGCTGCATTCCTGCCCTGGGGAATTTCAACAGGAGCTGGTCGTATAAGACTTGCCGGGTGCAAAGGTAAGGAATTTTCCGTAACTTTTATTGAAAAAACAGAAAGTAAAAAAAATCGATTCCTAAGAATATAACCCTTATATATATATCAGCTGAAACGGCTAATACCATCAATTTAAGGGACTTCGCTTAACGGGTTAAGGGATGGGCATTCAGGTAAGAAGGTGGTATTGTACAATACCACCTTCTTACTTTTTGAGGAAACATATTTTCACCCAAATTAAGAAATCTATTGCTGCTCCGGCCTCATCTGCGGGAAGAAAAGTACATCCTGGATAGAGACCTGACCTGTAAGCAACATCGCCAGGCGATCGATACCAAATCCAATGCCTGCTGTCGGCGGCATTCCATATTCCAGGGCTCTCAGGAAATCATGATCGATATACATAGCTTCATCATCACCTCTTTCCATCAGTTTCGTCTGTTCTTCAAACCTTTCCCTCTGGTCTATCGGGTCATTCAGCTCTGTGTAGGCATTGGCTATTTCTTTTCCGTTTACGATCAGTTCAAAACGCTCTACCAATCCCTCCTTCGTTCTGTGCTTTTTGGTCAGCGGGCTCAGCTCTACGGGATGATCCATAATGAACGTCGGCTGAATGTAGTGATGCTCACACAATTCACCGAACAGCTCATCCACCAGCTTACCTTTACCCATTGTTTGATCCACCTGCAGGTTGAGTTTCTGGCATACCTCCCGGATTCCCTCTTCATCCATCCCGCTGATATCATAACCGGTATGTTCCCGGATGGCGTCATAGATAGAAACCCGGGCATATGGTGCTTTAAAACTCACTGTTTGGTCACCGATTTTAGTCTCCGGGCTGCCATTGGTAGCCATGGCTACTTCTTCCAGCATCTGCTCTGTAATATCCATCAGCCAGAAGTAATCCTGGTAAGCGACATAAAATTCTAATATTGTAAATTCAGGATTGTGGGTCCTGTCCATTCCTTCATTGCGGAAGTTGCGGCTGAACTCATACACCCAGTCATACCCTCCTACAATAAGCCTTTTGAGATACAATTCATTGGCAATGCGGAGGTAGTAGGGCACATCCAACGCATTGTGGTGGGTCATAAATGGCCTGGCGGCAGCGCCACCGGGGATATTCTGTAATACGGGTGTGTCCACCTCCAGCGCCCCGCGTTCGTTGAGGAAGCTGCGGATGGCATTTTTCATTTTGGTGATCTTCACGAAAGTCTCCCGGACACCGGGTGTCACCACCAGGTCAGCATAGCGCTGGCGATACCGGAATTCAGGGTCGGATACCGCATCGTATACCTTTCCTTCCTCATCTGTCTTCACCACGGGAAGCGGCTTCAAGGATTTGGAAAGTAAAGTCAATTTGCTTGTATGCAGGGAAACTTCGCCGGTCTTGGTGGTAAACACATATCCAGAAGCACCGATAAAATCACCCAGGTCCAGCCCATGTTTTACGAGAATGTCCCATTCTGCCTTATCCTCACCCGGATAGAGTTCATCTCTCTTTACATAAAGCTGGAATATGCCTTTACTGTCCTGTATTTTGATAAAGAATACCTTACCCTTGTCATTGATGCTCACGATACGTCCGGCAACAGACACGCCCTGCCATTGTTCCTTTTCTTCCTCCTGATACCTGCTCTTGATTTCTGTAGAATAGTGACTTATCTTGAATGCCGGTGCAGGATACGGGTCGATTCCCGCCTGCCTTAATTTATCCAGTTTCTCTCTGCGAATGATTTCCTGCTCGCTTAACTCTTGAAGTTGTGTACTCATTTGGGTTATTTCTATATTTAAATATTTCGGATAGCCTGCAAAATTACGGGAATCAATGGAATTTAAACGGAATCCGGTTACAATAGATCAGCATACAAAGAAACGCGGTATCTTCAAAGATAATATGGATGGCGCGCAGCATTCCGGGTTACTCCTGTGAACTATCCGGGATTTTATGCTTTACTGGCTATTTGCGAAATTGAAAATCTTAAATCATTACCTTTGTCAGCAATTAGAAAATCAGTATAAGATAATTAAGCTATCCGATATGCCACAATACAAACCCGCTACTACATTTGTTCATGCAGGAACCGAACCCGATCCGGGCACAGGTGCCATTATGACACCTATATTCCAGACTTCTACTTATGTGCAGTCCGGTCCCAACCAGCACCAGGGCTATGATTACTCCCGTGCCGGTAACCCTACCAGGGATGCACTGGAGAAAGCATTCGCGCAGGTGGAAAAGGCCCGCTTCGGACTGGCATTCAGCTCCGGGGTAGCCGCAACGGATGCTGTAGTCCGCCTCCTGCTGCCGGGAGAGGAAGTGATTGCCGCTAATGATATGTATGGCGGGACATTCAGGCTGTTCAGCAAGGTATTTGAAAAATCCGGTATTGTATTCCACTATGTGGATATGGGTGATCTGAAGAACGTTCAGGAGAAAATCAATAACAGAACCAGGCTGATCTGGGCAGAAACGCCCACCAATCCATTGATGAACATCGTAGATATCAAAGGCCTGGCTGATTTGAAAGAAGGCAAGAACATCCTTCTGGCTGTCGATAATACGTTTGCAACACCTTACCTGCAGCAGCCCCTTGACCTGGGTGCGGATATCGTGATGCATAGCGCCACTAAATATTTCGGAGGCCACTCGGATGTGGTTATGGGTGCCCTGATGATGAATGATGCCCGGCTGAGAGAAGATCTGTTCTTTATCCAGAAATCTTGCGGTGCGGTGCCGGGTCCCCAGGATTGCTTCCTGGTACTGAGAGGAATGAAAACGCTGCACCTCAGGGTACAGAGACATTGTGAAAACGGGTCCAGAATAGCGCATTTTCTCGATCAGCACCCTAAAGTAGGAAAAGTATATTGGCCGGGGTTCGAATCCCATCCAGGACACAGGATTGCAAAGCAGCAGATGAAAGATTTTGGAGGCATGGTGAGCTTCGAGATGAAGGATGAAAGCATGGAAGCTTTACAAAAGATGGTAACAGGCACACATCTGTTTGCCCTGGCAGAAAGTCTCGGGGGAGTGGAAAGCCTGATCAATCACCCGGCGAGTATGACCCATGCATCTATTCCTAAAGAGCTCCGGGAAGCCAACGGGCTTAAAGACTCCCTGATCAGGCTGAGTGTGGGCATAGAAGATGCTGATGATCTGATCGAAGATTTAAACAAAGCTTTAGGATAATACCGGCCCAGAATGCTCTTTTTGGTACGTTAGGAGATAAAGCCGGTTCCAGGTGCCTTCCGGGAGATAGAATTTAAAAAAAAAGATACCAGGCGCTGCAAAGGTACAGCGCTGATGTCACTCAAAGGATGAAGCTCCGGCAAACCCCGGGTTGTATAACCTGATATGACAAGCCGGAAGAAAGCCTGGGTTTTTCTATGGAAATCAGTAAATGAATATAAACAGCTTTTTGGGGAAGATGATTGTCGTGGTGGCTTTGCTGCTGACGGGGGCAAAGCTGCCCTCTGGTTGGGCGCAGATTCCCCGGCTTCCCGGAGGCTTCGCGGTCGATACGGCCAATAAAGACCTGATCAGGCTGATCTCGAGTGAAGTGGGCACTTTTATTTTGGAAAATGATATCACCCTGAATGTGCTGGTGGGGAATGTAATATTTGAACACAAAGGAGACCGGCTTTATGCAGATTCTGCCAGGTTGAATATTACCCGCAATATCGTTCATGCCTATGGGAATATCAAGGTAGAACAAACGGACGGGACTATAGCTTATGCAGACAGGATGTACTATGATGGGAATACCAAAAATGTAGAACTATTAGGAAACGTGGAGCTGAATAGCGGTGCGGATTACCTCTGGTCTGATAAGATTGATTACAACCTGGGTTCCCAGGTCGGTAAGTACAACAATCACGGTACGCTTCAGTCCGGGGCTACGGTTATCGAAAGCAAGACCGCTACATACTACGGCAAAACCAATGATGCCAGGTTCAAAGGTGATGTCAATGTACTGGACCCGGAGTATGAAGTAGTATCTGCTGACCTGGGTTACAATACAGATACACGTGTGGTTACGTTCTTCGGACCCAGTATCATCAACAATGACAGTTCCACCTTATTCACGACCAAAGGAACATATGATTCAGAAGCGGAAATAGCGATTTTCAGGGAACGTTCTTCCATCCAGTCCGAAAGCCAGTATATGGAGGCGGATTCTATGTACTACAACAGGAAGACGGGGCTGGGGACCGGGACAGGTGACGTAGTGGTGATCGATTCCACCAGGGAGATCACGCTGTACTGCCAGTTCTCTACGGTCAATGAACTCACGAAGCAGGTCATGGCCACTGTACAGCCTTATGCTGTAATGATCCGGGAGCAGGATACGACTTATGTCAAAGCAGATACATTCTTTACGGAGCCGGTGGCCAACCTGACCAGGATATTTACACCGCGGAATGCCCAGGACAGCCTGCTCCAGGCCTTCGATATCTTATACAGGGAATTGGATAAGGGGACATTACTGGACAGCAATACGGTCAGGGAGCTGGATTCGCTGCATCAGCAGATAGAGCAGGCAGATACACTCCCTGACGCAGCCATGTTTGACTTCAGAAATAATACGGCAACAGATACTTTGCAGCAGCCTGTAACGGATACCCCGCCGGTAGTAAACGAAGCTACAGTACCTGGAAATAATGTGGAAACAGCTGATTCATTGTTTGTTCCCCCTGTTGCCCCGGATAGTGCAGCAGAGATGACAAATCCGGAACCGGGGGACCTGTCATTTCCCGCGGATTCACTGTTTGCAGCAGATTCCGTGAACCCGGAAGATCCGGATTCCCTGCCTGTGGAAGATGAAGATCTTTTGGTTTACGGCAATGACCGGGAGGAGGAAGATCCAAGGTATTTTAATGCATACAGGAATGTAGTCGTGTATAATGATTCTTTCCAGGCCCGTGCGGATAGTATGTTTTACTCACAGGAGGATTCCATTATGCAGTTCCACATCAGGCCGGTATTGTGGTCCCGGAATGGCCAGATCACGGGAGAAGTCATATTGGCTATGGTCGACACCCAGCATTTAAGGTGGGTGAAGATCCCCAAGAATGGCATCATCGTCAACCAGAGTACAGAGGCCAATGAGGCCATGTTTGATCAGATTCAGGGGAACACCATATGGGCATACTTTACAGAAAACGAGATGGACTCCATTGTGGCATTGGGCAATGCACAGACGATCTATTTCATTAAAGATGAATACGATGCCTATGCCGGGGTCAGTGAAGCGGATGCAGCCGATCTGAAAATTGAATTCTATACGGACAGCTCGGGACAAAGGGCCATCCGCAATATCACCTATTACAAAGAAAACAACCAGAAAACAACCCCGATGCGGATGTCCCGGCCGGATAAGCTAAGGCTGAGCAGGTTTATCTGGAGAAAAGAGGAAAGGGTGAAGAGCCTGGATGATTTTTTCAGGTTGGTATTCGGGAACCAGGAAAATGCCGGAGAAAAGCCATTGCTCAAAGACGAGATCAAGGAAAAGCTGATCAAAAGGGAGGAATAAGAAGGCTTTACAGTTTAAACCTGATGCCTGTTCATTAAAAACAGCAGACCCTTGTCATCGCGGGGCTACTGTTGTTCGAAAAGACATGGTCTTTACCATTTCAGGATTACCCCGCATTTTTATCATAAAATTGAATCCAAAATGATCCAAAAAACAATTGAACGGCTTGAGGAGCTGGTGCATCTGATCCCTGATCAGCTCAGTATGATGGATGAATACAGCTTCAGTTTCAAACCAGGCCCGGAAAAATGGAGCAAAAAGGAAATTTTGGGACATTTGATTGATAGTGCCACCCATAATCACCACAGGTTTATCCGGGCTCAATTGGAGCAGGCCCCTGCTATCTGGTACGACCAGGATCATTGGGTGGATAAAAGCCACTACCAGAATATGGATAAGGAACTTTTAATTGATTTTTGGACTGCTTACAACAGGCATCTTATTCATATTATCAGGCATATAAAGTCTGAAGATCTGCATAAGACCTGTAAAATGAAGAATGGCGCAGAGCTGACACTGGAATTCTTAATTGGTGATTACCTGGAGCACCTGGAGCATCATTTAAAGCAAATCTGATCTTATAAGCGAAGGTGTTGATCCTCTCCAGGATCATACCGGGAGCAGGATGAGTACCTTACGGACCAGAATTGGAACAATTCAGGTCCTATGCCTGGAAATCCCCTAAGAAATCCGTTCCATATCTTTTTCCTTATAGATGGCTTTGGCCTTCTCTTGCTTGTTGCGAAGCCGGATATTCAGTCCTTCTACTATCAGGCTGAATGCCAGGCAGGAATAAATAATATTCTTACTGATGTGCTGATGGATGCCTTCTGCTACCAACAGCACCCCGATCACTACCAGGAAGCTCAATGCCAGCATCTGCAGGCTCGGGTATTTATTGACGATCCTGCTGATCCCTCCTGCAAAGAGCATCATCACGCCTATGGCGATCACCACTGCAATGATCATAATGATCACATTGTCCACCAATCCCACTGCTGTCAGTATCGAGTCAAGAGAGAAGACAAGGTCGATCAGTATGATCTGAACGATCACACCTGCAATGGCTTTGGAGATTTTTTTTGCCTGTTCTTTGGACTCATGCTCTATGTCCTGCATCTTATGATGGATTTCAAGGGTGCTTTTCACGATCAGGAACAGGCCTCCCGCCAGCAGAATAATATCTTTCCAGCTCAGTTCCAATGGCTGGTCCTGGTTCACGAAAGCCAAAAAGTCCAGTGTAGCTATAGGTTGTTTCAGCCCTATGATCCAGTTGATTCCCAGCAGCAGCAGAACCCTGAATATCATCGCAAACAGCAAGCCTATATTCCTGGCCCTTTTCTGCTGGTGCTGAGGAAGCTTTCCCGAAATGATGGAGATGAAGATAATATTGTCCACACCCAGTACGATTTCTAGGAAAATAAGTGTCAGTAAGCTGATCCAGATCCCTGCATTGGCAAAGTCCGGCATGTGCATTTCTGCGAGAAACAATTCTGTCATTGCCCTGTAAAAGTATTCCGGGCAAAAGTAAATCCTTTTATTGTAATTTTAGAAAATAAACGTTTCCGATATTTGCACCGGGAATGATCATCTGATATGAAAAACCTGCTTCAATATATCCTCAAAGGCATCTTTCTTGCCCTGGGTTGCCTGACCGCCCATATCACCGCTTTCGCCCTTCATCCCGATACTGCTTACATCTCTAACCCGGATTCGCTGCAAGCCGGTATCAGGTGGGCAGATTATAAGGTCAGTACAGCGGATCATCACGAGATTGCGATCCGGAAGATAGAACCCATGGTCTCCAATGAGCATAACAATACCTGTATCATTATCTGCGGCGGTGACAAAGGCAACCTGAGCTATTATACCCTGCATGCTGCAGCCCTGTCCTTCGCCGGGTACCAGGTAGTACAATTTGATTACAGGGGGTTTGGCAGAAGTACGGCTGTAGCGCTGGATGAAGAATATATGTATGTTGATGCCTTCGGGCGGGACCTGGAGGCTGTGGTCACATGGACTGCAGCCCGGTATCAGCCTTCAAAGACAGGCCTGCTGGCCTTCTCTATGGGGACCGTCATTGCCCAGCAATACCTGTTGGAGCATAACATGGATTTCGCCATTATGGAAGGCCTGGTCATCAATCCTGTGATCGTATCCAGGCGCATTCAGCAAAAGGATAAGGATAAAATAATCAAAGTGCCTGAATCAGGGTATGATTTCGAAAGAAAACTGAAAAGAATCAAGACACCGGTCCTGGTATTTGCAGGTGACGAAGACGAGGTGACCACAGTTTCTGATGCTGCCCGCTTTTGTAAGAAGCGGAGAAGCAGGAGGCAACTGATCACTTTCCCGGGAGGACATATGATGGGAATGAAAATGATGACCCAAAACTCTTTCGGAGATGATTATGTCCGTAAGATCACAACATTTCTTCGCAGGTGATCTTTTCAGATATGGTTTTCTCATATTCAAAATAAACTGCAAAACCCTATCTTTGTAATATAGGTCGCAACCTATTCTAAAAATAAGAAGAGTATATGAATGCAACACAAACCGTAGCAAAAAATAAGAATAAAATATCCATAGAAGAATTCAGATCAGAAGTTTTGCGGGACTACAGATTGGCGGTAGCGAGCAGGGAGGCAAGCCTGATCGGCCGTAAAGAAGTGCTGACAGGTAAAGCTAAGTTCGGTATTTTCGGGGATGGTAAGGAGTTACCGCAGATCGCATTGGCGAAGTGTTTTGAGCCTGGCGATATCCGTTCCGGTTATTATCGGGACCAGACATTGATGTTTGCCACGGGAATGAGCAATATCAAGGAGTTTTTTGCCCAGTTGTATGCCAATCCTGACCTGGAGAAAGAGCCGTCTACAGGTGGCAGAATGATGAACGGGCACTACGGCACACGCTGGCTGGATCATCAGGGAGAATGGAAAGACCTGACCCTGGCACCCCAGTCCACTTCGGATATTTCCCCGACTGCCGGACAAATGGTCCGTGCATTGGGTATCGCATATGCATCCAAGCTCTACCGTATTTCAGAGAACCTGAAAGAGGGATTTGAAAAATTTTCCAAACAGGGAAATGAGGTCTCTTTTGTTACGATAGGAGATGCGTCTACTTCGGAAGGCCCATTCTGGGAGTCTGTAAATGCGGCCGGCGTACTGCAGGTACCGATGGCACTGTGTGTATGGGATGACGGATACGGGATCTCCGTACCCCGGGCTTACCAGACGACAAAAAGCTCCATATCCGAAGCGCTGGCCGGTATGGAATACGACGAAGCCAAAGGTTCGGGATTTAAAATCTATACGGCCAAAGCCTGGGATTATGCAGGCCTGGTAGATACCTTCCAGAGAGGAATCGAGGAAATGCGATATACACATGTGCCTGCCTTATTCCATATCCAGGAAGTGACACAGCCACAGGGACACTCCACCTCCGGTTCGCATGAAAGGTATAAATCCAGGGAGCGGCTGCAGTGGGAGCAGGAGATGGATTGTATCCGGAAATTCAGAGAATTTATCATAGAAAATGAGATCGCCACAGAGGAGGAACTGGACCAGGTCGCAGAAGAAGCCAGGGATGAAGCCCGGAAGGCAAAACAGGAAGCCTGGAGTGAATTCATCGGGCCGATTCAATCATTGGTGTCCGAGGCATCTGCTCATTTAGGACAGTTGGTGATGGAAGGCGGGAGCAGTGCGCAGTTTATTGCCGGCCTGAAGCAGCAGCTGTCATCGATCAAGGAACCGATAAGAAAAGATGTGATCCAGGCCTGCGCTAAGGCACTGGCTGCCTGTGAGCACAAGCAATCCCAGGCTTACCGGAATCTCTCTAATTTCAAGTCTTCACTACTGGACAAAGCCGCGGACCAGTTTAATTCTCATCTGCACTCCCAGTCTTCAAAAGCTGTAAGTAAAATAGCTGTAGTCCCTGCCGAGTACCATGGAGAGGAAGTATATAAGAACGGGTTTGAGATTTTGAATACATATTTCGATCAACTCCTGGCCCATAACCCCGCTGTATTTGCCTTTGGTGAGGATGTAGGGAAAATCGGTGATGTGAATCAGGCATTTGCAGGTTTACAGGAGAAGTACGGTACGCACCGGGTTTCGGATACCGGGATCAGGGAGAATACGATCGTGGGGCAGGGTATCGGTATGGCGATGCGCGGCTTACGGCCTATCGCCGAGATCCAGTACCTGGATTATCTTTTGTACGGTCTCCAGCCTTTGAGTGATGATGTAGCTACGATGCAGTACAGGACCAAGGGTGGACAGAAATGCCCGATCATTATTCGGACCAGGGGGCACCGGCTTGAGGGCATCTGGCACAGCGGATCGCCTATGGGCATGATCCTTCACTCAGTAAGGGGGATGCACCTCTGTGTGCCGAGAAATATGGTACAGGCTGCCGGTATGTACAATACACTGATACAAAGTGATGAACCGGCCATTGTCGTAGAATGCCTCAATGGTTATCGCCTTAAGGAACAGATGCCCAGCAACCTGGGTTCATTTACGATCCCGTTTGGTGTACCGGAGATCATAAGGGAAGGTGAAGATGTGACCATTGTTTCTTATGGCTCTACTTTACGCATTATCGATGAAGCGATCCGGAATTATTTAGAACCTGAAGGTATCAGCTGTGAAGTAGTGGATGTGCAGACGCTGCTGCCATTCGATACGGATCACAGGATCGTGGAGTCCTTGAAGAAGACCAACCGGATCATCTTCATTGACGAGGATGTGCCGGGTGGAGCTTCGGCATATATGTTCCAGGAAGTAATGGAAAAGCAAGGCGGCTACAGATATCTGGATGTATCACCCCGTACACTGGCTGCCAAAGCCCACCGTCCTGCTTACGCGACGGATGGAGATTATTTCTCCAAGCCTAATGCGGAAGATGTGGCGCAGGCGATCCGGGAGATGATGGAGGAATAAAGATATAACATTAAGATCATACAGGAACAGTCAACGGATAATGAGGTTGGCTGTTTTTTATTGATGGAACTGCTGACATCAGCCGGTAAATGCAATATGGCTACATCTTCCTGGTTCAACTGGATTTACCAATGGCTTTTGCCGGATAATTTGGTTACATTTGGGTATCTGAACATATGCATACATTTAGATCATGAAAAAGTCCGTACTTTTTGGAATTGTAATTCTGATCTCTGCAGTGATGCTGAGCGGTTGTAAGGGCTCGGGTACGTACAGGGGAGAATGGAAAGTGACCGGTATCAATGGTGACCGGTTCGTATTTCACTTCCTGGAGAAATCTTTAGTGACTACCGGTACATCGGGCAGGTCGGATACCGTCGGTTATACACAGAACGTGATCAGGATAGAGAATGGTATCCGCTCCTATGGCATCCATCTCTCGAATGGCTATCAATACCTGATCGTGTTCCCTGTAAAAAGTGATGATACGAAAGCCAAAATTACCAATCCGGAAGGAGGGACGATATTCACCATGGGCAGGTCAGCATATATAGATCCTAAAGAGTTTGAACAGTGGCCTTAGTCAGCGGATTGCGGTTTTTAGCCTTTTGCGTATGGCTGTTTTCCTTAGGCATTACCCACAGGCTTCATGCCCAGCATGAACCGGTGGATCCAGATGAAACAGAAGCTTATGAGTTCAGGATCAGCCGTTCCGACTTTCTGGATATTGTCCCGATGCAGGAGATTTCGTTACTTCAGGACAATAGGGGGCCGAATGATTCAGTCTCTTATCTCATCGTTCATCACCGGGGATATTTTGAAGAGTATATCGGCATACAGGGAACGGGGATGTACTTCCAGGTATCTTCGGGAAAGCTGAGCCAGGACAAAGATGCTGCGGTCCGGGTAGAAGCGGAAGAAGGGATATTACGGATCAATGACGTGGCATTAAAAGGATTCCGGAAGTTTCCTGATTTTAAAAAGGTAAAAAAAGGAAAGAGCAAACAGCTGTGCTGTGTATTGTGTTATTTATCCCATGATATATTGGGTATTCATTTTATGGATTGTATGTGCTGCTTCGGAGGGTGCGGGTATTCCTGTCAAGAAGACTTTAAAATTTTCTGGAAGCGCACGCAGAGGAAACAATGACCCGGTTGTTCAATTTTACCGGAAAGCAGCCATAAAAAGAGCAAAATTCATTTGGGAATTTTGACCTTTTTTAATGATCATTTTATTTTGCCCTTTTCATCCAGTGATTTGCTGATCTCATCGGATTTGGGTATGCTGATGGTTTGCTTAAAAGGAGCTTTCTGTACGATCTGGATGGCACCGGTTGCCGTATTCCCATATAGCTGGATATAGATATCATCTCCGTCTGCCCTGCGGATGACATAAACTCTGACCGGTTCATTCCAATAATCTATAGAGCCTTCTTCGCCTAAGTAAGATGCATTGTCCTTCAGGTATGCCAATTGCTCTTTAGTGAGCTTCCCGTCAAATACAAGCACACCGCCTACGGCTTTGATCGCATCATCGTAGCTTTTTAAGAAATAGGGAAGCGACCATTCACCGGCAGCATTCTTGGCTTTGGAAATAAAGGATTTAAATGATTTTCCTTCTATTTTTACTAAATGGCCCCCTGCTGTTAAGGGAAAGAATATCTCATCATAATCTCTTTGCAATGGCTTATTCTGGTATTCTAAATTCTCCGGAAGTGTAAAGAAAGGAAGGTCGCCGAGCTCCTGTCCGGAAACAGGAATCGAATGAATGTCAAATGCAGTAACTTCCTTTTTGTCTTCCACGGTAGTAATAACTGTATCGGTATTGTTTTCATTTTTCTTCTGTTCCGGCTCCTGGCACGAACAGGCAAGCACTCCCAGTCCAATAAGAATGGATGACGGGATTTTTTTTACTTTCATCATAATGTGTTGTTTTTATAGAATAGGGAACAAAAGTAAGGAATCCTGTACCGGCCAGCTTTGCTATCAGTGTAATCATAAAGTTTTATTCACATTTTGATTTTGCCTGTCTTCATAAAATGTATATGTACCTGCCGGACAAAACATGAGCTTGTTTCAATTTTTTGCGTTGTACAGATACATTCTGATGACTTAACCTTATTTTTGTTTTTTTATCATCAATATATTGACCATACGCATGACACAAAAGGAAATTCATTCTATTGAAGCATCACCCAATGGATTCAAAAAGTATCTCCCTCACCTGGTAGTATTGGGCATCTTTCTGGTCATCGCTGCTTTCTTCTGCAGTCCCTGGCTGCAGGGCCAGAAGTTATTACCGCATGATGTGGAACAATGGCTGAAGATGTCCAAAGAGACCAGGGATTATAGGGATGCTACGGGGGAGACTTCCTTCTGGATGAACAACGATTTTGCGGGAATGCCGAGTGCGCTTACGGATCCCTATTCGGAAAATAACTGGTTCAGCAAGATAAAAAATGCGACCATCTTCTATAAGCACGGGGAAAATATGAATCCCATCCTGCTCTTTTTCTGGGCCATGGTGGGTGGGTTTTTTACTGGCCTTGTCCTTAAAGATCAGACCCTGGCTGGCCGGCATCGCGGGCGTGGCCTTTGCTTTTTCTACCTACAATCCTATCATTATTGCTGCAGGCCATACGACCAAGATGCTCGATATCGCTTATGTACCTGGGATCCTTGCGGGAATGGTACTTGCATATAGAGGCAAATACTGGATCGGTGCGGCCATAGCAGGCCTGTATACCGCCTTTGCGCTGGACGCAGGACACTACCAGATCATATATTACAGCCTCTTCGCGATAATGGCCCTGTCCGTTTCCGAACTGGTTAAAGCGATAAAACATAAAGAATTGAAGCGGTTCCTGATCGCTTCTGCCTTCCTGGCCGCAGTAGCGGGACTGGCTGCCGGAACGGCAGCCTCCAGGCTGATGCTGACCCAGGAAGTGAGCCAGTACACCATGAGGGGCGATAACAAAGAATTGCAAACCGAAGAAAATGATAAAGGCCTGGATAAGGACTATGCTTTCAAATGGAGTAATGGCGTGGAAGAGACTTTTGCACTGATGGTCCCCAATCTGTATGGTGGCGGTCACCTGATGAAAGTCAACGAGCATTCGGATGCAGCACAGGATGTGATGAACACTTTCAGGCTGCAGCCTGCCCAACTATCCGGATTGGCATATTGGGGACCCCAGCAGGAAGACGGCCTGGGCGGTTCCGTTTACTTTGGTATTGTGATTGTATTCCTGGCGATATTGTCTATATTGGTTGTCCGCAGTCATAACAAATGGTGGCTGGTGGCTGCATCTGTTCTGTTCATTGTGATATCCTGGGGTAAAAACTTCGCAGCGCTGAACTATCTTTTGTTCGATACCCTGCCGATGATGAACAAATTCCGCTCTCCGAATATGGCTATGGCGATCACATCTATGTTGTTCCCTATTCTGGCCGTATGGGCACTCAATGATATACTGACAGGCAAGGTAAGCAAGGAAGAAGCCTGGAAGAAAGTAAGAATGGCATTCCTGATCACAGGTGGTATCCTCCTACTGGTACTTATCGCCATCTACAGCATGATGGACTTTACGGGCAAGATGGACC
Organism: Taibaiella sp.; assembly: GCA_019739295.1. The sequence continues at coordinate 29,852 of JAHHDV010000032.1, forward strand.
CGCAGATTTTCGGACAGAGCTGGGCCCAGGTCTCCTCCAAGATCATTGCATTCAGGAAAAGCATGGCATCCAAGGATGCCTGGAGAAGTATTTTATTCCTGCTCTTAGCGACAGGAGTTCTTTGGGCTTTTACCAAAGATAAAATCAATACCACAGTCGCTACCGTACTGATCGCATTACTCGTCATCATCGATATCCTACCCATTGCCAACAGGTACCTGGGTAGTGATAAATATATGGATGAAGCGGTTTATGACGCACGCTTCGCACCCAGGCCTGTGGACAAAGAGATCTTAAAGGATAACACCTATTACAGGGTTCTGGACCTGAGTGCTGATCTTTTTAATTCTGCAGATGCGTCTTATCACCATAAGACCATAGGAGGCTACCATCCTGCCAAGCTTCAGATCTATCAGGATTTGATTATGAATCAATTAGGGGGGCTGAATTCGGCTGTGGTCAATATGCTGAACGGTAAATACATCATCAACCCGGATCAGACCGGCAAGAAGCTGATGGCTATTCCGAATCCGGGCGCTTTGGGAAATGCCTGGTTTGTGAGCCATATCCAGAAAGTGAAGACCGCAAGAGAAGAGATGGATGCCCTGAATGCACCCTCATTGAGTAATCCTGCAGATACGGGTAAAGGGAATTTCAATCCCGGGCAGACTGTATTGGTAAGAGAATCTGAAATGCCTAAACTGGGTATGGAATCTGTTCCTTCGGTAGATAGTACTGCAGGGATCGAGCTGACCTCTTATTCGCCTATGAAACTTACTTATAAGAGTAAGAATGCACAGGAAGGCATTGCCGTATTTTCAGAGATCTATTATCCGTTGGATTGGGAAGCTAAGATTGATGGCAAGACGGTTCCGATCGCGAGGGCCAACTATGTATTGCGTGCCTTAAAGATTCCTGCCGGTGAACATACCATAGAGATGATATACAACACACCGGGATCATTTGCCAAAGGAGAAACAATAACATTGATCTGCAGCATCATATTGCTTATATTCATCCTGGCAGGCTTGTATTTTTACTTTACAGGAAAGCAAAAGAGCAGGAAGTCCTTTAGTTCATATGGAATATGATGATCGGAGTCTTTGAGATCCGAACTGCAGTGTTCTCAGGTACCAGAGACATCCATAATATCCTGAAGGAGGAATAAAGCAGTATGTTTTAAACAGGTCATGGAATGCCGGTGTATGCCAAAAATTCCGCAAATTCTATCTGATGAAAATCTGTATCGCCCAGCAAAACTATCATATCGGGAACTTCGAAGCCAACCTTTCCCGGATCAAAGAAGCCATACAGGATGCGATTGCTCACCAGGCTGATTTAATCGTGTTTTCCGAATTGGCAGTTTGCGGCTATCCGCCAAGGGATTTCCTGGAGTTTGATGAATTCCTGGAAAAGTGTTACCGGTCCATAGACAGTTTGCTGCCTTTGTCAGATGACATAGCCGTATTGATAGGTGCACCATCTCCCAATGAACGCCCGGAAGGAAAAGACCTGTTCAATTCCGCCTATTATCTGCATCAGGGAAAGGTCAGGGATATCATTCATAAAGCCTTATTGCCTAACTATGATGTGTTTGATGAATACAGGTATTTTGAACCGGGATTTGACTTTCATTGTATCGAGCTGAATGGCACGAGGATAGCAGTCACCATCTGTGAAGATATCTGGGATATGGAAGATAACCCGATCTACAGGTTCCGGCCTATGGATATCCTCATCAAGGAGCAGCCTGCATTGATGGTCAACCTGTCTGCATCACCGTTTGATTATAACCATGCTGAAAGCAGGGCTTATATCGTAGGCCGGAATGCCGTTCATTACCGGTTGCCGATGGTGTACTGTAATGCCGTAGGCTCCCAGACAGAGATTGTATTTGACGGGGGTTCCATGGCCTGTAACGCAGACGGGAGCTTAGTGAAGCAGTTACCCTACTTCCAAGAGGGCCTGGCTTATGTAACCTATGAAGCCGGCACTTTCCAGGAGGAAGATCCATCAGCTTCAATCTTTCTTCCGGCATTGCCCCCGGAAGATTCGGAGTATGATCCGCAGGACAATATTCACCTGATACACCAGGCGCTTGTCATGGGTATCCGGCAGTACTTCGAAAAGATGGGATTCGGGAAGGCTATTGTCGCCAGCTCCGGGGGAATTGATTCTGCTGTTACCCTTGCCCTGGCATGTGAAGCCCTGGGCCCTGAACAGGTTCATGCCTTACTGATGCCTTCACAATTCAGCACGTCGCATTCGGTAGATGATGCGGTCCGGCTTTCCGAGCAGCTACAGAACAGGTACGATATCATTGCCATTAAAGATATTTTTGATGTCGTTGACCAGTCTTTAAAGCCGGTGTTCGGCGATCTGCCTTTTGATGTAACAGAGGAGAATATTCAATCCCGGATCAGGGGCTTGCTGGTCATGGCCTTAGCCAATAAATACCATTATATCCTGCTCAATACCTCTAATAAATCGGAATTGTCTACCGGTTACGGAACTTTGTACGGGGATATGGCCCGGGGGGTTGGGCATCTTAGGGGATTTGTATAAGACACAGGTTTATGCGCTGGCCCGTTATATCAACCGGGACCGGGAGATCATACCCGGGCACATCATTACCAAGCCACCATCAGCAGAACTGAGACCGGGACAGAAGGACAGTGATTCGCTCCCGGATTATGAGTTGCTGGACCGGGTGCTTTATCAATATATCGAGCACCGCCCAAGGTGTGGACGATATCGTATCGAATGGGGATGGACAGGGATACGGTGGTGCGCATCATCAGGATGATGAAACCGCAATGAATACAAAAGAAACCAGTTCTGTCCCATCATCAGGGTTTCCTCCAAGGCATTCGGCATAGGCAGAAGGGTACCGATCGTAGCGAAGTACGAGATCTGAGGAAGGCCGGGCTCGCAAAGGGTTCAACAGTGAAACTTCCCGGTATTTACTTTCCCGTAGAAAACCTGCGGTGGAATCCACTTTTGCTTATGGAATTTACCATACCCTGACCCACATACATGGTAAAAAGTCAGAGGAATTCCAGTATTTTATTTTCGATATCTGGCATAAAGCTCATCCCGGGGAAGTGCTGCCGGGTTTTAAAGCGGTAGCGCTCTTCAGCGCCTAATGCAAATAAGGCATAATCGTACTTAACCGGGTCGGCTGCGTCCAGCATGCGCAGTATATGCATTAATTCTTCTACTGCTTTCCAGTCATTCTGCATTCTGGATAAGATACCCAGCTTCCTGGCTACCTGCGAGCTGTGTGTATCCAGGGGAATCATCAGTTGCGAAGGCTGGATACTGTGCCAGATTCCGAAATCTACAGGGGAATCCTTCCGCACCATCCACCTTAAGAAACATATTCAGGCGTTTGCATGCCGATTTCTTTGCCGGTGTACTGATGTGCTTGCAGGTGCGGTCCGGAGCGTCGGGAAGGGAAAAAAAAGTAATGGTGAAAATGGGTCAGGGCCGCTTCTGTTGTAGTGATGCTTTCGGGAAAGAATGCCGCTTCCAGCGAGGAAATGCTGCCGGTAGAAACCACTGCATCCAGGTAATAACGTACAGCAAATCCGTAGCATTGAATGTGCGGTGTGCAAATCCCAGCATCGGTTTTTAAATCCTCCTCATGATGATGTAAGATGAAAGTATACGGATCCCGATCCATATAGGAAAGGATGCGCTGGCAGGAATTGATGATACTGGTCCGGTTACCCCCAGGCCAGGATAGCGGCAAAAAAACCGGCTATTTCGATATCCTGTTTCTTGGAGAACAAATGGGGAATACTAACAGGATCTTTCCGGATGAAATCTTCCTTTTCATATTCCCCGGTCCTTCGCTTCCAGGAGCGCTTTGATGCTATCTATATCCAAAAGAACAAAAATTTCTTTTTCACTTTTACTTTTTTGATATGCACATCCTGGGTAGGCCTGTCCTGCTTATTGGTGGCTACGGCCTGTATTTTGTCTACGATATCCAGCCCTTTGGTTACCTGGCCGAATACGGTATACCCGTTGTCCAGGTGCGGAGTACCGCCTATCTCTTCATAGATTTTGACCTGTTCGGGAGTATACACTGCACCTGTCCGTTTGCTGAAGTTTTCTACTTCTTTTTCCGTGAACTTTTTGCCTGCTACAATATAGAACTGGCAGGAAGAGGAAGCTTTGTCAGGATTATTGTCACGGGCGGCAGCCAGGGCCCCTTTCTGATGGATCAGGTCTTTGTTGAATTCCGCGTCTATCCTGTAGTCCAGGCCACCGCTGCCCAACATTTGATCAGGCTTGGCATTTTTTGAATCCGGGTCTCCTCCCTGGATCATGAACTCCTTGATCACCCTGTGAAATAAAAGCCCGTCATAAAAGCCATCCTTAGCCAGTTTGACAAAAATTATCTCTATGTTTAGGTGTTTCATCATATAATTTTAATTCTATTTTGCCCATATCTGTATCCATAAGGACCTTATATTTCTGAGCATAGGTTATTCCCATACACATCATTATGGAAATAAGGAGGAGAAGACTTTTTTTCATTGTCGCAATGTCGTTTGAATAAGAAGCAAAGGTAATAAGAAATGGAAAGAATAACATACCGGAATTATTCAAAAAAGGTGACAGAAACAGGGGATGGGCGCAGCCCGGTCATATGACGCTATCCGTCAATAGAAGAGCGCTGAATAAGTCAGCGCTCTTCTTGATCTGTTGAAATCCCTTCTTGTTTCCAGGATCCGGATTTTTACCTGAATGCATAAATAGCTTCTTCTACCCTGCCTCCGCCTACATAATATTTTAGACCAGTAATCCTGGTCCAGGCTGCTGATGACGACACCTTTGCTGCTGGATGCATGTGCGAATTTACCGTCAGCCAGATAGATGCCTACATGAGATATGGCCCTGCTCCTGATTTTAAAGAACACCAGATCACCTTCTCTCAGCTCATCTTTACTGCCTATTTTTTTGGAGATAGAATATTGATCCCTGGACGTACGGGGCAATTTGTATTTATAAAACGTTACCGTAGATCTCCTGCATGAAGGCTGAACAGTCGATTCCTCTCCGGCTCGTGCCCCCCAACCTGTAAGGGGTACCATACCAGTTGTCGATAAATGCATAAAGATCATTACTTCTTTTAGAAATTTGCCTGAACGTCTCAGGTATATTAAAGATGCTGAACGTCTCCTGCTTCTGCTCTTCTAAAAGCTGTTTTTTGGTATATGCAGGGGCCAGCTCGGAATTGCTGGTAATGACTTTAGAATCGCCAACCTTGATGTTGACCTCTTCGATAAATGGGCTTTTCCTTTTTATGTCCATTGGCATATGCATTGTATCCAACCGGTTCCGCTAACTTACAGGATCCGAACAAAACGATGCCGGCAGCGAGGAAAAAATATTGCTTCATTATCAAGAAAATTTACGCGAAAATAGAATTTGCAAATAGTGAATCAAATTTGTTTTGATTTTTTTAACATTTAATCGCAAGTCGCAACAAAAAACATATAGGTAATTAATTGAATGTGATTTTATTAAAAAATAAGCCGGGATTTCTGTAAAATCTCTATTCATACTTATGCTGCATGCTGTAAATGTAACCATTTTTTTCAGATCAGGCTGTAGGTCTTGGATCCTGTAAGGTTGAACTCATGGACCGTTGTTAATCATTTGGTAACCTCTGCTTAACATAACGGTCATATTACCCAGATACTTTTGCTTCAGTTTTTAGAACAAAAATTAATTTTTTTTAATACAATCAAACAATTAGAAACATGAAAAAAGTATTAATGGCATTAGGAGTGGCTGGTGTTTTATTTTCTGCTGCGTCCTGTGGACCTGACCCGGACCCGGAACCCAATCCCACGCCTGGCGATGAGGTAGTGGTCATCAAAGGCGATATCACTTCAGATATGGAGCTGACGGCTGACAAGAAATACAGATTGGAAGGCTTTGTGTATGTAAAAAATGGTGCTACATTAAAAATTGCTCCCGGTACGGTCATCGTGGGAGATAAAGCGACCAAAGCTGCTTTGATCATTACTACTTCCGGTAAGATCGAAGCGAATGGTACTGCTACAGCACCTATTGTGTTCACTTCTGCATTTGAGCCCGGGCTGAGAAACACCGGCGATTGGGGAGGAATAGTACTGTTGGGTAAAGCTCCGGTAAACGTAGACGGCGGTGAAGCGAAAATAGAAGGCGGGGTAGTTCCGACAGATGCTTCTAAAGAAAAAGAATATGTATGGTATGGTGGCAGCGAATCAGGACATAGCTCAGGTAGTTTGCAATATGTAAGAATAGAATTCGCCGGTATCGCTTATTCCCCGGACAATGAGATCAATTCACTGACAATGGGTGGAGTAGGATCCGGGACCAAAATCAGCCATATCCAGGTGTACAGGGCAGGTGATGATGCTTATGAGTGGTTTGGCGGTACTGTGAATTGTGATCACCTGATCGCTACTTATACCTGGGATGATGATTTCGATACTGATTTCGGATATTCCGGAAAAGTGCAGTTCGGTTTGGTACAAAGAGCAAAAAATATAGCTGATGTATCCGGTTCCAACGGATTCGAGTCTGATAACAATGGTAATGGTACGGCTGCTACGCCTCAGACATCCGCTGTTTTCTCTAATGTCACTGTAGTAGGGCCATACGAAGGAACTACATTCAGCGGTGCTAATGCCAACTATCAGAATAGCGCTCAGATCCGCAGAAACTCGTCTATCTCCATTCACAACTCTATCTTTATGGGATTCCCGGTTGGATTGTACATAGATAATACAAAGGGTGAGCCTACATCTGCCAACATCACTTCCGATAAATTGAAATATAAGAACAATATTATTGCAGGATGTAAAGATGCATTGAAAACGAGCAGCCCGTATACTATCGAAGAGATGACCACCTGGGTAAATGCTAACGGAAATTCAATCCTGGAAAGCACATTGGATGCAAAATTGGCAGATCCGTATAAATTCTCCAATACGGTCTCTTCTAATACCGGAACTCCAGACTTCAGGTTAGCTGCAGGTTCTCCTGCACTTACCGGGGCTTCATTTGCCGGATTGAGTGGCTTTGAAACTGTAGCCTATAAGGGTGCATTCGGATCCTCTATCGACTGGACTGAAGGCTGGGCGGAGCACGATGCTGACAATGCAAAATACTAAGGTAGTTTATATATAATAGTAAGTTTAATTTAAAAATGAAATGGGCGGCCCTCTGAGGGCCGCCCATTGTGTATCCGAATGGTAAGGGGAATATTACAGGTAAAAAATAGCACACCAGTGGAGAACGACAAAAATCAAAACCGGTGAGTCTGTCCCCTGCTTTTCACAAATGCATATCAGTCATCAGTACCTATTTGAATAGAGATGGTCTTGTCCTCATTGAGATTGGGTGCAGGCGGGGTACTTCCGAACACAGCTATATTATTGCTGGCTCTCCTGTCGATTAATTTGAGATAAGGATCTGCCCCCGCGCTATATGGCTTTTCATCGACCGTAAATTCAAAAGTTTTCTCCTGCTGGTCCATTTTTACCTTTCGCAGCAGCAGCTCTTTTTCCTCTCCTGAGCTATCTCTTGAGAAAATACCGATCTCAATATAGTCATTGATTTGAGGTACCCGGATTTCTTTACCGGATTCCCCTGCATAGAATTTAGCGGTACCAATGGTCATAGTGATTTTGTATTTGCCATTGTCGGTCGGTTCATATCTGAGGTCTTTGACATAGTTTTTCATACAAAGTGATTTTGTCAAACAGGTCTGTAACCAAATACTGAAGACTATCCGGGGTTACCTTCCTGATCTCTTCGATCAGCTCCGTAGAAGTTGTATACGGAGGTTCCTGGAACCTGGTCTTATTGAGGAATGTCCTGATCGCACTATTGAGCGTTTCTTCACCCAGGTAATCCCTTAAAGCATACAGCACCAGGCTTCCTTTGCTGTAGTAGATGTAACCCTGGTGCTCTACCCGGGATATAGGAAGCTCTTTTTTGTTTTCAAATGTTCTTCTCCTGAGATAATCATTCAGTTCGTGCTTGAGGAATTTCTTCATAGCCTTTCTGCCGTATTTTTTCTCCATTACCATAAGTGCACTGTACTGACTCATAGACTCGCTCAACATTTCAGAACCCTGGAGTTTGCCACCGATTACCTGGTGCGCCCACCACTGGTGTGCGACTTCGTGTGCCGTCACATAGAAAGGCATATCTATCCGATCCTTACCTTCTTCAGACCTGGTGATAAAGCCGATCTCTTCGGAGTAAGGTATCGTATTCGGAAAAGACTGGGCAAATCCCCGGTACCTGGGGAATTCGATAATGCGAACCTGCCGATGCTGGTAGGGGCCAAAATGGGTGGTGTAGTAACTCAGGGACTCCTTGATACTCTCTATCATTTTCTCAATATTATACTCATGTCCTTTGTGGTAATAGATCTCAATATTGACATCGTTCCACCTGGATCGCCTGATCTCATACCTTGCAGACTGGAACGCATAAAAATTTAAGATAGGGCTGTCCATCTTATAATGGAAATAATTCCTGTCATGCTCACTCCATTTCTTTTGCAGGTAGCCGGGAGCTATAGCGGTCTGGTCCGATGAAGTACTGATGGTCGCTTCGAAATCCAGCCAGTCCGCATCATTGCTGATATAATTATTGTACCGTGCCAGTGTATCCTCAAGTGGGGCAGTGCGCTGTTTTTCCTCAAGTCCATGTTTCTTCCGGGCTATATTGCTGCTGAGTTCCTGGCTCGGATCATAACCGAAGCTGATGAAGTACATATTGTTGAAGAATGTACCGTTTTCTACTATAGAGGACTCCTGGTTACTGAATGCACCTACTTGTCTGTAATCCAGCTGCATCTGGAAGTGGATGCTGTCGCCCGGCAGGATGGCCTGATGCAATTTTAAAATCCTTATCCCTATTTCGGCATCGTCCTTGACCAGGTCAAAATTCCGGTTGGGCTGAAGGATGGTATAATGAAACTGGGGAGCGCCTTTCCCATTATACAAAACGACCAATGTGTCAATCGGGACTTTTGTTTTGTTTTTGAGGATAAAATCTACGGTTGCATCGAATGCCTTTTTCGAAGGGAATATATCAATTTTGGCATTCACGGAAATAACCCTTGGCTGCGGTACCTGCTCCAGGTATTTATATTCTTTTTCATATTTTACTTCCAATAGTTCAGATTTGGATGAATTGATACCGGCATTCATTATTTTGTTCTGGCTATAGATGTAATAACCGGTACCGGCTGTGATCCCCAGCAACACGAACAGGCTGATATATTTCAGTGAGCTGGATGAAGAACGATTGAGTCTCCATCTTTTAAAAACCCCTTTTTCTTTTCCCCTGTAATATACCAGAATGCCGAGGACAGATAAGAAAAGGGTAAATGAAAGCCAGTACACTTTATAGATGCCCCATACAAAATGTTTCCCGCCATACCCGTTCATATCGGAATAAGGCAGGCTGTTTCCCGCATTGTTAAAGTAGAGTATGGGGTTTTCTATCTTAAGGACAGAAAGCACGATAGGCAGGAAAAGAATAGGAACGAGGGATACAAAGAAACCGATATACTTATTGGAGAAGATGCTCTGTATGGCCATGCACAACATGATGTTGATACCGTAGATTACCGTGGATTCAAGGATGTATACTATATACTGGTTCGGGCTGAAATCCCAGAATCCTTCGGATAACTGGATCGTGATACCGGTAAGACAGCTGATCAGCAGTATGATCAATACAGCGCTGACTACACCCATAAATTTAGAAAAGAACAAACTGGTATTTGAAATCGGCGTTACACCGATCAGCTCATCTGTTTTGGTCTCTTTTTCTTTCCAGATTACCGTACCTGAATAGAAGATGATAAAGATGATCAGCACGAATTGAAAACCACCCCTGATCAATTCAATGATGGTATATGTAACCGGGTAGGTTTTCTCATCCTGCCAATTCCCGGAAAGGATCACGGCGATGATAGTAATGGCAAGGCCCAAAACACAAATGATGATATAAAATGATGAATTGACGATCTTCCTGAGCTCGTACCAGGACAGGAATAATGTCCTCTTGATTTTGTTCCCTAGGTTATGCACGATATTCACCTTAGGAATGTCGGCTAAAGATTCATATTTATTGAGGATAAGCACACTTTCTTTCTCTGTCTTTTTGAATAATCCCAGTGGTTGCAGGAATTGGGAGAATCTGAATTTCCAAAAGCTGATACCCGTTACTGCAAGCGCTACTCCTATCCATATTAACCGGTTGTAAAGGATTTCATTTTTAAACGGGAGCATTAAGGTATTCTTCTGTGCAGGAGTCCAGTATTCTGTAACCTGGATAAATGCCCGTTCTCCGGATATTTCAAGTAAAGATGCCAATGTCTTATTGTCTATATCTGATATCAATACTCCAGATGCAAACTGCAGGACCAGGATGATGATGGCGAACAGGTAGGCTACCAACGTATTGCGCAGGAAAGTGGTGAGAGAGAAATAGATGATCCCCTGGAGGAAAATGTTAGGTACTACAAAGATCAGGAATGGCTGCAGGAAATTCCATATATGGAAGGGTCCGAGATTAGGATGCCCGTAGCCTGCCAGGCAACCTAGGAACAGGCCGGTGATGGAGAAAGAAAATACCAGGACAGCAATAGAAAACGCACCCAGGAACCTGCCAAAGAAATAGGCTCCTTTGCTGATAGGTTTGGTAAAGAACAAAGGATGAATGCCGTATTGGTAATCCTTCTGTACCGCTGTTGCAATCAGGGAGATGAGGATAATGCTGTTCAACAGGCCCAGTGCATTAGCATTGGTAGATATCAGGTAATCAGCTACCGAATGAGCAGAATTAATAGTAGTCAGGGAATCACTCTGAGGGAGGTTGAATACTCCTGTAGCAGCCATAGCCAGTAACAAGCTTAATGAAAACAGGAAAGCTGCAAATAAATATGTGGCCGGGCGCTTTAATCCGTATTTGAATTCAAATAAAAATATCTCTTTAAACATGGCTTATTTCTTGTATAATTAGAAAAGTAAATCGGGAAAATCTTTGCCTATTGCTCCAACTTTGCTCCTGACCGGTTAATGATGGAGAAGTATAAATCTTCCAGGCCTGCCTCAGCATATTCGAATGTATCGTCAGGCGCCTGCTCCGAGTAGACTTTGATCTTCATCTTTCCTTCCACACTGTGATGAGATATGACTTCCATCCTGTTTCTGTATTCAGGCAGTTCTTCCCTGTTGATGTTTTTCTTCCATATTTTGTTTTGGATGCTTTCTTTCGCTTCCCGCGGAGTGCCTTCATATTGAATGGCTCCGTTATTCATGACCACCATCCTGTTGCATAAATTTTTCACATCTTCTACGATATGTGTCGACAGGATCACAATCGTGTCTTCGGATATCTCGCTCAGCAGGTTGTGGAACCTGTTCCGTTCCATCGGATCCAGGCCTGCTGTTGGTTCATCCACGATGATAAGCTTGGGATTCCCGATCAGTGCCTGGGCGATCCCGAACCTCTGCCGCATACCGCCTGAATAATCACTGACATTGCGTTTGCGGGCTTCATAAAGATTGGTCATCTGTAGCAGGCCCTCTACAAGATCCGTTCTTTCTCCTTTATTATTGACCCCTTTCAGAATGGCAAAATGATTCAACAGGTTCAAGGCACTCACTTTGGGATAAAATCCGAAATCCTGGGGAAGGTACCCCAGTACTTTCCGCAATTCATTTTTGTCCCTGCTGACATTTATATTTCCTAAGAAGATGCTGCCTTCATCAGCATCCTGAAGTGTAGCAATGGTTCTCATCAGGGTGGATTTGCCTGCACCATTCGGACCCAGCAGGCCAAACATCCCTTTCCCTATGGTCAGGTTGATATTATTCAGCGCTTTCACCCCATTGTTATATGTTTTGGAGAGGTTTTCGATTTTTAATTGCATGATTTTCGGTATTTTATTACTGTATGCGAATGAATGTTATTGAACTCAAATTTATAGTTATCGTATGTAGGCTAATTGTAATAATAGACCAAATTGCTGTATTCTTCGACAAAGAGCCGTTTTTGGGATAGTCGAAATAAGAATTATTTCAGCAGGACCCTATACCAATACCATCAGTAAGCCTGAATTTTATCTTTTGTTGAATCAACGGATCATTCCCGGCTTCAGGAATAAATAAGGTATCTGTTTATTGCTTTGCCAAGATTTATTACTTTTAGATTTTGATGGAAGGGAGGATAAATAATTTTGAATCGTTTGCTGAAGCCCGGAAAGCGCAATGGCAGTTTCTGTTCCGTAAGAACAGGGCCTGGCTTCACGTGCTTTTTTGGGTAGTGGCAAGCTTGTCGGTCGTCATCAATGGTATCATTACTGCTAGGTTTGGAAGAAAGCTCTTTATGGAAGACGATCTCGGGGCATGGCGATTGGAGTATTCGATAAGCGAGATCCTGATCAGCCTGGTAATTGCCGGGGGGCTGAACTATGTTTTTTTACTTTGGATTGTTCCTTATTCCAGGTACAAAGTACAAAGAAGATATGTGTGGATCTTTGTTGTGACTGAGTTGCTGATCTACCTGATGATTGCCTTTATCCTCGGTATATTGGCTGGTTTTTTTTAACCGGGAACAATATTTTGTAGCTTTTAATGCTATGCTTTCCCTGGTATTCGGATTGCAATTGAGCTTTTTGTCCTTTTATTATTTCTGGGATATCTATGACAAGCAATTGACATTGACCAGTTACCAGGAAGTACTGGAACAAAGGGTAGAGGCGGAGTCCAATTTCCTGAATGCACAGGTGAATCCCCACTTTCTCTTCAATACGCTGAATAATATCTACTCGCTTACTTTCAATGACACGAAAGAAGCAAAATTAAGCATAGAGAAAATGCTGTCCCTGATCAGCTATATCCACGATGAAAGCGGATCAAACTGGATAGACCTGAATACGGAGATAGAATTTCTCAAAAGCTACCTTAACCTCGAGCTTTTAAGGAATAAGGAGAATAATGTGCGCTTGATATTCGAAGTAGACGGTGACCTGAATGGCAAAAGAATCGCTCCGCTTATTCTTATTAATTTCATAGAGAATGCTTTCAAGCATGGTGTGAAATCTAATCTCCAGAAATCTTATATCAATATCAGGATTGATGTATATGAACAGAATATTGTATTCGTGATCCGCAATAAGAAGGGTGAAAAACATCATGACCTCGATAAGCAAATCGGGGGTATCGGGCTGAAGAATGTGAAACGCAGGCTGGAGTTGATCTACCCGAGGAATTATGATCTCAAGATCAAAGACAAAAAAGGTTATTATGAAGTCAAACTGGTGCTAGGCAATAATAAATGGTAAAGGATCATCTGGAACGGCAATTTAGAAGGAAAAACCTGTTTATCTATCTGAAAAAGGGTAGATGGGTCGTCCTGTTCCTGATGCTTTTCTCCTCCGTAGCCCTGATCCAGTTTAT
>JAHHDV010000033.1 GCA_019739295.1 Taibaiella sp.
CGGTTTCCTGATTCATTTTCCTACTTTCTGTAACGAAACTTATTAGCAACTTTTGGGGTATAAAAGATCAATCAAATGCTTTTCGGGAAATAGTCCCCCATCAGGTAAATATTCAATAACCAAGCGACACGATTCCTTCTTTTGGCGGGCTAAATAGCTGGCGGGCTAAACTAAGCAGCAGAATGAATATTTGTTGCCCGTTTGTTTAATCGCTATTTGTATATTTGTTTTTTCCATTATTATTCTAAGGCAAAAAAACTTAAATTCGCAGTATAGAAATCTTGTCAATGAAAAAGTTGCATCCTTTTTACTTTATCGGAACTTTCGGAATGATATTCGCAGCGGTATTACATGTATCATTAGCTCTCGTCTTTTCATTGCCATCTGTTTCACCAGTCTTTCCTGATCATCTACCCGGTTTTTCTTGCTTTCCTGATTATTGGCATAGGGATCACAATCAAGAACCATAAAATATCCGGTCAGAAAATGAACTGATTTTTCGGCCGGCTGTTGATCTGTTGCTTCAGACTGTTTAAGCAACCTGTAGGCTTCATATATAAATGGCAGGTTTCGCCAGCGTTCTTTTCCCGGTTTGAATGTCTCCTCTAGTACTTCATCATTGGATCACCCTGGTCGGTTTTTTTATCCTCACCTATAGCTACAAAAGTAAACTCCCCGCTGATGGCTTTTTCTCTGTGCTGGGAATACATCTGCTCTATGTACACTTCTACTTTCACTTTTAGGCTTGTAGTACCCACATAGGATACACGGCTGAATAATTCTACAATTGTTCCACCGGGAATGGGTTTTCTTAAAATCTATCTTGTCACTGCTCACGGTGACCATCTTCTGCCGGCTGAACCTGGTGGCAGCAATAAAAGCCACTTCATCCATCAGCTGCATAGCAGTACCTCCGAATAATGTGTCATAATGGTTCACTGTATTGGGAAATACAGCTTTGAATATCCTGGTCTCTGACTGCCTGATTCTTTCTTCTAATGTCATCATGTAATTTCTGGTATCTTAAAGTTAAATTCAAAATTCAAGTGATCGCACCGAATCCTGAATGAAAATGTACAAGGGTTCATACCCTGTAATGAGCCGGTAAAAGTAGTAAAACCATATCATAAAAGCCAAATTTATTCAATCTCCGCTACGGTAAAAGAAGCCATGTCTTCCAGGTTACGGGCAACCTGTAGCGGGACAGTAGGAGCAGGAGAAGATCGGTTTCTCATTATCCGGTAAACATCTATAAATTTCACCTCAAAGCCTTGCCAGTCAGGTTTTTGGTTAATACCTCCTAACAAAAAAACCACCTGCTTTTCAGAGGTGGCTTGAATATATTTTGAGTCTTTCGGCTTATTTGGTTTGCCTTACCCATTCATCGAAGTTTTTTATCTTCATAGTTATACCATATCATACAGGGCATGACCTACTACCAGCAGTCCCCAGGCAGCTGTAATCCAGATTGGCCAGGGATAGACAAACGGCTCATTCTCCTTACCCGCATAAGTAAAATACCACAGGATGGCATTAACAATAAAGAAAGCGATCAGGTGTTAAAAAACCATTTTTTCTGTCCGGTCGGTTTTAATTTCTTTGGCATAAATCAGAATAATAATTTTAAATAGTGATGCAAAGATAGGTATATCGTTAAAAATTTAAAAAAACAAATTCAAAATTAATCACCGGGCAATACTCCCTGTTCCACCCTTTCTCTTTCTATATGATCAAGGATGTATTGGTCGAACCTGTTTTTATCTTTGATAAAAGAGACCCGGATGGGAAGCACCGCAACAGAAATACCGGCAGCGCGGAGATCATCTTTAAATAAAGCAAGCCTCACGGCATCCTTTTCTGTAGTGAGCAGTACGGCATGCTTGTATTGATTACAGACTTCTTTTATTTCTTCAATATCCCTGCCATGAAAGTAATGATGGTCAGGATAATCCAGCAGGTGTATATCTTTAAAAGAATTGCGCAGGTAAGCGATCAGCGGTCCGGGGTCAGCGATCCCGGCTACCAATACGACAGGAGTGTCGGGAGCTAAAACCATAGGATCTCCGGAATAAAAATCCCGGGTGCTGCCGTATTGGATCCGGGTAAAATACACCTGCTGACCCGTAGCGGGCCGAATCCGGTGCCTGATTGCTTCCATTTGCTTTTCCGACAGGTCATCGGGGCATTTAGAGACAATAATGATGCCGGCTCTTTTGTAGGAGGACCGCTGTTCCCTCAGCCTGCCGAATGGCAGCATATAATCGGTATAGAATGGCCTGTGGTAATCAGTGATCATAATATTCACTCCCGGTTGAACTGAACGGTGCTGGAAAGCATCATCCAGTAATATGGCTTCGGTATATGGCCTATGGGTCAGTAATTCAGGAATTGCCAGCATCCTGTTTTTCTCCTACTGTCACTGTTATCCCGGGATACTTGATAAAGTACTGCATAGGTTCATCTCCGATGGACAAAGCGCTGGAGCCGGGACCTGCAATCTTAAAACCTTGTGTTTTTCTTTTGTATCCCCTGCTCAATGTTGCGATCCTGTACGGGTATTGCAATAATTCTATGAGGTATTCTACATGTGGCGTTTTACCCGTTCCGCCTGTAGAAAGATTGCCAACAGCAATAACGGGAATATCAAAACGGACAGAGGAGAACCAGTTCCTGTCATAAAAATAATTCCTTATTGTTACGATGAGGCCGTACAACAGTGCGAATGGCAGCAAAAAAGGCTTGAGGATCTTTCCGGCTATGTCAAATATGGTCATGTAATAATTAGTTCCGATTGGAAGATAAGGATTAATCTATTGATGAAATAATAGGGAGGCATTTTTGGATCATCTGCCCGACTGCGGCTTCGCTATCAGCAGAAAATTCCTTGGTGATGCGGTTGTCCACTATTGTACTGATGCTCAGGCAATGATGTCCCATAGTACGACCCAGTCCATATAGCGCGGCTGTTTCCATTTCAAAATTAGTAATCTGACGGGAACCGGACTGAAACCCGGTCAGCTTATCAATCAGTTGCGGATAGGCCAGGCTTTGTCTCAGCACCCTGCCCTGGGGGGCATAGAATCCGGGGCAGGTCACGGTAATCCCCTGGGTGAACCCATTAATAAAATGATGGAGTAAGCTCACGCTTCCCTGGAACAGATAGGGATGCAGTGCATCTCCATCCAATCCCAGGTACATCATAAACTCAGCGAGCAGGCTGCGCTCTTCTTCATTATTTTCAAACTGGTAGAAGTGCAGCAGGTTATCCAGCCCTAATGCAAAAGAACTGACTACCAGGCTGTTGATGGCAACGGAAGCCTGTGATGCTCCTGAAGTTCCCATCCTGAAGATGTTCAGGCTTCGGGTAGCAGGCTTGACCGTCCGGGTATTAAAATCAATATTGACCAATGCATCCAGTTCATTCAATACGATATCGACATTATCGGGTCCTATCCCGGTAGAAACCACGGAGAGTCTCTTAGGGCCTATATATCCTGTATGTGTCACGAACTCCCGGTGTTGTCTTCTTATCTCGATAGAATCAAAGTGCCGGCTCACCTTAGCCACACGATCAGGATCGCCTACCGTGATGACCGTATCTGCAAGTTCATCCGGATGAAGACCGAGATGATAAATGCAACCCTTATCATTGATGATCAGTTCAGAATGGCCTATAGATGATGGTTCCATGCTGGGTAATAATTTATTTGCAAAATAAACAAACATTATTATCTTTGCCAGCCTTGCGTATGAAACATCCTTAAAATTTTCATTTTCTGCATAAGAAGATGAAAGTGGTTAACCGGGTAAGTTCCATCTTGTAACGAAAGACCCTAAACGGTTACGGGTGCGATGTATGCAAACAATCCACAAGGTACCGTGGCCGAGAGGCTAGGCAGAGGTCTGCAAAACCTTGTACATCGGTTCGAATCCGGTCGGTACCTCACTTCTTTAATTTTTCAGGTTTTTTTAAGAAACAACCGTTTAACCATCTTTTGGATTCCCCTGTCAAAGCTAACAGTTCTTTGAGGGCATAAGTCGAAAACCGCAATTCTATATGGCCAGACAGCAGAAACCCGTTTATATCAGGAACAAGCCTGCTACTTATGAGTATTCCATAGAGGATAAGCTGACTGCCGGGATTGTACTGATGGGTTCGGAGATCAAATCCATCAGGGCCGGTAGGGTAAGTTTTGCAGACAGCTATTGCATCTTTCATCTCGGGGAATTGTTTGTCAAGAACCTGAATATTGCCGAATACAGCAATGCCGGCTATGCGGGACACCTGCCCACCAGGGAACGCAAGTTATTGCTGACTCAGAAAGAGCTTCGCAAATGGCAGCAGAAGATCAAAGAAAAAGGAATGACGATAGTGCCTTTAGCCATATTTACCAATGACAAAGGTCTGGCTAAAATGGAGATCGGTCTGGGTAAAGGGAAGAAGCTGTACGACAAGCGTCAAAGCATTAAGGAACGCGAATTGAACAGAGCTATGAAGAATGAAAAATGGTAAAATTTTGTTAGTTCGCTTGGAGAAATAAAATATATTTGAAATCTTTGTCCATTAAATCAAACATTTAATAACACAAAAACATAGCAAAATGAAAAAGACAAAATTAATGTTATCTATCGGTATGCTTGCATTTGCAGGTGTTGCCACTACATTAACCTCTTGTGGAAACGATGACGAACCATGTCCGGTAGGGTATGAGGGAACTGATTGTGAAACTTTAAGCCGTGCTAAATTTATCGGTAACTGGAACGGTTCTGAAGAGTGTGATTTAGGTTCTGATGACTATACTGTAAAAATTTCGGCCAGTGGTGCCAGCGAGATCAAAGTTATTGTGGATAACGTATACAATGAAGATTTCCAAGCTACAGGTACAATGACATCTGAAAACAGGTTCGAATTCAATGGTTCTGAAACTACAGGTGGCATTACTACTAACTATTCCGGTACCGGTACACTGAATACGGAAGGAGAATTAGTATTGGATTATGACATCAGCATGGGTACAACTTCAAACTCATGTGTATTTACCGGTTCTAAACTGTAATAAGTAATAAAAGACAAAAATTTAGGAAAGGCCCCGATTTCGGGGCCTTTCCTCTTTATTATCACATGGCTTTTGATTCCTTAATAGCATCCATTTGCTGACGCGTATAAAAAGAAATATATCATTTCCATCCGGGTTTCCCGATTGGAATCAAAAAGAGCGAATAGATCATTTTCTATTCGCTCTTTTAAGTAAAATATTGGAAAAATTATTTATTTTTCATAGAGGGTTTGCCTTCTCCTACTTTACCCTCTTCTTTATTTTTCATGGAAGGTTTGCCGCTTCCTACTGTACCATCATCATTCTTCATAGACGGTTTACCATTCCCAACTTCTTTTGGGGCCTCTTTAGGAGGAGCAGTTGGTTCAGGTTTATTATTGGTGCTTGGTTTTCCGGAACCGGATCCTTTGTTCACGACTACCGGAGTCGTTGGCATTTTACCTGTAGCTTTGGTGATGCTGTCTACGATTCTCAGGCTGTCTGCTAATCTGGTATTGTATTCATTCATCAGTGAGTCATGCTCATGATTTTTTGCAGCTACTACTGAATCTACGATATTTTGTTTTAAAGAATCTACCTGAGCCTGGGTCCAGCTTCCCGCAGGAGCATCACTTTGACAGGAATAGATCAGCATGCTTGAAGCGGCTGCTGCCAGTACGATTAATTTTTTCATGTTTTTGTGTTTTTAATTTGTTCTAAACGAACAAAATTAAAAATTTCACGGGTAATCAAATAGAAAAATAAGTTAATTTATAGTTGAGCGTGTTCTATTTCAAGTGGTTAACAGCACGGGTAGTTTTATAAAAATCCGTTATGGATGACCTCCGATGTCTTTCTGTACCTGTGCGTATCCAAGTTCAGTTTGATCCGGTATAAGGGCAAGATATGAAGAACAGGACGGATTCGGTTTCTTTAACGCTGCTGTACGGACCTGGATTGATAATCCACCCGGTACTTGTAACCGGTACTTTTCTCTCCCGTATGGACTACGATACTGACCCGGACATCATACTGGTCAGTACCCATTACAGGGGAAAGCCGGAAGGTAGGGTAGGATTCCGGGCCATTCCTTTCCAACAGGTCCTGATAGCCTGCATCTTCTTTCAGTATCCGGATGACCAGTTGTTCTTTAGCATATTCTTCTTCTACTTCTTTGTAAAATCGATCCTGCCAGTCTTTCCCGTACTTCTGCTCGAGTATGGAATAGGTTTTGCTGTTCACCCGGTCTACGCTGTCTACAAATTCCTCCGTTACCACACAGCCGGCTATAGCCCTGAATTCCAGGCCCCATTTTCCGGCAACTACATTTTGCGCATTGGTATAAACGGGTTCGGGCGGCAGTCCGTAGATCAGGACGGTATGCCTTTCCATAATATGCTCCTGGGCATTGGCCACAGGCGGTAAGCAAGCCATTGCAGCGGTTATGAAAAGGAACACGATCAGGTGCTTCATCTTGCTTTAACTTTTGAATTACAAAATAGATAGACTGCCTTTATGGGTATTTTCCATAAATCTAACCTGTGTATGAAGCGATCATCTTCTGTAAAATCTCAATGGCTGCCTTAGAAATGACTGTTCCCGGACCAAAAATAAAACTCACACCTGCCTGATACAGGAAGTCATAGTCCTGCTGGGGGATTACTCCCCCGGCAACTACCAGGATATCCGGCCTTCCCAGTTTCTTCAGCTCTTCTATCACCTGAGGCACTAAAGTCTTATGGCCTGCAGCCAGGCTGGATACCCCCAGGATATGCACATCATTTTCTACCGCCTGCATAGCAGCCTCGGCAGGAGTCTGGAATAAGGGCCCGATGTCCACATCAAAGCCCAGGTCAGCAAAACTGGTTGCGATCACTTTGGCTCCGCGGTCATGACCATCCTGACCCATTTTGGCAATCATTACCCTGGGTCTTCTTCCATCTAATTCTGCAAAATCGTCAGAAAGTTTTAAAGCTTCTTCGTATAATTGATTGGATTTCATTTGTTGTGCATATACCCCGGATATAGAACGGATATTGGCTTTGTACCTGCCGAAGACCTGTTCCATAGCTGATGATATTTCGCCCAGGGATGCCCGGGCTCTTGCAGCATCTACCGACAATGCCAGGAGGTTGCCTTTGCCGGTCCCGCGCGCATTCCGTAATGGCATCCAGCGCTTTTTTTACATGATCATTGTCCCTTTCTGCCCTCAGCTGTTCCAGCCTTTTGATCTGCTGTTGTCTTACCTTGGTATTGTCCACCTCCAGGATCTCGATCTGAGACGGCTCGTCCGTAGTATACCTGTTGACACCTACGATGATATCCTGTTCTGAATCGATACGTGCCTGCTTGGTAGCAGCCGCTTCTTCTATCCGCATTTTTGGGATGCCTGTCTCTATAGCTTTGGCCATGCCGCCCAGCGACTCCACTTCCCGGATCAATGTCCAGGCCTTGTCTGCTATCTCTTGGGTCAGCCGTTCTACATAATAGGATCCGCCCCAGGGGTCTACTGTCTTACAGATATCGGTTTCTGCCTGTAGCACAATCTGGGTGTTCCGGGCAATCCTTGCACTGAAATCCGTAGGCAGTGCGATCGCTTCGTCCAGGGCATTGGTATGCAGGCTTTGCGTATGTCCCATAGCCGCTGCCAGGGCTTCAATAGCCGTACGGGTTATATTGTTGTAAGGATCCTGCTCCGTCAGGCTCCAGCCGCTGGTCTGGGAGTGGGTGCGGAGGGCCATGCTTTTCTCATTCCCCGGTTCGAACTGCCTGACCAGTTTCGCCCAGATCATACGTGCGGCACGCATTTTGGCAATTTCCAGGAAATGGTTC
The DNA here is from genome assembly GCA_019739295.1 of Taibaiella sp. The sequence continues at coordinate 7,869 of JAHHDV010000033.1, forward strand.
ATGCCGATCGCCCAGAAGAAGGATAACCTGGGTGCAAAAGTGTCTACGGACATACCTGCCTTTATCCCTGTGCGCAGGTATTCCAACCCGTCAGCCAGTGTATATGCCAGTTCTATATCAGGTGTAGCGCCTGCCTCCTGCATATGATAACCACTGATAGAAATAGAGTTGAACTTGGGCATATATTTTGCCGTAAATTCAAAGATATCTGCAATGATCTTCATGGAGGGTTCCGGTGGATAGATATAGGTATTGCGCACCATAAATTCCTTGAGGATATCATTTTGTATCGTACCGTTGAGCTGCTCCATCCTGACGCCCTGCTCTTCTGCTGCTACGATGTAAAATGCCAGAACCGGGAGTACGGCGCCGTTCATCGTCATAGATACGCTCATCTGATCCAACGGGATCTGGTCAAAAAGGATCTTCATATCCAATATAGAATCAATCGCCACACCGGCTTTTCCCACATCGCCCAGTACCCGTTCGTGATCACTGTCATATCCCCTGTGTGTAGCCAGGTCAAATGCTACGGAGAGTCCCTTCTGACCTGCAGCAAGGTTGCGCCTGTAGAAAGCATTGCTTTCTTCCGCCGTACTGAAACCTGCATATTGCCGGATGGTCCATGGGCGCTGTACATACATACTGCTATATGGGCCTCTTAAATAAGGAGGGAGGCCTGCCGCATAGCTCAAGTGAGGTGCATCAGCGATATCCTCCGGCCTGTACGAGTTATGAATAGTAAAACCGTCAATAGTTTTGACCGTTTGGGACTGTTGTTCAGACTTTTGCCGGGGATTCTTCCAGGGAATCGAATTCCATTCTTTGTGCATACCGCAAATTATAAAAAATCAGGAACAAGAAATTAGATTTTTTGCAAAAGTTGTATAGCCATTGGATAATAGCCGGAAACCTGTCTGCCTGAGGGAAATACGAAAGCAGGGGAATGGGAATCCGTACAGTTATTTCTTTCCTGAAATTCTCCTGCCCATCCTGGCTATATAGGAACGAAAAAAAGGAGAACTGTCCAAAAGGAATGCTGATGAGCAATACACAGAACGGCCAAAGGATAGTGACAAGCAACAGGTACAGGATCGTTTTTCCAAGACCATTTTCTATATCCCATAACCCTAGGAATTTCTTACCTAAAAACCCGCATAAAGAACCGCCTAAAGCGAAGATGACCAGAATGATGACTACCTGCCATTCATTCTTGACATTCCACTTCCGGCGCATACGTTGGAGAAAAGAGGTTTTCTGATGCATAAAGGACAGTCGCGAAGATAGGTAATATCAGCTATAATTCAGAACGGAGATCCGATCTGAATGCCTCCCGGTTTCACTATAATGCATTTAATGAAGCTACGATCTCTGAAACCGTGCTTGCTTCTGGTGTGATTGATAATTCCATATCCTCGGTAACCGCTACCAGATCGGATATATAAAGATAATTAATGCCATCCTTCACGCCGAAGAATACAAACTGTGCTTCCATTCCAACGGGAACCATCGGACCCGGCAGCGAAAAAATCCTGATGTACAGGATCATAAATATATAGTGTAGAAGCAGCATTGATGTCAGGGATGATAAAATACACTTGCGCATTCCCCGAATAAAAGCCTGAAAGCGTACTGCTGACCTTCACATTGGTCTTCGGAGCCAGGTCGTCCAGCCAGTAATCACAATTGATCCAGCCAAACTGGCTCAACCCGTCGAAGACATAAGCATAGGCGCCCAGGGTTTCATCAAACTTAGGCATAGTTTTCTTTCTACCGTATCGTCCACCTCCCAGGTAACCGGCTCTGTATCCTGGCCATAGAATATCGCCATAGGCTGGTCCAGGTCGACTTCCAGGCTTTTCTGACTGAAAGTGACAGGCGTATCCCGAACAGGTCACTGCCCTGACCGCCAGCTTCCGCTGTAATGACCAGCTGGCCGCCGCTCCTGAGCAGATCTTCACCGGTGGTCACGGTAGAGCTGCCCTGGAGTACAAAATCATTTGCTTTCAGAAGCTCTGTCATGGAAATGGAGACAGAGTCTGCTACCATACTCCCGTCCGGGTAATAAAATGAATTGGGCTCAAATTCTATTTTTGTTCCTTTTACCCCTTCCAGGGTATTGCTGACTGTAGGATCGATCATATAGCCGCTGATCGCAGGGTGAAATTCAGCTTTCAGGTCCCCGAATCTTTCTTCGTCAGTCCGGCCTTCTTCTTTAGGATCACTCCGGCAGGAAGTCAGAAGAGTACCGGCAATGAGGAGCATGGAAATAAAAAGTGAAATTTTTTTCATCACAATAAAATTTAACCGGTCCTTAGCCAAAAGGCAGACGGATTGTAAAAAGACCGTAAAGATTACCTAAGCTGTTTCGTGTATTTTTAAAATACCCCCGAGTCCCACCCTTCCAAAATTAACGTTTATATATTTAAAGACTTGTCAAGGTTTCGGTTATATGCCTGTTTATTTTAATTCCAGCAAGGCCACATTCTCCACGTGATTGTGTCTGGGGAAACATGTCTACTGGTCTTATTTTCAGTATTTTATATTTTTCGTCCAGCAGCTTGAGGTCTCTCGCCTGGGTGGCAGGATTACAGCTGACATAGACAATCCTGGGGGCAGTCATTTTTAATAGCTGATCGATCATTTTTTCGTGCATGCCTGCTCTGGGCGGGTCGGTAATGACCACATCCGGCCGGCCATGAACTTCATAAAAAGGAATCATTGACTACCTTGATGACATCGCCGCTCAGAAATGTGGTATTGGGTCAATCCATTCCACGAAGCATTGATTCTGGCATCTTCTATGGCATCGGCTACCGCTTCGATACCGATGATCTTTTTGGCCCCTCTGCTGAGGAATATCCCGATGCTTCCCGTACCGCAATACAGGTCATAGATGACTTCTTCTCCCGTAAGCCCTGCAAAATCCCTTACTATTTGGTACAACTTCTCGGCCTGCCGGGTATTGGTCCTGGAAAAAGGATTTCGGGGAAATTTTAAATTTGAAATCTTCCAGCACTTCTACGATATGATCTTTGCCATGGTAAGCATACCACATCCAGGTCGTAAATGGTGTCATTGACCTTATTGTTGATCGTGTAGTTGAGAGAAGTAATCTCCGGGAATTCCTGCTTCAGCAGATCCAGCAGGTCAAACAGCTCTTGCCGTTCTTCCCTGACCACCAGGTTGACCATTAATTCCTGTATGGTGGATAGCCGGATGATGACATTTCTTAAAAAATCCCTGCTGGCTACGGGCATTATAAAAGGAAAGATCATGAGCCAATGCATATTGTCTCAACGTGTTTTTGATGGCATTGACCGGTCCGCCGATCAGGTGGCAGGTCTGGATATCGACCACTTTATCGAAAAGACCGGGTGCGTGGAATCCCAATACCGGCTGTGACGTTATGGGTTCCGCTCCTGCATGCCGGATCATCTCTGTAGGGAGGAAAGGCAATTCGCTGAAGGTAAATTCAATCTTATTGCGGTACCTTCTGTCCGTATCACTGGCCACGATAGGTTCTGTTTCAGGAAGGGCTATGCCTCCGATACGTTGGAGCTGGTCATTGACCTGAACGGTTTTATATTCAGCCTGCTTGTAATAAGGAAGCATCTGCCATTTACAGCCCCCGCATTGCCCGAAATGTGCACAGAACGGATCTACCCTGTCCGGAGATGGCTGCCTGATATCCACCACAAAGCCTTCGGCATAGGCGGGTTTGTTTTTCTTCACCCTCACATGTACGATATCTCCCGGCACCCCTCCTGTTACAAATAAAGTCTTGCCATCCTCCATTTTAGCTACGGATTTTCCTTCTGCGGCATATCTTTCCAACTTTATATCCTCTATTATCGTCTTTTTATTACGTTTCCTGCCCAATTTTAGTATTTTTTATTTTTTTAATTTACAAAGTTAAACTTAATATTGAAGTTTGAATTTTTTTCTACACCAATACCAGCCATAGAATCATGATGAAAAACTTTCTTTTATTCCTGTTTTTTATATCCCAGGTACTGCTTGCAAACGCTCAAAAAGGATATGATGTTAAAGTTTCTTTTAAGCAACCTGTAGAAGATACCACCCTGATGATGGGGCGGTACTACTGTAAACTAAGCAATACCATTGCTTTTGATACAGCGGTCAGGGAGAAGGACGGCAGCTTCCATTTTAAGGGCAACGAAGAGTTTACAGGAGGAATATACTGGATCATCTTCAGCAATAAATCCAAGAAAGTAGATTTCCTTATGGACAATGGTTATAAGATGGAAATCACGATAGATACCGTAAACCTGCTCAAAGGCACGGTATTCAAAGGCTCTAAAGACAATGAACTGATGCAGCAATACCATATTGAAGATATTGCATTCAGGGAAAAAGCAGACGAGGCCGGCGAGCAGCTCAAAAAGGCAAAGACCAAAGCTGACTCAACCAGGATCTATGAAGAGATCAATAATTACAGGGCCAAGCTGGTGGAAAAATACAAGAAGAAAGCAGACGAACAAAAAGGGTCTATGTTCTCTTTGATCATGAATGCCCTCTGGAAGCCTACTCCCCCGGAAGGACCGCATTACAAAGAAGACGGCAAGACAATAGACAGCTTCTTCAATTACAGGTACAATAAAGCCCATTATTGGGACAATTTTGAAGTATGGGATAACAGGCTTGCTTTCACGCCGCTGTATGATGAGAAGCTCAAAGATTATTTTGACAATTATGTCTACCCCGTTCCTGATTCAGTACAGTACGAAGCGGACGTATTATTGGCGCTCAGCAAACCGGCACCGGATATGTTCAAATATACCCTGCACTGGCTGGCATATTATACCAGGACCAAAAAAGTAATGGGTATGGATGAAAGCTTTGTATACCTGGTGGATAACTATTATGCCAAAGGAGATGCTTTCTGGATCACCGATTCAGCTACTCTGGAGAAAAACTATTTGGAGCCCGCTGAAGAGTTGTCTTACACCAAGCTCGGTAAGGTAGGACAGGACCTGGCACTTCATGATGCTTATACCCAGATGCCCAGGAATCTTCACAGCGTACAGGCGGATTATATCATCCTGGTCTTCTGGGAACCCGCCTGCCACCATTGCCAGGAAGAGATACCGGCTATAGATTCCGTGTATAAGGCGCTGCACCTGGACCAGAAGAATGTGGTTATCTACAGTGTACCTCAGGACAAGAGTTTAGAATCTATCCATAAGATGATCGATCAGCTAAAGGTCAAAAACCCGGCCTGGCTGCACAACATCAACCTGACAGGCGTCAGGGCCAATAAACTTTATGCGTTCAACAAGAACCCGGCTGTCTTTATCCTGGATAAGGACAAGAAGATCATCGGTAAGCAGATCAACCATGAAGCGATTGGAAAGATTATAGACAGGGATGTATCATTGAAAGACAAGGAAGCAAAGAACTAAGGCATTCATTTTACTCGAAAAGCTACCATAAACGGTAGCTTTTTTGATATTTCCGCTCATTGCTTTGGCAATAACGGATTCTACCATGAGAAAGGGCAGTGATGAGGTAACATGCTACCTTGTTCCATTAGTCTTTTACCTTAAAGCTCTTTTTATAGGCAGCTGCCATTCTTTGAAGCGTTGAATAGATATCGGTATATGCGAATGCCGGGAAGGTCTTCAGGAATTTGGCATTATCGAATTTATAGTGCGAATGAGCGGTATGCGCGGTCTCTTTGGTGATCAGGGCAGGTTTCCCTGTGAGTTTTTCTTTAAGGAAATAATACCTCCAGATCAATGCGCTCATCCATTGGCTTGCCTTCCTGGAGGGCGCCGGCACGGCTAATGCATCGGCCATCATTTTAAATAATCTCTCATAACTTAAAGCGCTGTTCCCGATGATGAACCGCTCCTGGTTCACTTCGCTTTGCATCAGCAGCTGCATGGCTATGACCAGGTCTTTGACATCTACAAAGGTGGTAATGCCTTCCGTGTACCATTTCATGCCTTTGGCAATAGCAGGCATAAGGGTGCCAGAACTCTGGTGCCATTTCCCTTCTCCAAGGATGATACCCGGGTTCACGATTGCCCCTTGTAACCCTTCTGCAAATCCTCTCCAGACTTCTGTTTCCGCCATGAATTTACTTTTGGAATATACAGAGCTGTTTTTCGTTTCTTTCCAGTAATGATCCTCACTGATGAGTGCCTGATCCTCATTGAGCTCCCTGCCGATAGCAGCTATGGAGCTCACGTGAATGAAGCGCCTGACGCCATGCTCCAGGGCCATATTCACAACATTGGCCGTGGATTCCTGGTTCCGGATAACCAGGCGGGCTTTATCTGCAGGATTAAATGAGACAATGGCAGCGCAATGGTAGACCTGCTGTATGCCTTTCATCACTTCTTCCACGGCAAATACATCCAGTAAATCGCACTGCCGGTAGGCGACATTATGGAAACGCTCTTCCGGCTCATTCCTGTGATATAAGGCGATAATAGAGGCACCGGGCTGAGATGCTGACAAATGAGCAGTCAGATGACTCCCCACGAGACCACTTGCACCTGTTATGAGTATCGTCACTATACAGTTCTTTTGTTTGGAAAATGTGCCTCTGTCTTATTGGTCTGCAGTAAACTGTCTGAGAAATCTGACATCATTCTGGCTATACAGTCTGAGATCATTCACCAGATATTTAATCTGTGTAATGCGCTCCACCCCCATTCCAAAAGCGAAACCGGTATAGATGTCAGGATCGATATTGAAATTGCGGAGCAAATCAGGGTGTACCATTCCGCAACCTAAGATTTCAACCCAGCCCGTATACTTGCATAACGAGCAACCTTTGCTCTTGCAGACGGTACAGCTGATATCCATCTCTGCACTAGGCTCTGTAAAGGGGAAGTAGCTGGGCCTGAACCGGATCTGAATATCATCCCCGAACATTTCCTTTACAAAGTAATACAACACCTGCTTTAAATCAGCAAAGGATACATTCCTGTTGATGTATAAACCTTCTACCTGGTGGAAGAAGCAATGCGCCCTCGCGCTGATCGTCTCATTGCGGTAGACCCTGCCGGGACAGATCACGCGGACAGGAAGCGGGTTTTTTCTCCAGGACCCTGGCCTGAGCGGATGAGGTGTGTGTGCGCAGCAGCCAATCCGGGTTTTGTGCCACATAGAAGGTGTCCTGCATATCCCTGGCAGTATGATCTTCCGGCATATTCAGAGACGTAAAGTTGTGCCAGTCATCTTCAATCTCCGGGCCTTCAGCAATGGCAAATCCTATTTTTTCGAAAATGGAAACAATCCGGCGCTCTACGATTCTCAAAGGATGCCGGGTACCGGCAGCTATCTCCAAGCCAGGCTTGGATAAATCTTCTTTTTTAGCAATAGCAGCAGATGAGTCAAATGAAGATTTTAATTCTTCATACCTTCCTTCCAGGGATTGCTTGAGCTCATTCAGCAGCTGGCCGGCATCTTTTTTAGATTCGTTGGGGACATCTTTCATCAGACCGAATATCTGCTTCAAAGCTCCTTTCGTTCCCAAATACCTGATCCGGAACTGTTCCAACTCCTGGGCAGAAGATACGGGATATGCTTCGTAGTCTGCTTTTAATGCTGCAATTTGTTCTTTCAATGCTTCCATAATTCAGTGGGTAAAGGTACTATAATAAAGGCAAAATAAATATTTCCAATAGGTAATTCGGACAGGCTGGGTGCGACCCCTTACAAGGCTCCTCTGCCGGTTTCCCCTTAGCAAAGCAATTGTTTTTTTCCATACACTCTGGTCTTTCCCGAGCAATCATTAAGAAGGATTGCAGTGAATTCGGGATTACTGTACTTGTTCCTTATCCAGAGACTCTAAATACTGTTGCATTCCATTCAGGACATGATACACCTGCTTCATGCTGCTTTTATCTTCAACAGCTAAATAGAAGTGTTTGCCTTTCTGTTTGATTTGCGCTTTATTCAGTCTTTTTTGGATATATAGCAGCACTTCCCGGAAAGTGGGGCTGTCAAAATAAGGCGATTCCGGATTGTCTATAAAATAAAGCAGCAGTTTCCTGTTCTTGAGGATAATCTTTTCAAAACCGATCTCCTTGGCCAGCCTGCGGCACTGAACGGTGGTCAAGAGTTCCTGCACCGGTAGCGGTAGCGGCCCGAACCTGTCTGTCAGTTCTTCTCCCAGGGCATGGATGTCCTCATCTTTTTCCAGATCATCCAGCCTGGTGTAAAGAGATAACCTTTCTCCTACATTCTCAATGTAGCTGTCCGGAATTAAGATCTCCAGGTCCGTATCAATGGTGCAATCCTGGACATAATCTTTTTCTGCCTGGAGCTCTTCTGCAAATAAATCTGCAAAATCAGACTTCTTCAATTCCCGGATGGCTTCTGCCAGGATCTTCTGGTACATATCGAAACCGATATCCGTGATAAAACCACTCTGTTCACCTCCTAATAAATCCCCTGCTCCCCTGATATCCAGGTCGCGCATAGCTATCTGGAATCCGGAACCCAGATCCGAGAACTGCTCCAGGGTCTGTAAACGCCTGCGGCTCTCTGCAGGCAGGGTAATCAAAGATGGCGCCACCAGGTAGCAGAATGCTTTTTTATTGCTTCTGCCTACGCGGCCTCTCAACTGGTGCAGGTCACTTAATCCGAACTGATGCGCATTGTTGATGATAATGGTATTCGCATTGCTGATATCTACCCCGCTCTCTACGATATTGGTACAACACAGGACATCGATCTTATGATTGATAAAATCCAGCAGCCTGCTCTCCAGCACTTTGCCGTCCATCTGTCCATGTGCCATCTGGATCTCGAGGTCGGGACATAATGTTTTTAATTGTGCCGTAATCGAGGGCAGGCTTTGAACCCGGTTATGAATAAAATAAACCTGGCCACCCCGTTCTGCTTCGTAGTATAATGCCTCACGGATCATATCTTCATTGAATCCGACCAATTCGGTGTGAACGGGCTGCCTGTTCGGCGGAGGTGTGTTGATGATACTCAGGTCCCTGGCACTCATCAACGAGAATTGTAAAGTGCGCGGGATCGGCGTGGCTGTCAGGGTCAGCGTATCCACATTGACCTTACGTTCCCTGAGCTTTTCCTTGGCGGCCACGCCAAATTTCTGCTCCTCATCTATGATCAGTAGTCCCAGGTCCCTGAACTGGACATCTTTGCCTAAAAGCGCGTGTGTTCCGATCAGGATATCTATCTTTCCTTCTTTTAACTGCCGGAGCGTGTCTTTTTTCTCTTTCGCTGATTTGAAACGATTGATATAATCCACATTGCAGGGGAAGTCTTCCAGCCGCTTCCTGAAGGTCTGGTAATGCTGGTAGGCAAGAATGGTCGTAGGCACCAATATTGCTGCCTGCTTGCTGTCATTTACAGATTTGAATGCAGCACGAATAGCGATCTCGGTCTTGCCAAACCCCACGTCACCACAAACCAGCCGGTCCATAGGATGGGGCGCCTCCATGTCTTTCTTCACATCTGCTGATGCTTTACTCTGATCAGGGGTATCTTCATAGATGAAGGATGCTTCCAGTTCCATCTGCAGGTAGGTATCCGGCGAATGAGCGAACCCTTCAGAAGCTTTTCGTTTGGCATACAGCCGGATCAGGTCTGCCGCGATGTCTTTGACCTGCCGCTTTGTTTTGTTTTTTAATTTTTCCCAGGTGTCAGAACCCAGTTTATGTACACGTGGCTGGTGACCTTCTTTCCCCGTAAACTTGGAGATCTTGTGCAATGCATTGATATTGACATACAGGATGTCATTGTCCCGGTAGATGATGCGGACTGCTTCCTGCATGGCACCATTCACCTCTATCTTCTGAAGTCCGCTGTATATGCCCACGCCGTGATCGATATGGGATACATAATCACCGGGATGCAATTCCCGGAGCGCCTTAATGGTAAGTGCTTTACTTTTCGTAAATGCCTGCTTGACTTTATATTTATGAAAGCGCTGAAATATCTGGTGATCCGAATAGGCGACTACCCGGAGGTCGTGGTCGATAAAACCTTTGCTGATCGCAACGGGAATCGGTACGAAATTAATCTCGCTGCCGATATCGGAGAATATATTGTGAAGCCGTTCCAGCTGTCTGGTATTTTCTGCAAATATGAAGACTTCATATTTTTCCTGGATCCATTTCTTCAGATCACTGATCAGCAATTCGAAATTTCTGTTGAATGCCGGCTGGTGCTGGGTTTGAAATGGAATAGCTATGGAGATGTCCTCACTGCTTCCTTCCACGATATTGAGCTCAGCTTCTTCCCGGGATGCGGCCGTCCATTGTACCAGGTGTCTGGTGGATAACTGGTGGTCAAAATAAGCGGGAGATTCGAAATCATCCATCACCAATGCCCTGGCTCCTTCATCTTCATCCGGGATGATCTCTGCTTCATCTGCCTTTTGGATTTTTTCATAAAGGTCAGCCTGAAGCTGGTGCAGCCTGGATGTACAGAAATCCTTGTCTGACATCCAGAACACTGTATTGGCAGGGAGATAATCCATGATAGAGATCCTCGTTTCCACCTGGGGTGACTCGATATTGGGCAGAATGGAGACCCGGACAAGCTTTCTTTCGGAAAGCTGTGTCTCAGGATTGAAGATACGTATGCTATCCACCTCATTGCCGAACAGCTCGATACGGTAAGGCCGTTCATTGCCAAAAGAATAAATATCCAATATGCCGCCTCGCGTTGCAAACTGCCCCGGCTCGTAAACGAAATCTTCCTTGCGGAAACCCAGGTCTACCAGCTTGCTCAGCAATCCTTTGACATCCAAATTCTGATTTACCCTGATATGAATGGTCCTGTCTTCAAGTTGCCCGGATTGGATGACTTTTTCGAAGAGTGCGTCGGGGTAAGTGACCAGCACGACAGCACTTCTATCATGTGTAAGCTTGGAAAGGGCTTCGGTTCGCAGCATAATATGGCTGCTGTTGACCTGGCCGAATGTGCCCTCCTTCTTGAATGAATCCGGGAAGAAATGGATATCCAGACCCTGGGTAAGAAGTTCGAGATCGTTTTGAAAATAGGCGGCTTCTTCTCTGTCATTCAATACGATCACGTGATTGGCACCATTTTCTGATGCCGAGGAGTTGGTGAGTTTCCAGACAGCTGCTGCTACAAAAGCCACAGAGCTTCCTTTCAGGCCATAGAGCTGAGCTTTAATTTTCGGTTGAGACAAAGTAAACCCGGCACTTAATTCTTTTAAGTGGGGGTGATGCGTGTACCGGTCCAGAAGTGTCTGCAAGTTCATTGCTTCGCAAAGGTAAGCAACTTGGGTATTTTTCAGATTACCCCTGGTGGAGATTTATTGTTAAAGATGATAAAGGGCCACCAGTAGATTCCGCCACCCTTTGGGCCCGATGCTGATACCTGGCCTGCTTCGGAGGTAAGGCAACAGACCGGTTTTATTGTGGAAAACAGGTTTTTTTGAACAACAAACCGGATGGGTGGATTACTTTACGATTAAGACTATCCTGGGCGAATAAAATTGTGTGCTCTCATCCCTGATATTCAGGTAAGAAAGCGGATTGTTGAAGATGACCGTATCTCCGGACTTGATTTTTTGTCTGACCACGTCCCGCCACATTTCCGGCACAATACCATTATTGGAGTTGGTGCCGCCGATTTCGGTTCCGATATACGGCTTCCCGTCTTCATTGATATAGATATCGCGTTCTATGTAGGTAAATAAGAATGAAAGAACCTGGTGGAAATTCCCTGCTGTGTCCTGGCTGAAAAGGGGCTTGTCCAGAAAATATAAAATGGAATCCGCACTCATGATTCCTCCCTGAGAGATTTTGTCATTGAGGAAGGTCTGAGGAGCAGGCTCTTGTTCATCAGCGTCTGGCGCTTGCATTGCAGTCAGGAATAGCAATGAAAAGATAAGCGAGAATCCTGCTAAAATTCTTTTTTCCATAAATTCATAATTGACACGAATGGTATAAAAGGTCTGATATCAAAAGCCATTGTTATTCACATAAGGAACAGGAAGTACAGGCGCCTGTTAAGCCCTGTCCCATCTTTATCGTTGTAATAGCATTGCCGTGATATCTGTGTAAATATAAAACAGTTTTCACAAATTCAAATCAACTTTAACCCAATCTTACACGTCCGCAAGCTGCTTCAGGCTCTGCTCCAGTGCCCGGATTTTGGCTAATGCATCTTCCTTCTTCTTCTGTTCGTTAGCGACTATTTCGGGTTTCGCGTTGCTGACAAACCGTTCATTGGACAACTTCTGCTCAATGGAGGCCAGGAATCCTCTGAGGTACTCCAGGTCTTTCTCCAGCTGCTGCACCTGCTGGTCTTTATCCACGGTTACATTACTTTCTATAAAGAGCTTTTCCTTGTCCACTACCAGGGCGTGCATCGCAGCGGTATTTTCCCCGTTGAGCTTGCAGATGCCGGTCGCATTGATTTGCTTGGATAGAACCGGGGACATCATTTTGTAGAAAATTTCATTAGCTGAATCGAAGTACAGCCGGATGGTATCCTTTGGCTTTAGTTGTTGCTTATTGCGGATATCCCTCACTGCCGTGATCATCTGGCAGAGCAGTTCACCGTCCCGGAGGATTTCTGTATCTCCTGCTTCCGGAAGCAGGGTAATATTTTCCATAATGCTTTTATCTCCCGTATCCAGTTGCTGATAGATTTCTTCTGTAACAAACGGCATAAACGGATGAAGCATACCCATCAGTTCCCGGTATAACTGCACGGCTTCCTGGTAATCGCCTTGGGAAATTTTCTCTTCTGCACCCGGCTTGATCCATTCCAGATACCATGAGCAATAATCATTCCAGATCAAAGAATAAATCGTCTTGAGCGCTTCACTCAGTTTGAAATCTTCGAAGAGCGCTTCAACTTCCAGGTATGTTTTATTCATCTTCTCTCTCATCCAGCGGCTGGCAAAAGACAGGGAATTGTCTTCCGTATCGGTCTTTTCCTCCCATATTTTGATCAGCTTCAGGGCATTCCACATTTTATTGATGAAGTTGCGGCCCTGCTCCAGGAATGATTCATCGTAAAGAATATCATTGCCGGCAGGGGAAGAAATCAGGACGCTGAATCGTACGGTATCCGCACCATGATCAGCAATGAGCTGCAGCAGATCCGGGGAGTTGCCCAGCTGCTTGCTCATCTTTCTGCCTTGTTTATCCCGGATGAGCCCGGTAAAATACACTTTATGGAAGGGGCGTTCATTAAAGTATTCATAACCAGCCATGATCATCCTTGCTACCCAGAAGAAAATGATATCCGGAGCGGTCACCAAAGTTTGGGTTGGATAGTAATAAGCCAGCTCCTGGTTCGTACCTTCCATATTCCATCCGAAGACCTGGAAAGGCCAGAGCCAGCTGCTGAACCAGGTATCCAGGACATCTTCTTCTCTTTTCAGATCTTTGAGCGTGCCTCCCGGGTTTTTCTCCCGGTATTGGGCGAACGCTTCAGCTTCATTGACGGCTACGTATATGTTACCTTCTGTGTCGTACCAGGCCGGTATCTGCTGTCCCCACCACAGCTGCCTGGATATGCACCAGTCCTTGATATGGGTCATCCAGTGCTTGTAGAGGTTTTTGAATTTAGGCGGGAAGAAGGCAACTGTATCATCTAATACGGCATTCAAAGCAGGTACGGCCATCTCGTCCATCCTGCACCACCACTGCATTGATAACCGGGGTTCGATTACGGCACCGGTTCTTTCGGATATGCCCACCTGATTTTTATATTCTTCCTGCCGGACCAGGTGTCCTGCAGCTTCCAGATCTGCGATTATTTTCTTTCTTACCGCAAACCGGTCTTCGCCTACATAGATCTGGGCAGCTTCACTCATCGTACCATTGTCATTGAGCACATCTACTACTTCGAGCCGGTGCTTCTGTCCCAGGTTATAATCGTTGATATCATGGGCCGGTGTTACTTTCAAGGCTCCCGTACCGAATTCCATATCGATATAATCATCGAAAATAACAGGAATCCTTCTGTGGATCAATGGCACATAAGCGTATTTTCCCCTTAGGTGTGCATACCTTGGATCCTCCGGGTGTACACAGATGGCCGTGTCTCCCATAATCGTTTCCGGGCGCACTGTAGCTATGGTAATGTACTCTTCTTCATCGTCCTCCGTATCTATTTTGTACCTGAGGTAGGTCAGCCTGGAGTGGGTTTCTTTAAAGACAACTTCTTCATCACTAAGGGCCGTGAGCGCCTGGGGATCCCAGTTGATCATCTTCACTCCCCTGTAGATTTTGCCTTTGTTGTATAAGTCAACGAACACTTTAAGCACCGTCTGGTAGTAATCATTGTCCATGGTGAAATGGACCCTGTCCCAATCCAGGCTACAACCTAATTTCTTTAATTGCTGGAGGATGACACCTCCGTATTTTTCTTTCCACTCCCAGGCATGCTGTAAGAATTCTTCCCTGCTCAGGTCATTTTTATTGATGCCTTTTTCTTTGAGCATGGCCACGACCTTAGCCTCCGTGGCGATAGAAGCGTGGTCCGTACCGGGTACCCAGCAGGTATTGTAGCCTTTGCTTTTGGCTCTTCTGATCAGGATATCCTGTACTGTATTGTTGAGGGCATGCCCCATGTGCAGGACGCCGGTTACATTCGGGGGAGGTATGACTATGGAGTATGCAGGCCTGTCATCAGGAGTGCTGTGAAATAATCCTTTGTCGTTCCAATATTGATACCATTTTTCCTCAGCTGCAGAGAATTCGAAAGTTTTAGTAAGTGACATCTGTCCGTATCTATTTATATCGTTTAATTTTCCTGAAAACAGAAATGTGTTGGGTCAGGATGCAAAGTAACAGTAAAATTAGAAATAAATTTGAAAATCAGGAATAAAAGTGTAAATTTGTATTGATTAAAGTAAAAATATTTACTCACCATGAAAGCAAACAAGAATTATAAGGTATCCGACAGTGTAGAGTTCGTCCAGGAGCACCCCACTCAATACCTGGTGAGCAAGAAGCCGGTGTCCCTGCATGACATGTCCACGTTTGAAAAGATGGAAATCGTAAAGAGAGGTGTGAGTAAGCGGTACCTGGAGAGCTTCAAGAAGCAGGCTGAGCTGGATTATGACCAGCTGGCGGCGGCATTGTCTGTGACCAGGGCTACGCTGATCAATAAGAAGGGAGAGGACACCTTTAATGATCATGTGAGTGAGCGCATCATCTCGTTGGCTGACCTGTACGCCTTTGGTTATGATGTGTTCGGGCGGCCCGAGCGATTCAATCAATGGATGTTTACTCCGAATCAGGCCATTGGTAAGCAGCCCCCTTTTGATATCATCGATAATTATTACGGCAGGGAGGCGATCCGCAATATCATCGGAAGGATAGCGTATGGTGTCTATTCATAATTTTTTGATTTTCGGATGACCATAAGCTCCAGGCCAGGTCCTTTATTTTCAGCGGTTTTTCTCCCGGCTACTTACAGAACACTTGCAGCTTTGCATTCAAAGGGCAAAAAACAGGCTTTTAGCCGGTTAAAAACGGCAAAACACGCAAAACCGATAATGATTCATGCAGATATACCGATTGTGTAAGACAGAATTTGCAAAAGACCTTACCGGGACAGGAGCGAAGCTGTACGGTGGCAGGTGGAATAAGATCAATACGCCCTGTATTTATGCAGCGTCCAGCAGGGCCTTGGCCGTATTGGAATTTTCAGTCAATGTCAATGAATTGCTGATCCCGGATAACCTGAGCATGGTGACTTTAGAAATCGAGCAGAAATCCGTCAAAGAAATTTTGTTTAAAAATCTTCCTAAAGACTGGAAGCAATGCCCTTTCTCTGCCGCTACACAGGATCTCGGGACTTATCTCCTGGAAAAAGGTGCCAGGATATTAAAGGTTCCTTCGGCAGTTATAGAACAGGAATATAATTTTATACTGAACCCCCTGGTCGCTCCGCCGGCATTTAAATTAGTGGAGATCACAGATTATCCGTATGACAGGAGAATCAAGAAGTGAGGGGAAAGCTTCATTGTTGAAATACCTGTTGTCACAACATCTGTAAAGCAAAAGACATCAGCAAACCTGCTGATGTCTTTATTTATGATTTCCTCAATATATTTTATAAAGCTACTGCTCCTTCTGCCAATACGGCAGTCTTATTGTGATCTGTCTGTGCAAAGCCGCCTTCGATTTCGTAAAACTGCTCTTCATTATTGCTCACGATGATCTTCATTTTACCTTTTCCTAACGCAGCTACTAAGGGTGCGTGGTTCTCCAATATTTCGAAAGATCCATCAATACCGGGCAATTGTACCCCCTTTACGTCTCCTACATAAATGGTGGATTCAGGGGTTAAAACTTCTATAAACATATTCGAATCGGATTATTGAGTGCTGATTGAATGAAATTAAGATTTAGCTTGTTCCAATAGTTTTTTTGCCTTTCGCGATCGCATCATCGATATTACCTACCAGGTTGAATGCTGCTTCCGGATATTCGTCTACTTCTCCATCCATGATCATATTGAACCCCTTGATCGTCTCTTCGATGGGAACCAATACCCCGGGAGTACCTGTAAACTGCTCTGCTACGTGGAATGGCTGAGACAGGAAACGCTGTACACGGCGGGCACGGGATACAGTCAGTTTGTCTTCCTCGCTCAATTCATCCATACCCAGGATAGCGATGATGTCCTGAAGCTCCTTATAAACGCTGAAGGATCAATTTTACCCGGTTGGCACAGTCATAGTGTGCGTCACCTACGATACTTGGCGCAAGGATACGGGATGTGGAATCCAACGGGTCTACCGCAGGGTAGATACCTAAATCCGCAATCTTACGGGATAATACCGTAGTCGCATCCAGGTGGGCGAAGGTAGTAGCCGGAGCCGGATCCGTCAAGTCATCCGCAGGTACATATACTGCCTGAACCGAAGTAATAGACCCGCGTTTTGTCGAAGTGATACGTTCCTGCATCAATCCCATTTCAGTAGCCAGGGTCGGCTGGTAGCCTACCGCTGACGGCATACGGCCTAAAAGCGCTGACACTTCAGAACCTGCCTGGGTGAAACGGAAGATGTTGTCTACAAAGAAAAGAATATCTTTACCTTTTGCATCAGTTGAAGATCCGTCGCCATCACGGAAGTATTCCGCTACAGTCAGTCCGGACAGCGCTACGCGGGCACGTGCCCCTGGAGGCTCGTTCATCTGGCCGAATACGAATGTTGCTTTGGAATCTTTTAATAGGTCCAAGTCTACCGAAGACAGATCCCATCCTCCTTCTTCCATAGAATGGATAAATTTCTCGCCATATTTTACAAGGCCGGCTTCGATCATTTCACGCATCAGGTCATTTCCTTCGCGCGTCCTTTCACCCACACCAGCAAATACGGACATACCACCGTGACCTTTCGCGATGTTGTTCATCAGTTCCTGGATCAACACGGTCTTGCCTACACCGGCACCGCCGAAAAGACCTATTTTACCGCCTTTGGCATAAGGTCCGATCAGGTCGATTACCTTAATACCTGTAAACAATACTTCTGTAGAGGTACTTAAGTCTTCAAATTTAGGAGGAGCATTGTGGATGGGTCTTCTGCTGCCTGTATTAGGCTGAGGAAGACCATCGATGGCATTACCTGTTACGTTGAACAGACGACCATTGATCTGGTCACCGGTAGGCATAGATATCGGTGCTCCTGTATCTACTACCTCCATACCACGAACCAACCCTTCAGTACCTTCCATCGCGATACAACGAACGCTATCCTCTCCAAGGTGCTGCTGAACTTCCAGGACCAATGTCTCTCCATTGTCGCGCTTGATATGAAGTGAGTTGTAAATTTTAGGCAGTGTGGTTTGTGTAGCAAAGTGAACGTCTACTACAGGACCGATAATTTGTTTGATTTTACCTACGGTAGCCATAATGTTATATGATTAAATGTAATGCGATAATTGAATTCGGGTGCAAAGGTAATACTATAATGTGAAAAAACTACTTTCCCCTTGATTTAAAAATGTAAAAATCAAAATTTAGAAATCAACATGATGTTAAGTAATTGAAAATCAAATATATGTATGGTTTTTGGGCTAAGCGTTTAGCGAGCCAAAGTGTAGAGGGAGATAGCGTGCCGGCTATTTGATTTTTCGGATTTGGCCAGGGTTTAGGTGTTACTTACCGGGGGCTGATCCGGCTCATTGTCCTCCCGGGCCTGCAGGAGGTAAGACCGCCTGGGCTCGGGTACATTTTCCCAATCAAAGGGGCAATGCCTGCAACCATTGCCACAGCAGTGCCCTCTCCTGAGGTGATATTGCGCTGTCAGCACCATATAGCCATCCTCATTAAAATAAAAGTCTTCTCCTTCTATCACGCTTTCCCGGTTTGAGTACACAATATTACTGAAAATCTTATCATTAAAACAAAGCGGGAAGCAACCCTAAGACCTGCTTCCCGCTTTTCCTGAATAATAGGAAAGTATAGTTAAGATTCACAGCTGGAACAAGACACCAGGTTGGTTACCAGCTCTTTGGATACAGACTGGGAGCGTTGGTAATACAAAGTTTTTACACCCAGCTGCCAGGCTTCGATGATCAGTTTGTTCACATCTCTCACCGGTAGTGATGACGGAATATTGAGATTCAGGCTTTGTGCCTGATCGATGAACTTCTGCCGGATAGCGGCCTGCTGGATGATCTCCAGCTGAGAAATCTCCTTGAATGTCTTGAACACCGCCTTTTCCTCATTGGTAAGCTCATCCAGGTGCTGTACGGATCCCTGGTTGAGCATGATGCTTCTCCAGATATCTTCGTTGTCCAACCCTTTCTCGGCCAATAATTTTTGCAGGTATTTGTTCTTTCTCATAAAGTTTCCTTTAGAAAGACCTGCTTTATAATAATTGGAGCTGAACGGCTCTATCCCCGGAGATGTCTGGCCCAGGATAGCCGAAGAAGAAGTAGTAGGGGCAATCGCCATCAAAGTTGTATTTCTTCTGCCATAATCTTTCAGCAGATCCGGTTCCCCGTAGATACTGGCGAGTTCGATACTGGCTTTCTCCGCTTTTTCCTGGATGTCTTTGAAGATCGTGTTGGTAAGCTGTTTTGCTTTCAGTCCTTCGAATGATATGAAGTTCTTCTGCAGGTAGGAATGCCAGCCCAGCACCCCAAGACCCAGCGCCCTATGCCGTTTGGCAAAGCGATTGGCAGAAGCCAGGTAATAATTGCCTTCCGTCTTAGCGATAAACTCCTGTAATACTGCATCCAGGAAGAAAATCGCCAGTCTTACAGCATCGGTATCCTTCCACTCATCATACAGCTCCAGGTTCATAGAAGACAGGCAGCAGATGAAGGATTCATCGGCAGTAGAAGGCAGCGCGATCTCGGAACAGAGATTACTGGCGTGAACGACGAGGTTTTTGTCTTTATATACTTCAGGTTTGTTCCTGTTGACATTATCGCTGAAGAAAAATGTACGGCAGTCCCTTCTGCTGACGGCTCTCCAAGAGCTTAGCCCATACTTCCCGTTTTTTTGCGGTCTCCATCCACCATTTCCTGCATCCAGTAGTCCGGGACACATACCCCGTAGAACAGGTTCTGGATAGGGTTACCGATGTTTTTTATGTTCAGGAACTCTTCGATATCCGGGTGGTCGATATCCAGGTAGGCTGCAAAAGCACCTCTTCGTACGCCTCCCTGAGAGATCGTATCCATGGCTGTATCGAACAGCTTCATAAAACTGACGGCCCCTGAGCTCTTACCATTATCTGTCACGGCAGATCCTCTTTCCCTTAGTTCACCGAAGTATCCTGATGTGCCACCCCCGATCTTGGTCTGCATGATGACTTCTCCCAGTTTGT
Organism: Taibaiella sp.; assembly: GCA_019739295.1. Next base: position 27,670 of record JAHHDV010000033.1, read on the forward strand.
GGGTGATACCTTCTACATGGTCCGGTACATGTACGTTGAAGCAAGAGATGGGCAGGCCTCTTTCTGTTCCCATATTGGCCCATATAGGAGAGCTTAGGCTCATCCATCCTCTTTCGATCATCTCTACAAATGCATCTTTCAGTTCCGGCTTGTACAGGCGTTTTGATGCCGCAGTAGCGATCCGGTCTATCGCCCCTTCTACTGTCTCTCCTTTAAGGAGATACCCCCTGTTGAGGATTTGCTCACTCTCTTCATTGAGCCACCATAGGCGTTCCATTGTTAGCATAGTTTGTAAAAAGTTTTTTCAATTAAAATTATGATTGGTGATAGATATTTTTTATTTCTGAATGATCAGCTAGAACAAATCATCTGCGCTGATGCTCTTATCATGCTTGGTATAGTCCACAGGACGCTTAGCGAAGAAATCGTCCAAAGAGTTGGAGAAAACCTCTTCTTCAAACCAGAGCATGGGCTGGTATTCCGCATCTGTGATATTGAATATAGGGGTTAAGCCGATTTTCTTGAAGCTGTCGTCTACCCTGAATTTCATGAAGTTCAATAAATTCTTCTTGTTCGCGTGGTCGATCTCTCCCAATTCGAAGATCCAATCCAGAATTTCAGCTTCTACTTTCAAAGATTCTTCCACACTTTCATTAATGGTCTGCACGGTTTTCTCATCTAAGAAACCGGGGTTTTCCTTACGGATCTGATTGATGATATAGATACCCGCATTGGCATGGATCTGCTCATCTACAGATGTCCAGGCGATAATATTGCTCACATTCTTCATCAATCCTTTGAACCGGGTGAAAGAAAGGATAATGGCAAATTGTGAAAACAGCGATACATTCTCGATCAGGATGGTGAATAAGACCAAAGAGATCATATATTCCCGGGGATTCTCGGACTTGGTATTGGAGAGCGCCTTGCTGAGGTACTCAATTCTGCTTTTGATCACAGGTACTTCCAGCAGCTTCTCAAATTCATCATTATATCCCAGTACGTCCAATAGCCTGGAATAGGCTTCAGAGTGCCTGAATTCACATTCTGCAAATGTGCTGCCCAGTCCGTTGAATTCCGGTTTGGGAAGATGGTGATACAGGTTGCCCCAGAAGGACTTGACGGCTACTTCTATCTGAGCGATTGCCAATAGTGCGCGTTTGATAGCCATCATTTCATTGTCCTGAAGCATGGTATGGAAATCCTGAACATCTGCAGTGAAGTCCACTTCAGAATGTACCCAGAAGGATTTATTCAGCGCTTCTGTAAATCCCAGCACCTCAGGATATTCGAACGGTTTATAGTTAACTCTTTTATCAAAAATACCCATATTATATAAATTTAGATTGATCTCTACTGCTGCAATGGCCTTTTCAGAAGAGCAAACGGTCAAAAAGATCGGGTATTTTGAACCTTCTACTATCCGGCTGAAAGACAATTTTGAATGTAAAAACAGAATTTTCTTGGTGATTTGTTCTTTTGATCCGGGATCAAAATTACTCTTGCGAAATTATGGAAAGTTTGAGCCAAGCTAAAGAGATTGCGATCAAACTTATCAACACGCTCAGTCCCTTCAGCAGGTCTATGGAAAACCAATATTATTAAGCAATAAAGAGGAAATTTATTTTTCCGGATTCCATCTTTTTCCACAATTTTAATATTAAACAAAAGATTAAATTGTGTTATTTAATTATGTTTTCATTTTATAATATTTTAAGACCTTTCTTTATCAGACCTGTTTGGCGGGAGCAGGTAGCTCCTTTAAAATCAATAGCTGGGAATACGCGGGGATATGCATATGGCCGGATGCGGATATCCTTCTTCCTTTTGTGGATTGTAATGATATTACATCCAAAGAAATGAAGATATTCAAACGGGAAATTGTATTATATTCGTGTAAACGAAACAAAAGAGTTGATCACCATGGAGATGAAACACGTAGAAACGGAGACCGGCGGAAAATTCGTCGTGGAAATAAATGGAGAAGAAGCCGGATTTATCCAGTATAAATGGATGGACGAAGGACAGATCAATGCCAACGGCACCTTAGTTCATGAGGCATACAGGGACCAAAAACTGGGGATGCCCCTCTTCAACAGGCTGGTAGCATTCGCCAAAGAAAAAGAGCTCAGGATATATCCGACTTGTCCGTTTGTCGTGAAGACCTTTGCCCGGCATCCGGAACTCAGCGATCTGTTGGCAGACGATTACCGGCCGGGAGCATAAGCATTCTGTTATACATCGCAGTAAGTGTCGCGGTGCCAGATCATCAGGTACCACTGTCCTTCTATTTCCTTCAGGTACCAGACGCCCCATCGGTAGTCAGATAAAGAGCTACATAATTCTTATCGTAGAGCGCAACATGCCGGATCATCATATCCCTGCTTTCCTGATCTATATTCTCAAATTTAAAATTCTCCTCAATGACAGGAGCCAGGACCGGTTCCGGTACGGAGGCGATATATAACCCTTTCTTATTCCAGTCTTCTAGATCGCAATCGAATTCGGGAAGCGGTTCAAACTGTGCTTGTAAGCCTTTCTTATCCAGTTCGAAATCGTCATATGGAAGGAATGCAGGCGGAAGTTCATCAAAATGTACTTCTGAAGAAAGGCTTAGCACATAGGGCACCCCGATTCTGTACTGATACATCAATTGGTGTTCCGGATGCACGAATTGTTTGAATGCTTTTTCATCTTTGGTATCATATGCCTGCAGCAAGTTTTGTACTGCTTCCTCGAAGCCTTTTCCATAAATATGCGCGGTAGGGAATGCAACCCTAACCTGTGCAAAACCGGCCAGGGCCGATAAAAGAAATATTGTGCCATATATAAGTAGCTTTTTCATGTTCATTACGATTAATAAGGAGGTATATTTTTCCGGGTTAAGGCAGGCCTTTTATATCCTGAAGAGGATACCGACTTTTACGAATATACGGTCCGTTTCATTCCCGGCATAAAGGCTAAAAGGATTCATCCATATTTTGAAATATAAAATCGATGAGCCGGTTTATCTATATAACCTGAACCATCAGCTAATGAGATAAATATAAAAAATTAAAAAATAAAATATTTTGGTTTATGATTCCGTTTCTTATTCGAAGTCAGTAATCAGAAATTAACACTATTTTTGTCGGGAAATATTATAAATTATAGAATTCTATGAAGAAACCATTAGTAGCTTTACTATTACTCTTAGGATGGATCCAGGTTTCATCTTATGTGCAGGCTCAGCAGACAGAGCAACCGAAGTATGTTCGGACTGTAGAAGGAATTAAGGAGTATTCCTTGAACAACGGATTGCGGATTTTACTGATCCCGGATGCATCCCAGAGCAATGTGGTAACCAATATCGTGTACCATGTAGGCTCCAAGCACGAAGGATATGGAGAGAAAGGCATGGCCCACTTGCTGGAACATATGCTGTTCAAAAGCACCAGCAAACTGGGAGATATCAAGAGCCTCCTTTCTGAAAAGGGCGGCCAGGCTAATGGCACCACCTGGTATGACAGGACCAATTATTATGAGATCTTTCCTGCCAGTGATGAAAATGTAAGATGGAGTATAGAGATGGAAGCAGACCGCATGCTCCATGCTACATTGAAGCAGGAAGATCTGGACAAGGAGTTTTCCGTAGTAAGAAATGAATTCGAGATCGGTGAGAACAACCCTTCAGGCAACCTGATGGAGAAAGTCATCAGCGCAAGCTATTTATGGCATAATTACGGGAATAGTACCATCGGTTCTAAAGAAGACATCGAGCGCGTGAAGACGCCGCAGCTGAGAAGGTTTTATGAAAAATATTACCAGCCGGACAATGCGGTACTGATCATCGGGGGGAAATTTGACGAAGCTAAGGCGTTGGAATATATCGGACAGTATTTTTCAGCTATTCCCAGACCTGAGCGGGTGCTGGATGAGATCACTACGGTAGAGCCGGCCCAGGATGGTGAAAAGTTTGTGGAAGTGAAGCGTGCAGGCGATTCTAAAAATATCGGCGTTTCTTACCATACTGCTTCTTATGGAGACAAAGACTTCGCGGCGCTCCAGGCATTAGGATATATCCTGACCAATGATCCTTCAGGATATTTGTATAAGTCTTTGGTAGAAACAAAAAATGTAGCCAGCTTATGGCAATATTCGCCTCAGGTAAGAGATGCAGGATTCATGTATTTCGGTTTTGAAGTACCGAACAGCAATGACCTGGATAAGGTTACAGCAGTAGTCCGCCAGGAGTTGGACAAGATCTCTGGTATTACATATACCCAGGAAGATGTCAACCGGGCCAAAGCGGCTTTATTGAAATATTATGAAAATGCACAGAACAACACCATCGGTTATGTCATCGGTCTTACCGAGATCATCGGGTCAGGCGATTATCGTTTAGGCTTTTTGTACAGGGATAATCTGGAGAACCTGACGCTTGCCGATATCCAAAGAGTGGCCAAGAGATATTTTATGGCTAACAACAGAACCGTAGGTGTATTCGTACCTTCCAAAGATGAAGTTCGTGTTCAACCGGATGAGTTACTGGCAGCAGATCTCAAAGCACTTACCGAAAATTACAAAGGAAAAGAGCCGGGGAATGAAGTTGCTCCTTTTGAAGCGAGCATCGCTAATTTGAAGAAAAACTATTCAGAAGGTAAAATCTCCAATGGGCTGAAATATGGTGTGGTGAAGAAAGAAATCAAAGGAAATAAAGTGATCGCAACCATCCAGCTCAATGTATCTAATGAGAAAGACCTTCAGGGTAAGCAAACCATCGGGGAGCTTACTGCTGCATTGATGAGCGCCGGTACTCAGTCGATGACCAAAGAACAGATCAAAGACAAACTGGATCAATTGAAATCTTCTGTCTATTTCAGCTTCTCCGGTCAGAGCCTGAACATCAGCATCAATTCCTATGAAAATACATTCGATGAAGCGATGGAGCTGGTAAGGCAAATGATTACCGAACCGGTATTCCCTCAGTCAGAACTGGAAAAGACGGTATTGGAATACACTACTTATTATGAGGGCCAGCTGAATGACCCGCAGGCGCTGGCATTTACTGAGATCAGCAGACTGACATCCAAGTATCCGAAAGGAAGCATGTTCTACACAGCATCTTACCAGGAGAATATTGAAGAATTGAAAAAGGTGAAACAAAGCGAGCTGGTGGATTTCTATAAAAATATCCTGGGGGCGAATAATGGCTATGCTTCCGTTATCGGTCTGAAGGATGATAAAAAAGTGGAAAGTATCCTGGAGAAAACTTTTGGTAAATGGAACAGTGCTTCGAAATTTGTAAAAGCATATCCGACTTTTACAGAAACGACCAGTGAGAAAAAAGTCATCAATATAGCAGATAAGGAAAATGCAACTGCGGTGGGATTGATCAATTTGAAGATCAATAAATCCAATCCCGATTACCCGGCATTGGTATTTGCAAATGAGATATTGGGAAGTGGCGGATTCCTCACAGCGCGTATTCCTACCAGGCTGAGGGAGAAAGAAGGGATCAGCTACGGAGCAGGCTCATTCGTGGATGCACCTACAGACTCGAAAAATGAGGTAGGCTCCTGGGGATGGTTCGCTTTCCTGAATCCTACGAAGAGAGACCAGGTAGAGACAGCCGTAGTAGATGAGATCAGCAAAATATTGAAGGATGGTGTAACGCAAGAAGAGATGAAGACAAATCTTACCTCCTGGAAGAATTCAAGGCAAACCAATCTGGGCAATGACAACTATTTGCTGCAATTATCTCAATTGTACTTATTGTACGGAGAGTCTTTTGATGAATTTGACAAGTTGAATACGGCTATTGAGAAACTGAGTGTCCAGGATGTGAATAAAGTATTGAAGAAATACCTGGATCCCAATAAGATTACCACGGTTTATACCGGAACATTTGACAAGAAGCCGTAAGCCGGATTTTAATCTCTATATACAACAGACCGCAGTTAATGCGGTCTGTTTTTTTATTTCATTACCACAAGGGAGATTTATCGCTCATCCGCACTTGGCCCGTACATTCCCGGTACAGGAATATTATTCAGCCTGAGATACACAGAAAGCTGACCCCTGTGGTGGATCAGGTGGTTGAAAATGATGTAACGGATCGCGCCTGCTTTCGGCATCTTCGCTATAATATGATCGCCTGCTTTCATGGTCCAGGTTTGCATCCAATCTGCTTCACTCATAGCATTGACCTGTGCCACATTCTGAGCATAATGCGCTTCAAATGCTTCCCTGAGCTCTTGTGCCGTAGCATGATAAAAAGGCCGGTAATCCTGGTGGAAATCCAGTTCATCTTTCCGGATACCGTTTCCCACCCAGCTGTGCAGCTCAACGATATGTCCTGCGAGCTGGCGCATTGTATAAGATTGCTCATGTGGTCTGAAATCCAGGTGGCGGTCTTCTATCCTGCCGATCATCTTACGCGTATTTTCTGTTTCTCTTTCCAGTTCGATAAGGTATGCTTCTTTTAAACTCATTGTTTCTTTTTTGATGTGATCATTGAAATTACAATATTCCTTGAATGTGTCTCCCTGAATTTTCATTGTAATGATAAAACAATACATTGATGCAAGAACGGTCCCGGTGAAGATCCCGGATTCATGAATTTGAAGTAGCTTTACTTTTTTATTAACGTTACAAGTAATTATTATGAATGCATTAGGCCAACTCGATCACCAGGAAATCTGGAAAAATTTTGAAGCAATCAATGTGGTTCCGCGCGGTTCCAAGAAAGAAGGGCAGATCATTGCTTTTATGGAAAACTTCGGTAAGCAACTGGGGTTGGAAACCAAAGTAGATGACGTAGGCAATGTAATCATTAAGAAACCTGCTACTGAAGGCAGAGAAAATGCGCCTGCGGTGATTCTTCAATCACACCTGGATATGGTACACCAGAAAAACAAGGACACTGATTTTGACTTTGATACGGAAGGCATACAGATGTATGTGGACGGAGACTGGGTACGAGCCAAAGGGACTACATTAGGGGCAGACAATGGTCTGGGAGTAGCAGCCATCATGGCTATCCTGGAAAGCAGGGATATCCCGCACCCAGCTATCGAGGCCTTGTTCACTATTGATGAGGAGACCGGGATGACCGGTGCCAAAGGACTGAAAGGAGGCTTGCTGGATGGAAAAATATTATTGAACCTGGATACAGAAGATGACCACCACCTGGATATCGGATGTGCCGGTGGTATCGATGTGACGGCAGAGCTTTCTTATGCACCGGCACCGCCCGCTGCCGGCAGGTTTTATGCCGTTACCGTGAAAGGATTGAACGGCGGGCATTCAAGGTATGGAGATCCACAAAGGGCTGGGCAATGCCAATAAAATGATGAACCGCATATTGTATACGCTGCATATGCATCATCAGGTCCAGGTAGCTTCTATCGACGGTGGAGGTTTACGGAATGCCATACCCAGAGAAAGCATTGCCATTATTGCTTCAGGGGATGACATCAAAGGCACTTTTGATCAGGTGGCCCGGGATATCAGCCTTGAATACAAAACTACAGAGCCGAACCTGAGCATCACCTTGGATGCTGATACAGGTAAGCAGGACGTGCTGCCTGGAGAAGTTCAGGATAAATTATTGGCAGCCCTTTACGCAGCCCACAACGGGGTGTATAAAATGAGCGCAGACTTTGATGACCTGGTGGAAACTTCCAACAATGTAGCCCGTGTACTGGTCAGGGATGGAAGGATCGAGATTCTTTGCCTGACGCGCTCTTCTGTCGAAAGCTCGAAGCAGGACCTGGTCCAGCAGCTGGCGGCCACATTCCGGCTGATGGATGCCCAGGTGAGCACCGGCGGTGATTATCCCGGCTGGACACCTAACCCCGATTCCCGGATCCTAAAGGTGATGAAAGAGAATTATCAGAAGACATTTGGAGATCATCCCGAAGTTGTAGCCTGCCATGCCGGCTTGGAATGCGGCATCATTGCGGGCAATTATCCGGATCTGGATATGATCTCTTTCGGCCCGACTATTCTGGGTGCACACTCGCCGGATGAAAGAGCCAGTATCAGCTCTGTAGGGGAAATTCTGGAAATTGCTGTTAGCGACTTTAGCCACAATATAATTTTAAAGAAACCATGAGCAGAAAGCTGTCCCTGATCCATGTGGATGGGGGGCAGCTTTTGCATTAGGGAGCGCTCTCCGGAAAGAAGCTACATGTCGATTTTATTCTCTTCCCAATCGTCTTCTCTGACCTGGCTCTGTCTTTGTTCTTCCCGGAGAAACTGGTCCAGCAGCTGCTGCCTCATTTTGTCCATTTCTTCAAAAAGCTGATTGAATTCACCGGAAACTGCTCCCCAATTTTCTTCACTGAAAAACCCGTCAGATAATGCGCCCAGGTCAGGTAAATCCACCCGGCTGTCGTTCTGTAAGGGGCTTAATCCTTTATCCAGCCTCTTCCCCAGTCCCTGAAAGGTGCTGTCTGAACAGATATCCCCTGAAGGGTGAGCCCTGTCGTATTTTTGCGTATAAGACGAATCATAAGTCACCATCCTGCCATCTTTATCATAAGATTTACGAACGGTCCAGCTTCCGGTTTCATCGCTGCCTGTATACACTTCATGCCGGGTAAGCTTTTCGGGTTCCTGCCCGTAACAGGTACCTATTATATATAATGAAAAGAGGGTCATTAAGATACTTTGCATTTTCATAGCATACTATATTGATGATCCAAAACGAATGATATTTTCACCCAAAATTAAGGAATGCAGGCATTCTTCATAACCCGGTATCCAATTTTAATATTTCGTTTAAATCTAACGTGCACATATCATTGCCCCCTTCCCCCAAATCTTATTTCGGGCCGGATAATAGGTTTTCGTTCGGTGGGGACCTTGGCAGTCGATAGAATGAACCCTTCTCTATGTTAAGGTAAAAGTCTTACCCTGGATCAATGGATATGTTTTTGTCCAGGGGTATATTTGTAAATAAAAAAGAATAACAATGAAAACCCTTCTGGTATATGTTTACGCAAATGAATCCACGGACTTAACCCTATTTCGTTCTGTGATCGAACAGAAAAAAGGTATAGCATATGTCGTGGAAACCCGGGAAGAGTATCTGGTTCAAGCTTTGACAGCCCGGCATTTTGATTTACTGATCCTGGATCTGGACCTGCCTAAAGGTGAATATAAGAAAGCCCGGCTGATGACAGAAATGATTTACCCGGGTGCGGCAGTTACGGAATTAGACCTGCAGCACAAAGATTTTATAGATTACAAGCTGGACCAGCTTTGGAAAAAATGGGAAGAAGCCCATACAGACGGACAAACGTTCTTTCATGATGGTACCCCGGGACTGTAAGGCTATGCCATAACAGTTTTTGCCTTGCTGTTCAAAAGCTTACTCCATCTCCTGCGTATCTTCCAGGTTGGTGAGCTCTTCTTCGGAAAACAAGCGGTAATGGATCTTGAATGTTTTACCCAGCGGTGTCTCCAGAGAGAACCCGCCTGCTCCGAATCCATCCAGGACATCTAAGGTGAAATGGCTGTATTGCCAATATTCAAAAAGATCCCTGTCTATCCAGAATTCATAGCCTTCAATGGTGCCGATCATTTTGTCTTTCATGCGGGGCAGGAATCCTCCTTTCTCGAAGCACTGAGGTTGCGTGCCTTCACAGCAGCCGCCTGCCTGGTAGAACATTAGCGGTCCATGCTGTCCAGCCAGCCGGCGGATCAATGCGATAGCAGCTTCTGTTGCATCCAGCCTTTTTATCTTTTCACTCATTGTCTGGAAGTTTGAAATATGATCCAATGTTTATCTTTCTCCATAAAAAGTTAAAGGAAATAAACTGTCAGACCAGGAATGGTCCGACAGTTCCATCTGGTTGTTCGAAACAGATGTATCCACTAAAAAAAAAACCGAGTTTATTCTTATTGTAGGAAATAAGCATGTTTTTAGATTGACGGTAATGCGCCAGCATCATTTTATGATTCTCTCTCCCGATACCTGACTGCTTGTATCCCCCGAACGGGGCCCCGGCCGGGTAGGAATGGTATTGATTGATCCATATTCTTCCTGCTTTTATGGCCCTGGGTACCTGGTACAGTTCGTGGGCATCCCTGGTCCATACTCCTGCACCCAGACCGTATAAGGTATCATTGGCGATCTCAATAGCCTCTTCGGTATTTTTAAAAGAAGTATAGGATACTACGGGTCCGAAGATCTCTTCCTGGAAGATCCTCATCTTGTTATTGCCTTTGAATATGGTGGGTTTGATATAATATCCGCTGGCCAGGTCTCCGTCCAGGACATTGGGTTCTCCCCCGGTCAGCACTTCCGCTCCTTCTTCTTTGCCCAGCTTGAGGTACGAAGAGATTTTATCAAACTGGATCCTGGATGCCTGCGCACCCATCATGACGGAAGTATCCAGCGGATTCCCTACCCTGATAGCCTCAGTACGGGCGATCACTTTTTCCATAAACCTGTCTGCAATCGATTCGTGCACCAGCATTCTCGAGGGACAGGTACAGACCTCTCCCTGGTTCAATGCAAAGAGAACGGCACCTTCTACTGCTTTGTCGAGGAATTCATCATCGGCATCCATCACTGAGGGAAAAAAGATGTTCGGTGATTTTCCGCCTAATTCCAATGTGACAGGGATGATATTCTCTGTAGCATACTGCATCACGAGTCTTCCGGTGGCGGTAGAACCTGTAAATGCGGCTTTGGCTACCTTGGGATTGGTCACCAGCGCCCTGCCCAGTTCTGCCCCGAAACCATTGACCACATTCACCACGCCTGCCGGGAGCAGGTCCCCGATCAGCTCCATCAATACCATAATAGAAGCAGGCGTGCTTTCAGCAGGCTTGAGCACTACGGAGCATCCTGCTGCCAGTGCCGGCGCCAGTTTCCATACGGCCATCAGTATCGGGAAGTTCCAGGGAATGATCTGCGCTACGACCCCGACAGGTTCGTGGACGATCAGGGATACTGTGTGTTCATCGAGTTCGGTATGCGATCCCTCCTCTGCCCTGATGACGCCTGCGAAATACCGGAAATGATCGATAGCCAGCGGGATGTCAGCAGCCATTGTTTCCCTTACGGCCTTACCGTTATCGACGGTTTCTACAGCGGCAATGTACTCCAGGTTGTCCTCCATTACCTGGGCGATCTTATTGAGAATGATGCTTCTCTCTGTCGCGGAAGTCCTGCTCCAGGTCCTGAATGCATCTGCAGCGGCATCTACGGCCAGCTCCAGGTCTTCTTTGGAAGAATGTGCCACCTTGGTGAAGGCTTTACCATCTATAGGTGATATGTTATCAAAATATTTACCCTGGACCGGAGGCGTCCACCTGCCATTGATATAGTTTTCGTATTGACTTTTGAATTCGGGTCTTGCAATTACTTTGCTCATAGAGTTATTTTTTTTTAACGGTTAAACAATCTATCAGCAAGCTATATTTCATTTAGCAGGAAAAATATCCGGATCCTGTCAAAAAATATTAATTTAGTATCATTATAAGGCGTAGGCTATGGTATCTGATTATATCCAAAAGTTATACAAAAATTCGAAAGCGCATAGTTTGGTGGAGCATAAACTCCAGTTCAATACGGACCAGCTGGAACTCAATCTTTTCGAAACCAGGGAGAAAGCTTTTAGTTATCCCCTGGAATTCAATAATTTATCCCTCATCTCTATGCTCAACGGGAAGAAAGTCATGCACATTGACAAAAATGAAGCATTTGATTTTCATCCGCGGGAATCCTTGGTCCTGGACAGGCATACATCGATGCAGATAGACTTCCCGAATGCAGACCCGGCACGACCCACCACCTGTATGGCATTGCTCATCGATCAGGATGAGGTAAAAGGTACTTTGGCATTGCTCAACGAGCAGTATATAAAGCACGACCGGAGGGAATGGAAACTGTATACATCACCTGTTTAAATTTCCGAATGACCAGCAGTTGCAATGGAACATCAATAAGATTATCAGGCTGGCATCTTCAGATCACCCGCATAAGCAGGTATTGAGCAAGCTGGCCACACAAGAGCTGATCATCAACCTGATGCAGACTCATGCCAGGTCACAGTTAATGTTATCTGCCCTGCAGATGTCGGCGCACAATCCTCTGGCGTATGCCATACAGTATATCCGGGATCATATCTTTGAAAAACTGGATATAGGAAAGATCGCCGGTAAAGCTTTTATGAGTAAAGCTACTTTTTTCCGTCATTTCAAAATGGAAACGGGGGTCACTCCGGGCGACTTTATCCTGAGAGAGAAAATCAATCAGGCTAAGAAACTGCTTCGTCAGCAGCACAGGACCATTGCGGATATTGCCTACACGCTTTCCTTCAATTCTGCCAGTCATTTTATCCAGTTATTCAAGAAATTCACGGGCAGCACACCCAATAAATTCAGGAGTGAAGCGGATACCGGATCCTGATCAGCCTGTTATATATCTTCAGCCACTCAGGGCAAAATTCCAGGTATCGGCTTACATAATTTTATCGAGTATTTTCCCCGCTTTTTTATAATAGGGGTTTTCTTTATTTACCCGTAGCAGAAAGTCCTTTGCCCTGCCAAGATCCTGTAGTTTATAATACAAATAACCTGTAAAGTAACAGGCATCTTCCCGATAGATAGAAGGGCCCTCAGCAGTCTGTTGTATATATACGAGTGCGCTGTCGTAGTTTCTATTTCCCAGGTGACTCAATCCCAGGTAATAAGCTGCAGTTGCATCAGACTCGTCTGCATCCTTTATTTCGTGTAAGATCACAATAGCTTCATGATAGTTTTGGGTATTGTAGGCATTAGAAGCCTTTATGTATTGTTCTTCCTGTGAGCGGTTGCGCATACTGTATTCCGTCATAAGCGGCAGTGGCCCGGGACCCGGGTTGCTACCCGTTATCGTAATGATGAGTGCCAGGGATGCCGCCACGGCGATACCGATACCCCATTTCTTCAATATATTTCTTCTTCCGGTATGCTGCCGCTGTGCAGGTTGAAAATATGACCTGTTTTTCTCTGCCAGGGTTTGCCTGAGCTTTTGGATACCATCGGATTGGCTGTTGTCTTTTTCCAGCACAGACTGGATCTCTTTCCTTAACCGCACTTCCTCATTTAAGGCCGGATTCTCATTCAACGCTTTGAGAAAAGAAGAAAGCATTTCCCCTTCCAGCTTTCCCTCTATATAATCCTGTATTATCTCTTCGTTGTTTGGCATTACGTTTATTTTTTAAACAAATGATGTTCCCTGACCATTTTGGCCAGCTCGGCCATACACAGGCTTTTCCTTTTCCTTAAGTAAGCATAACTGAGCCCTAATTTAGCGGCGATCTTTTCCTGGTTTTTATCCTGTAAGCAGGCTTTTATGATCTCTTTGCATTTATCTCCAAGCTTTTCCAGGAGCGCGCATATGGTGTTCTCTTTTTCTATTTTCAGCGCATACTCCTCTGCGATTGACGCCTCATTTTCTCCAAAAGTATATATGTGGTCCGTTAGGTTTGTTACCTTCTTTTTGTACGTGGTTTTTAAGTGGCTGAGCCATTTTCTCTTACAGATAATAATAAGAAAAGCCTCAAAGCTGCAGGTTAATACAAAATCCTTATCGAGAGACAGTTTATAGATATCTACCAGCGTATCCTGGAAGATATCAGCGGCTTCCTCTTCTGATCCGCTGTTAGCCAGGATCATTTTTTTTACCTTGCCTGCATAGAGCCTGTAGATCTCATCTATCCCACCTGAGTGGTGTTCCTGTAAATAACGGATGTACTTTTGGTCGGGATGCATCAATCGCTAATACGGTTTTGTTCAAAGTGCATAAAATTACAAATTATAAACCCAAACTGCACAGAGAAATACGTTCAAAAAATTTTGTTTGTATCGGGAAAAAATTATTCCGGTTTTGAGTATCCTGCCGAGAAGACAGCAGGGAGGGACCGTAAGGATAAAATAACCTTTTGATGTTTTTTGGGAAGGTAACAAACTTCCGGTGCCGCATATCTACAGGCACAACCGGTGTATTTAGGTCAAAAATTTTAAATAATATACAGTTTGTTTTATCTTTCACTTGCTAACCAATAGATTATCATTAATGAGAACTTTTCTGAGTATTGTTCTGCTGTTGCACATATTTGTCGTTACTGCGCAAACAGACAGCTCTTTATCTGCTCCGGAGATTATTATGGCATACAGTGGCACAGCATCCCGTTTTGAGGCGAAGCTTCCCGAACTGAGCCAGGTACCCGGAGGCAGGGCCCCGTTCTATACTTATTTCTGGGATTTCGGGGACGGACATTTTAGCAGGGCTGCCAGCCCTGCTCATCACTATAATACTGATGGTGAGCATGAAGTAAGACTATATGCTACCAATAATTATGATATGGGTACCAAACCTCCCCGGCCTGTAAAGAAGGTCAGAACCACCCGTTCGGGAGTCGTATCCGTATCTTCCGACGAACAAAACTTTTTTACCTCTAACGGGGTTTTCCAATTGGATAAAAATGCCAATGCGCTCCCGGGCAGTGATTTAATATTGATATCGGGAGTAAAGCCTGCCAGTACAAAAGGAACTATTTATATCCTTACCAATGAGAAAATATTTGATGATCCCGGTTTTGTATTTAAGTCCCAGTCCACGTATAATAAGGAACAATTATTGTCTCCGGATCCGGATGCCGGCAGCGGAATGTTTGCCACTGTCAAAGAAGCTGTCATCACGCAAAGCGGCAGCCCGGATTATGGTTACAAGGAGCACCTCACGTTTACTAAAGAGGAAGCCATGCGCTATTTTTCAGGGTTATGCAAAAGCTACCATTCCATATCCGCTTATGAAATCAGCGCCCCGGATTCGGCGGCGCAGTTTTCTTTTATAGAATTGGCCATAACTCCAAAGATGATCAGGGATACCAATGCGATCATTACCGTAACGGGTATCTACTTCCCGGATGGCGGCGATGAAGCATATATTCACAAACTGGATATTCCTGTCGTTGCTTCTCACGACCCGAATAAGATGTCGCTAAAGGAGACGAGGCTTCGATACAGGAGCATTTCAAAAAGAAAAGAACTGACCTACAAGGTGCAGTTTCAGAATGACGGTGAAGGCGACGCAAAGAATATAAGGCTGGAAATGGCGCTTCCTCCGCAACTGGATCCCTCCAGCTTTGAGCTGCTTCATTTATATCCTGAATGTCCTCCCTGTTCAGGGACACGGACCGCTGCCTGCTGGTATGCAGAGGCGAAAGAAGATTCGGTAATCTTCCATTTTAAAGATGTAAGCCTTCCGGGAAGCAATGCTGCTGATGACATTCCTTCAGATAGCACAAAGGGTTTTGTAAGGTTCAGCGTAAAGCCTGCAAAGAACTTGCCTAACAGGCCGTTTTCAGCGCGTACAGCTATTTACTTTGACCAAAACGAACCTGTACTGACCAATGCTGCCACAGGCAGGTTCAGGAAAAGCTTATCGCCTATATTATTCCTGGGATGCAATTTTATTATTAACGAAAAGCAAGATGAAAGCTATTCTTCTTCCCGATACCGGAACAACTGGCAGGCCGGTATCGGCCTGGCTCCGCTTGCACCTTATAAAAAGTTCTACTGGCAGGCAGAACTTTTTGTCAATGTATATCAAAAAGATCTTTCAACGAAAGGCATTGTCGATACGACGGAGGTCAATATTGACGGTACCTGGTATTTATCTTTTAAGCAGGACAGGTTATCTGAAGAAAAAGGAATACAACTGCGCGTTACACCGGTACAGCTTCGGTATAACATTCACCCCTTGGTCAGTTTAGGTGCAGGACTGAGCTGCAATATGAACCTGAATTTATCCGGAAAAGAAGAAATTGTCTATTATGTGGGTAGTGCCGGCACCCCCTTAGAGCCGAAGACACAAATCATCAACGAGGGAAAAGACAGAAATACGCCTCTTTCCTTTAACCCGTTCATAGATATCAATTTCGGGAAAGTTTACCTGGGGCCGTCACTGGGGGTACGATATCATATAGGCACCAACAGTCCCGGCTATCTTTATACTTATGCCTGCTGGAGGCTATAGGTTTTTAACCATATTTCAGCCATTTCGCTTTAAAATTATTATCTTGAAAGCTTAAAGCTTGTTTAAATTTTATAGAAAATGGCAAAATGATGGGGTGGTTTAAATGGATGTGCCTTTTATGGGTTACCGGGAGCGCCTCCTGCGGCAGAGATAAGAATACTGAAGCTGAACACCATATCCCGGTTCATACGGACACGCTGTCTACACTTCAACAGATAAAGACAATGGGGGATCTGGTATATGATTACCCCCTGGAATTTTCAGAACACGCAGATTCATTTCTTACCATTATCAATCATATACAACCTCACAACCAGGAGACCTCCAGATCCTACCAGTTGCTGCTGCTGAATGCAGGATATGCTTTAAGCCAGGATGCACAGATCCTGAAAAGTGTGGCTGTTTACGAGAAAGCCTTGGCGTATTATTTTGAAAATCCCGATAAGAGTATTGATTTTTTAGAGTATTATGTCAAGCCTTTAGGAAGCCTGTATACAATGACCGGTGATCTGCAAAAGGCTGCGTCATTGCAATATATGGCAATCGAAAATGCGCATCATGATCCTGAGCAGAAAGCCGGTGTTTATGCGAACCTTGCCATTACCATCCGGCAACTGCAACTATGGGACAGCGTGATCTCTGTCTGCCATAGCGGCCTTGCTTTTGTCTTACCGAATAGTATAACCGCATCCAGGTTTTATAACGAATTGGCTGAATGCTATATGGCTAAAGAAAATGCAGACAGCGCTTTCCATTATAACCGTTTGGCAGTTGCAATCCTCGCTACCCAGAGCCGAAATGCGCAACCGGGTATATGGTTGGCTACGGCCAAATCGATAGAAGGACGTATTTTTTTATTGGAGAAGGATTATGAAAAAGCCTCCGGGAGTATATCTGAAGCGATATCACTGCTCGAAGCAGGCATGCACCAGGCACATCAAAGGGAAAGGGCAAAGCTATACGAATTAAGAGGGAGGATAAGCCTGGAGAATGGCAAGATGCAGCAGGCAGTAAATGATTTCAGAACCGCTATACGATACCTTAAGCCCGGAGAGCAGATGCATTACCCGGATAATACCATCACAGATTGCTATTTCGGTTTGGCAAAATGCATGCGGATTCTGAACATCCGGGATTCTGCCATAACTTATTATGTGAATGCTGTAGAAAATGATTATGTCGTTCAGCAGTTTATCATAACCAAAGAGAGCAGCTACTATAATTCGGCACAGGTCCGTACATTACTGGAGGAGGCCTCAGCATTGATATGGACGGAATACCAGCACGCTGGTGATGATATACTGAAAAGCAGGCTCGCGTACCAGTTGCTCTGGATAACAGAGCTTTCCAAAGGAAGACAACTCATCAACGAGATCAGCAGGTCGGAAAAATGGAAAAGCAGCCATACGCGGTCTCAACAGGTTTCAGATGTACAGGTAGCATTAAGGTACCTGTATGGATCTCTTGCCGGCAATACCGACAGTGCCTTACAAGGAAAAATAAAAAAAGAAATCAGGGATATTATTTTCAGAACGGCACTGTCAGAAAAAGCCTTTGAGAAAAGATATGAGATCCCGGATTTTACTGCTTTCCGGGACAAGATTAAGGACATCAGTAAAGCGGCCTCCGTAATTTCCTGGCAAATGAATGGCACCGGTCTTTGCTGGGTGACGGTTGTTCATAACGGAACAATAAAATCAAACCAGCTGCAAAACGGCATAGGGCTCCACAGTGAAATAGATGCTTTGATGCATACTTACTTTTATAACGGCCCGCAGGCATACAATAATAACCCTTCATTATATTTCGAACGTTCTTCTGCACTTTTTTCGAAAATACTCCCGGTATCGGAAATTTGCGCACATGAAAAATGGGTGGTGTCTCCGGACGGCAGCCTGCATGCCTTGCCGCTTGAAGCGCTTACCGTAAATCATCGGTTTGTAATAGAAAGCAAACAGGTCAATACTGTTTATACCTTATTGTCCTATGATCCGGGATCGCCCTCTCCGGTAAAAGAAATAAGCGTCAACGTATTTGCCAAAGCAAAGCATTCCGGGGATTTCCGCAATCTGGATTATATACCTGAAGAGATAAAGAGCATTAAATCTGTAGTTAATGCGAATGTATATGAAAACGAGCAGGCAGGTTTTCAAAAATTTTCAGAGGCATTGGCTTCACCTGGTATATTACACATAAGTACACATGCGGTATCGGATGATGATGGATTGCCTTACCTGGTCCTTGATGAAAAAATCAACATTAATGACCTGCAATTTGCCCATGCACAGGCTCCTTTAGCCGTACTTTCAGCTTGTGAGACGGCCAGGGGGAAAATAATAGATGGGGAAGGCCTGGAGAGCCTGAACAAAGCATTCCTGGGTAAGGGGATAAAAGGAGTAATAGCTGCCCGCTGGCCGGTTAATGATGCATCTGCTCCTGACTTCATCCGGCAGTTCTACAGGTACCTGGAGGAAGAGCATAACCCTGAGAAAGCTTTACGGGCTTCTAAACTGGATTTTATTCGCGGAAAGTCTTCAGGTTACCTTGCGAACCCCTGGGAGTGGGCTGCTTTGAGTTGTTATACCGGGGAGGAAATGAATCTCTATCTGAAGGCAAACAGACTGCCTGTATATGGGATGTTGATTGCTGCCGTAGTTATATTGGTTGCGTTGCTGTGGTCTGTCAGGAGCATAAAACAAAAGAAAGGAGTAAGGCCATAACAGCCATACTCCTCTCATCGCATATATAAGCATGCCTTCTGTGCTATAGTTTATTCACAGCATGGGCTTACGTAGCCCTTGAGGAAGGTTATCTCACTTGTTGTCAGGACCCTGTTGTATACTTTGATATCATCAATAGCACCGACAAAATTCTTTCCTATAACCAGGTCCCCGTTATATACTGTAGTATAAGGGATGCCGCATATGGAGCTGCCATCCGTAGTCATCACTCCATTGCGGTATATTTCCCACTTACTGACCGGTTCAGAAGGATCAAATATGGCGATCAGGTTCTGCCAGCCGGAATTCTCATAGTCCATCATCAGGCTATCGCAGTAAGTGGCCAGCAAAGGGTTAAAAGAGCCGTCCCAGACCCTGGACGTGCCCAATCCGAATACAGGTTTCATGCAGTCGTAAGTGCCCAGAGAGTATTCTCCATAAGTATCAGGACAGCGTAATCCGGTACCCGGATCTCTGCCTATCAGCAATCTGTAGTCACCGGCTGTCCCCGGGACATACACGGGTTTGTACCACAACACTATTGATAATTCGGTGGTTTCATCGAAGTCGAAATCACTATGTGACGGAATGCTGATATAATCGGTATTGGTTCCCGGGAACTCCATAGCACAATCTGCGCTTCCTGATGGGTTGGAGGTGGAGACCACACTTCCTGTTATGGATCCATCATGCCCGTTTCCTGAATAATCAGATACTGATCCCGATACAAATTTGTAATATGCCACCAATCCTGAATTGTAAGGTGCCATCAGAATTTCATCATTACACTCACCGCTACCGGGATCAGGAGCAGGAAGATCGTCATCACAGGAGACGAGCCCGAGTAAAAAAGAACACGCTATCAGGCCGTTAATTATTTTTTTTGTACGCATAGCATTTAGTATTTAAGAGTTAGAAATTGATTGTTTGTATGTATATAGACCAAGGTTCGGTTTTGTTACCTTTTTGATATTAAAAAATATACTGATGAGGGAACGCCTGTAAGGTGATCCGGTTTTTAAAGCGTTAAAACCTATACTCCAATGCCTGTTAAGCTCAAAATATTCAGCTATTGTTCAACGGGGGAATGAAAAAGTATTTGCATTTTTGATCATCAGGGCATAACAGCTACCTTTGCTCCACCAATGATACAAATGGAAAATAAGAGATATAAGCTGGGAAGCCGGGATAGTCCCCTGGCGATGTGGCAGGCCCGTAAAGTCCAGGATTTGCTGAGTGCAAAAGGTATGGCGACAGAGATTGTGGCGGTGAAAAGTGAGGGCGACCTGGACCTGGTAACACCACTGTATGCAATGGGAGTACAGGGTGTCTTTACCAAGACATTAGATGCTTACCTGCTGTCCGGACATATCGACCTGGCAGTACATTCTATGAAAGATGTACCTGTACAGCCGGCACAGGGCATTATACAGGCAGCCGTTCCTGAACGCGCAAGCTCCTCAGACGTGATCGTATGGAAAAGCGGTGCCAAAACTATGGAAGAGCTGGAGGCCGGTCCATATACGATTGGTACCGGCTCTGTGCGGAGAAGGAGTTTTTGGCTGCATCGCTTCCCTCATCATCAGGTAGAGAACTTAAGGGGCAATATACAAACCCGGCTCAGGAAACTCGAACAGAGCGACTGGGCGGGAGCCGTGTTTGCGAGAGCAGGGCTGGAAAGAATGGAGATGACTGGATTGCAGACTACAGCACTGGACTGGATGCTCCCTGCTCCGGCCCAGGGAGCTTTAATGGTTGTTTGCCGGGAGGAAGATGCGGTACTGCAGGCACGGATTGGGCAGATCGACCATATTCCCACCTCTCTTTGTGTACTCCAGGAGCGTTCATTCTTATCTGCATTACACGGGGGCTGTTCTACTCCTATCGGTGCGCATGCGGAGATCAGAGAAGAAAGGATGTACTTCAAAGGGAGTATTGTGAATGTCACCGGCCGGGAGATGATGCAGGTTGAAGAAGATGTATTGATTGACCAGGCAGGGGATATCGGGCAGCGGTGTGCACAAAAATTACTGGATCAGGGAGCCGGACGGATTGTAGCCCAGATCAGGCATTTGCAATAGATCAAACAGGTAGGGAAGAGAACGTTAATTGACATCAATTTTGCAAAAAAGGCAGTATATTTATTGATTATAAAAACTATCGGCATGCGATATTTGTGGTTGATGATACTGGGCTTATGGATACAGCAGGGTTGCGCCCAGTCCCCAAAAGCAATCAATGACCAGGTATTCGAAGTACAAAAGCAAATCAAGATGAATGATAATTTCAAACAATTAGATACAGCGACCCTTGCTGCAGGATGCTTCTGGTGTGTGGAAGCGCAATTTGCAGCCCTGAAAGGAGTGCATTCGGTGAAGAGCGGATATACAGGTGGTGATAAGCCGCATCCTACCTACGAAGAGGTGTGCAGTGGCAATACAGGCCATGCCGAAGCGGTGAATATATTCTATGATCCGTCGGTGATCAGTTATGACAGGTTGCTGGCAGCCTTCTTTTTAGCGCATGACCCTACCCAGCTCAATAGGCAGGGGAATGATATCGGCACGCAATACCGGTCCGCCGTTTTCCCCAGAAATGAAGAACAGCGCCAGGCGGCAGCGCAATATATAGCACAGCTCAACGATAAAAATGTATATGGCAAACCTGTAGTGACTACCATAGAGCCGTTTACCGTTTTCTACGACGCGGAAGCCTATCATGATGATTATTTTGCAAATAATCCGGGGAATCCCTACTGCCAGATGGTGGTCAGACCTAAACTGGAGAAATTCAGGGAGGTATTTAAAGAGGACCTGAAGTAGTGACCGGGTTCAGGATACGCTCGAGGTTATTCTTCAGAAGAAGCGGCTTGTGCATCCCAGTATTTTCTGATATCCGCTGCCAATTGTCCGGAAAAGATCTGGGCACCGGTTTTGTTCAAATGTGTCGCATTATAAAAATATTCCGCGTGCCTGCTGATCTCAGATTTAGAATAGTCTAAAAATGTGAGCTGATGGGCATCTGCGATGGCCCGGAGCGTATCCAGCATTTTCTGGTGATTGGGAATAAACTGCTGTGCTTCGATATATTCCGGTGCATAGATGAAGACCAGTTTGGTATGGTTGCTTTTACATTCATTGATGAATTGATCCAATAGTGCCACCACACCGGGTTCTGCTCTCCAGGTTCTCTCCTGTGCTTTCTTCCTGACTTCTTCCTCATGATACGACCATGTGGCCTCATGTCCATAAAATCCCCGCCGCCGCAACTTTTTATTCCCGTCTTTACCCAGAAGTATTTTCATACAGGTCCACAATACTTCTTCCCTGCCGAAATACCGTACTAAAGGCACCTTGAAATCCAGAGGATCAAAGCCATAATATGCCGAAGTATATTTTTCTATATCCTCATGCCAGAGCATATAAGGCAGATACTGCTTATTGTTATAGAGCGAATCTTCTTTGTAAAGGCTATAGAAGTCAATAACCAATAGGATGAGTTTAGGCGGCGGATAATGTTTTAAAAGCTCTTTGTGCCTCAGGTATTGCATCGGGAAGTTATGACCGTCATTGCCGAAATTATAGGAGCTCATCCCCATGGTATCCTCTATAACCTGGGGATCTATATGAACCCAGGCCCTGGAAGAACCGTAAATTGCAATATCAGCAGCAGCTTTTCCATCATATATATCATTCATGACCTCAAACTCCGAAGGGAACTCGTTTGACTTTTTCAACAGATAAGAGATGAACCGGTCCAGTGGGTATGCACTGATGAGCGCGACCAGCGCTATCGGTATGATTATTCTTAAGAATCTGTTCATCTGCTAAAATTGAAAGTAAATAAATTGTTGGCTGCTGCCTGAAAACCAAAAAATAATGAAACAGAGTATCACATACAGGCCGTACCTGAGGCCCCCGGACCATCTTTGCTGAAGCTGCTGTAAAGGAAAGGACAGGTGCCTGCCCTTCCATTCTATGATATAGAATAAGATTAAAAAAGAGAGCAGTAAGATACTGTAATAATGTCTCCATGCCAGCAGCTCTGACAACTGATGAAACCCATCGGGTGAGCAGAGCTTCGCGATCATCCTGTAGATATACTGAAAAGCCTGGCGGATATCTGCTGCCCGGAATACAATCCAGGCCAGCGTAACCAGGAGAAAAGTTCCGAGGATACTGAATCCATCCAAGAAAGACCTGGCATTGCTTTGTTTTTCTCTTTTTGTTCGATGATTGCGGACGATAACGGAAGGCAGGTAAAATACAGCATGCAATAGCCCCCAGAAGATAAAAGTCCAGTTGGCGCCATGCCAGAACCCGCTTACGAGAAAAATGATGAATACATTGCGTATGGTGATGGCCTTACTGATCCTGCTTCCCCCCAGGGGTATGTAGAGATAATCCCGGAACCAGGAAGAAAGAGAGATATGCCACCGCTTCCAGAATTCCCCGATTGATTTTGAGAAATAAGGATAGGAGAAATTTTTCAAAAGATCAAAGCCAAACAGCCTGGCTGTTCCGGCTGCGATATCCGTATATCCTGAGAAGTCGCCATAGATCTGAAATGCGAACATGATGGCACCAAAGAAGAGCGCCGCGCCTTCATAGGAGCCGGGCTGGCTGAAAAGGATGTCTGCATATGCGGCGCAATTATCTGCAATCACCATCTTTTTGAATAATCCCCATAGGATCTGCCGCAATCCGTCCATGGCATTTTCAAAATCAAATCTCCTGGCAACTTTAATTTGCGGAAGTAAATGCGCTCCTCTTTCAATAGGGCCGGCTACCAGCAACGGAAAGAAGCTGACGAACAATGCATAGTTTACAAAGTTCCGTTCGACCGGTATTTTCTTACGGTACAAATCGATAATATAACTCAGTCCGTGAAACGTATAAAATGAGATACCCACAGGAAGGATGATGTTCAGTACCCAGGGCGAAAAGTGTATGCCAAAATTACCGAGCAGATCAGCAAAAGATTCTGAAAAGAAGTTGAAATATTTAAATATGCCCAGTACCCCGATATTGACGGCTATGCTGAACCACATCCATGCTTTAGCTGATTTTTCTGTGCCGGAATTGATTTTCAAGCCAATCCAAAAATCCAGGATGGTGGTAAAGGCCAATAGAAATAAGAACCGCCAATCCCAGCAGGAATAAAAATAATAGCTTGCCAGTAGTAAGAACAGGTTTTGCAGGCGGAGATTTTTCTTCAGTACAAACCAGTATACGATGAAGACTACAGGCAGGAAAACAGCATACGGAAAAGTGTTGAACAGCATCGGGTCAGGTCGGGAAAGAAATTATTGTAATCTTATTCAATTTATCAGCTTTCGGTTATTTGCAATTATATAGAGATAATATTTGTTTTCTACACCGTATCAACCGGTATTCCCTTCATAAAAGCCTGGCATATAGTCAGAAACAACTTTTTCCATTGCTGTCTTACAGGACAAACAGGAGTTCTCTGCCGCCATCAGGTTCTTCTGTCTCCTGATCGTTGAATCTTTCCCCGGGAGACAAGGTTGTCTCTCATACAGACATATATGCTCTATATAGATGCAGTGTCTTTTGTATCCCAGAGAAACGGCTGCCGGGTGGCTTCTTCAAATTCCGTCCACATATTTTTTACTATTTCCGCAGCAGGAAGGATATCATTGATTAATGCGCTTACCTGACCGATTTCCAGCTCACCTTCATCCAGCTCACCTTCGAACATCCCTTTCTTAGCCCTGGCCCTTCCCAGTAATTCGTTCAGCTCTTCTTTGCCAGCACACCGCTGATAGGCGTCTTGTACCTCCTGATAGAATCTATTCTTGATCAGGCGTACAGGCGTTAGCTCTTTTAATGTAAGTTGTGTATCGCCTTCCCGGGCATCCTTTACCGCATTCTTAAAATGAACGTGGCTGCTTGCCTCTTCACTGCATACGAAGCGGCTGCCTACCTGCACACCTTCTGCACCCAGGATCAGCGCAGCCATCATTTGTCTTCCGGTAGCGATACCTCCTGCAGCAATAAGGGGCAGATGAATGGCTTGCCTGACATTGGGTATGAGGCACATTGTGGTGGTCTCTTCTCTGCCATTGTGTCCTCCGGCTTCAAAACCTTCCGCTACTACAGCATCTACCCCGGCATCCTGGCTTTTGATGGCAAACTTTGCACTGGAGACCACATGCACTACTTTTATTCCTTCTGCTTTAAGTACAGAAGTCCATGTCTTGGGATTACCGGCGGAGGTAAAGACAACAGGTACTTTCTCCCGGACGATATGCTCGACATGCTGTTCTATATCCGGATATAATAATGGAAGATTGACCCCGAAAGGCTTATTCGTGGCAGCTTTGCACTGCCGGATATGATGTAATAAAGTGTCCGGGTACATACTGCCTGCACCGATCAGCCCGAGACCACCTGCATTGCTCACAGCAGATGCCAGCTTCCAGCCCGAAGCCCAGATCATTCCGGCCTGGATCACCGGGAATTCCGTATTGAATAATTGATTGATCCTGTTTTTATTCCATTCCATATTTCGTGTCTTCCGATTTATCGTGGTTGTAAAATGAGAGCGGTCTTCAAAAGTATGTTTTTTCAGGCAAAGTCAGGTACAGGCCACAGCTTTCGTCATTTTCCTTTCAGGAATATCGAAAGCGGTATAATATTTTAATATGGCAAATTCGGAAGAGAAATGTAAATTGCACGCTATGAGCAAAGAGATTATCGTAAGCGGAATCAGGTCAACCGGATACCTGCATCTCGGCAATTATTTTGGTGCTATTCATAACTATCTGAAGATGCAGCAGGAATATGATTGTTACTTTTTTGTGGCTGATTATCATTCCCTGACCACTCATCCCAATCCTGCAGACCTGCCGGGAAATGTACTGAGGGTGACCGCAGAGTATCTGGCCTCCGGGTTAGATCCCGAAGCTTCGGCCATCTATGCGCAGAGCGATGTGCCCGAGATAACGGAACTGTATTTGATATTGAATATGCTGGCTTACAAAGGAGAACTGGAGAAGGTTCCTACATTCAAGGATAAAGTAAGGCAGAATCCGGATAATGTCAATGCCGGGCTCCTGACCTATCCCGTGCTGATGGCCGCTGATATCCTGATCCATAAAGCCGTTAAGGTCCCGGTAGGGAAAGACCAGGAGCAACACCTGGAGATGGCCAGGAACTTTGCCCACAGGTTCAATTCCAGGTATGGCCGGGAGCTTTTTCCGGAACCGCAGGTTTTCAGATTTGCGGAAGAAGGCGTGAAGATCATGGGGCTGGACGGAAATGGAAAAATGAGTAAAAGCGAGCATGAGAATGCAACCATTTATCTGAATGACACGGATGAAGCAATCCTGAAGAAAGTATCCAGGGCAAAAACGGATTCCGGTCCTGAAACGTTAAACAGCATACCTCCTGATTACATTGCTAATCTCCTGGGACTGATGAAGCTGACGGGCAATCAGGATATGGCTGATAAATATGCTTCTGACTATGCGCAGATGAACATCAGGTATGGAGATCTGAAAAAAGATCTGGGCCAGGCATTGGTTCGGTTTATTGCTCCTATCAGGGACCGGGTCCAGGACCTGATGCAGGATAAAGACAGAATCAGGAATGTCCTGAAAGCCGGGGCGGAAAAGGCCCGGGCTTCTGCCAGCAGTACTGTCAGGGAGGCCAGGAAGCTGGTAGGTATTAATTATTATTAAACCATAGGGTTTTATTATAGGAAAAACAAAAAAGAGAGGATGAAGCAGCTTAATCACATAGCAATTGCAGGAAATATAGGAGCAGGCAAGACTACATTGACCCAGCTGCTGGCCAGGCATTATAAATGGCAGCCGCAATTTGAAAGTGTAGAAAACAATCCCTATCTCACCGATTTCTATGATGATATGGCACGCTGGTCCTTCAACCTTCAGGTTTTCTTCCTGAAGAACAGGCTGAATCAGTTGTTAGAGATCAAGAAGAGTGAGCATACGATTATTCAGGACAGGACCATCTATGAGGATGCCCGCATCTTTGCTCCGAACCTGTATGAGATGGGGCTGATGACTACACGTGATTTCGAAAATTATTCCGAATTTTTTGATACTTTAAGCCAGATTATTGCTCCCCCGGATCTTATTATTTACCTGAGAGCGGGGATTCCCAAGCTGGTCGACCAGATTCAAAAGAGAGGCCGTGAGTATGAAGACAATATTCGCCTGGACTATCTCAAGAAGCTCAATTATCATTATGACAATTGGGCCAATAGCTATAAAGACGGAGAAATCCTCATTGTCGATATCGATGAATTGGATTTCTCCGGAAAGAAAAAAGACTTTGCCTACCTGATCGAACGGGTAGATACCAGGATCAACGGCTTGTTCTAAGGTTTGCGGAAATGAATTCCTGTCTAATAGAAGTTGAGGAGGCCTTTTTTATTTTGTAAAAACTCCTTAAATTTACAAAAAAAAGACAATTATGAAAAAAGTTTACTTATCTGTGTTAGCGCTATCGATAGGAGCGATGCTACAGGCACAAACAGTTTTGATTGAGGACGATTTTGAATCTTATGAAGCCGGTTCCTATTTCGGAGAACACTGGAGTACGTGGACAGGTGCAGATGATGATAACCTGAATATTATAGTGAGTACGGATCAGGCCTCTTCCGGTGAGAAATCCGGTCATTTAGGACCTCAGAATGAAGATGGAGGACAGGATGTATTGTTATTAATGGATGATGTATACTCTACGGGAGTAGTTACTGCCGAATGGAAAATGTATCAGCCTTCGGAAAGTGTCGGTTATTTTAACCTGCAGGAAACCCATACTCCGGGTGAATCCTATGGATTCGAGTGCCTGGTGAATTATTATACTGCATTGACAGAGATCGAAGGGGGCAATTTAGATGATAAAATTGCCTGGACATTTACCATTGACACCAATACATATCTGTTTGCTTATGCAGATGTGCCTTTAGATGAGTGGTTTACGGTTAAGCACGTGATGGACTTTAATGAAGGAACATTGTCTGTATTTGTGAATGATGAAGAAGCCACTTACTATATGACCGATTGGGGAAATGATTGGCCTGGACCCATGGAGTCCTTTGGGGCATTTGACTTCTTCAGTATTGCTGCTAACGGTGAAGGAAAGGAAAACACATACTATATTGACGATATATCCATAGTAAGGGAAGGTGTAGCAGGTATCCAGCAGGTCACCAAAAATGACAACAGTATCAAGGTCTACCCTAACCCAAGTACAGGCTTCGTGAATATCAGTGCTGAGGAGGTGATCTCATCCGTGGAGATTTACAATATCAGCGGTCAATTGGTGAACACCCTGCAGCCCCATGCAAAATCGCTTCAGGTCAATACAGGTGATTTTGCGGCTGGCGTTTATACAGCAAAAGTCATCATGAAAGATGCTGCATTCTCTAAAGAGTTTGTGGTTAAATAATACGACCATTCATTTTAAAAGGCCGGCTCCGTTTTCATAGGGCCGGCCTTTTAATTTATAAGGAAACGATAGCCTGTGCATTGAAGTCATCCAGTGCGCCATTTATGACTCAGAGAGCAGCCTGTTATATGTTCGAAAATCTAAAAAATCCTGGTATATTTCAGTTTGTTTCGTATATTGTAAGACAGGATAACGATCCTGAAGCCTCAGCAAGCATCATAACCTTCATTCAATTGATTTTAAATATGGAATACCTTTCAAATAAACTCCCCAAATCCCTTTAATTTTTTGACATTATCATTACATTTGCAAACAAATATTGAGGAATGTCAATAGACTGGATATTCATTTTAGAAAAATCAGCGCTGATCCTGACCATCATATTGATTTGTTTTGGTATAGCAGCATATTCTACCTGGGCTGAACGAAAGGTGGCAGCCATTATGCAGGACCGCGTTGGTCCGGCGCGGGCGGGTCCTTTCGGATTATTACAACCTCTGGCAGATGGTGGAAAGCTGTTTTTCAAGGAGGAAATTGTACCGCAGGATTCGACCAAATGGTTGTTCATATTAGCGCCTGCCTTTTTTATGGTGGCTGCCCTGACCACAGGAGCCGTCATACCCTGGGGGCCGACCATTACCATAGCCGGTAAAGAAGTAGCCCTGCAGGTAGCGGATGTCAATATCGGCATTTTATTTATATTTGGTGTGCTGAGTGTGAGCTTGTACGGCATTATGCTCGGAGGCTGGGCCAGTAACAATAAATATTCATTATTGAGTGCATTGAGGGCAGCATCCCAGGCTATTTCTTACGAGCTGGCTTTGGGCCTTAGCCTGATCGCAGTCCTGATGATGTCCGGTACGTTAAGCTTAAGAGAGATTGTCGAAGATCAGCATGGGTTCTGGAGAGACGGGTGGTTTACCTGGTACGTTTTCAAAAACCCGTTGGTCTTTATTGTCTTCCTGGTCTGTACTTTTGCAGAACTGAACAGGGCGCCGTTTGATATGCCCGAGAGTGAATCGGAGCTGAATATGGGGTACCACCAGGAATATTCTTCCATGAAGCTGGGTATGTTCTTATTCGCTGAATACATCAATATGTTCATCAGTTCAGTAGTGCTGGCTACCTTATTCTTTGGCGGATATAATTTCCCGTATATGGATCAGGTCCAGGCTTCGGTTCCCGATTGGTTATTTGGCCTCATTTGCTTCAGTGTATTGATGATTAAAGCTATAGGATTCATTTTATTCTTTATGTTTGTGAGGTGGACCTTGCCAAGGTTCAGGTTCGACCAGTTGTTGAAGCTGGGCTGGACCAAATTGATTCCATTTGCATTGTTCAATATGATCCTGACGGGAATAGTCATCAAATTCATAATAAAATAAAAGGTGTAGCGGATGTCAGAAACAATGAATACCGGTAATTTTCAACCATTGACCAGGAGAGCAGCACCTGTGAACAGGTCTCCTATGACATTTTCCGAGAAAATCTATATTCCCGGGATCATGAAAGGGCTGAGTATTACCTTGGGACATATTTTTAAGAAAAAGGCGACAGTAAGTTACCCGGAGCAGAAAAGGCCATTTAGCCCTGTCTTCAGGGGCCTCCATGTGCTGAACAGAGATGAGGAAGGAAGAGAGCGGTGTACGGCTTGTGGCCTTTGTGCATTGGCTTGTCCTGCAGAAGCGATCACCATGGAAGCTGCCGAAAGGCTCCCCGGTGAGGAGCACCTGTACAGGGAGGAGAAGTATGCGGCAAAATACGAGATCAACATGCTGAGGTGTATCTTCTGCGGGTTCTGTGAAGAGGCTTGTCCTAAAGATGCGATATACCTTAGTGAGACGGTAATGCCTGCCAATTATAACCGCGAATACTTTATCTATAAAAAACAGGATATGCTGATCAGCGATGCACAGGTAGCAGAGCGGAATCAAAAGGCGGCAGAATCTTAGTTTCCCAAAAGAAGATCTTAAAAAGAAGGTTGATACAATACAACCAAGAATATACCTCATAAAAATGGAATTACATTCAATCTTGTTCTGGATATTATCTCTGATGCTCATCACCTGCGCCCTGTTTGTAGTGATCAGCCGTAATCCTGTCAATTCAGTTTTGTTTCTGATTGGTGCATTCTTCTGTATATCCGGTCACTATTTATTGTTGAATGCCCAGTTTCTGGCAGTTGTCAATATTATCGTGTATGCAGGTGCGATTATGGTATTGTTCCTATTTGTCATTATGCTGATGAACTTAAATGCTGATACCGAACCACAGAAGAGCCGGCTGGTCCAGTTTGCCGCTCTCCTGAGCGGTGGCGTATTGTTTTTGGTATTGGTGGCTGCATTGAAACAGGTAGATATCGAGCAGAATGAATTATTGACCCGGGCCGGAAGCGAGATCGGTCTGATCAAGCATTTAGGCCAGGTACTGTTCAATGAATATGTATTACCATTTGAGATCAGTTCTGTATTATTCCTGAGTGCAATGGTAGGGGCTATTGTACTGGGAAAGAAAGATATGGAAAAGGAATCTATTCCCAACCCGATTATTAAATAAGAGAATTATGCCGATAGAAAATTATTTGTTCCTGAGCTTAGCCCTTTTCTCCATAGGCGTGATGGGTGTCCTGATGAGGAGGAATGCTTTGATCGTATTTATGAGCGTGGAATTAATGCTCAATGCCGTCAATTTGTTATTGGTAGCATTCAGCAGGATGTTCGAGAGTGCGGATCCCCAGGTTTTTGTATTTTTTATTATGGTCGTAGCTGCAGCCGAAGTGGCGGTAGGCCTGGCGATCATTGTATTGGTATTCAGAAAGGTCGCATCCGTAGATATTAATATTCTCAACAGGCTAAAACATTAATTTATTTCAATATTAAAGCATCATTGAAGACAAAGAGCATCTTATGAAAGAATTAGTATATCTGGTCCCGCTTTTCCCATTGATAGGATTCATATTGAACGGATTATTTTGGAGAAGTATGCCTAAGGCTGTATCGGGGGTGATCGCATCAGTTGCAGTATTGTGTTCTTTCGTGGTGTCGCTATTGATCTTTTTTGAACTGAAAGCCGATCCCAGCCCCGTAGTAGTCTCACTATTTGATTTTATACAGACTGACACGGTTCATATTCCATTTGCATTCCAGGTGGATACCCTGTCCGCTACATTTCTTCTGATCATTACCGGCATCGGATTCCTGATACACCTGTATAGTACCGGGTATATGAAAGAGGATGAGGGGTTTACACGATATTTTGCATATCTGAACCTGTTTGTATTTGCCATGCTGATCCTGGTATTAGGTGCCAATTACGTGATGATGTTTATCGGATGGGAAGGTGTAGGCCTGGCTTCATATCTCCTGATCGGGTTCTGGTTCAAAAACAAAGATTATACCAATGCTTCTAAGAAAGCATTTATTATGAACCGGATCGGTGACCTGGGATTTCTGGTAGGGATGTTTATGGCTTTGTATCATTTCGGTACTTTGACTTATGCAGAGTTGTTCCCGGGTCTGGCTGACGCAGGATTGGATACTTCTGTTTATAACTGGATAGCGATCTGTTTCTTCATAGGGGCCATGGGTAAGAGCGCACAGATTCCGCTATATACCTGGCTCCCTGATGCAATGGCAGGCCCGACACCGGTTTCTGCTTTGATCCATGCTGCGACTATGGTCACTGCCGGTATCTATATGATCGCCAGAAGCAACGCTTTGTACGAACTGGCACCTGTGGCCAGGGATCTGGTAGCCTGGATTGGATTGATCACCGCATTCTTCGCTGCTACGATTGCATTAAAGCAGTATGATATCAAAAAGGTATTGGCTTATTCGACAGTAAGTCAGCTGGGGTATATGTTCTTAGCATTAGGCGTAGGATCCTATGTAGGCGGTGTATTCCACGTGATGACCCATGCCTTCTTCAAAGCATTGTTATTCCTGGGTGCAGGATCAGTGATCCATGCTATGCACCACGAACAGGATCTTCGCAAGATGGGCGGGCTGCGCAAGTATATGCCCATCACACATATTACGTTCCTGATTGCCTGCCTGGCGATTGCTGGTATTCCCGGTTTCTCAGGATTCTTCTCCAAGGATGAAATCCTGGCAGCAGCCTATGCACATAGTCCTTTGATGTATGGTATCGGATTGATTACAGCCATGATGACGGCATTTTATATGTTTAGGTTGTATTTCTATATATTCCGGGGCAACTTCAGAGGCAGCCATGAGCAGGAGCATCATCTTCATGAGAGCCCGTTTTCCATGACCCTGCCTTTGATCGTACTGGCTATTTTGTCGGTGGTAGGAGGTTATGTAGGATTACCCCCGGTTATCGCCGAGTGGTTTCATTCGGACCATACCCTGGCAAGCTGGTTAAGCCCTGCAGTCAGTAATTCTGCTTCATTGCATCATCTGGATCACAATACAGAGTGGATCCTGATGGGCCTGTCTACTGTTCTGGTCATCATTATGATATTTATAGCAAAAGCCAAAACCTCCAAACCCAATTTCGTGGAGGATACCGGTCTGGCTAAAGTACTCAAAAACAAATGGTATATCGATGAGCTTTATGACCGGATTATTGTCAAGCCATTGTTCGGCCTGGCTGCCCTGATCAATCATCAAATCGAGAAAAACGGTATCGATAAGTCTGTTAATGGCGTAGGCCAATTTGTAAGCTGGGGATCGAACAAACTCAGGTTGCTGCAAAGCGGACAGGTCGGCTACTACTTATTTGGTTTTGTGGTCGGAATGATTGTTCTTTTACTGGTGGTGCTTGTGCCTTTGATTTAACAGTAAATAGATGTCCACCTGCACGAAGCAGGGATACCCCGGCATTCTTTTCCCGTTGTTTATTTTTTTCTGTACTGGGCTACCAAGTCAGCTACAGATTTTCTTGTCAGCACATCCGGCTGCAGTTCCTGCAGTAACTTTATTTTTGATGAAGCCATCTCCAGTCCTTTCTTCAGGAAGGAAAGCGCTTCTTTGGATTTTCCCTGCGCCAACAGGGCTGCAGCATGGATAAACTCAAATTCTGCTTTTTCCCCGCAGTGTTCTTCTGCTATTTCCTTTTGATTGATCACCTCTTCAAACAGTTCCAGGTGATACAAAGCTTTGCTTAGCTGTATCCAGGTATTCTTCTGATTGGGCTTTAAAGAAATGGATTTCAGGAAGTAAATGACGGCATCTTTTGCATTGCCGGTTTCCAGCTGGCAGAGACCCAGGGCATAAGCATAGCTGTGGTTCTCCTCATTCAGCTTGAATGCTGATAGATAAGATTCATACGCGAGTTCATATTTTTTCTCCCGCGTATAGGTCTCCCCGATTCTGAAAAAGAATAAATCATCGGCTGGGCTTAATTTAATCGCCTGCCTGTAATAATATCTGGCTTTTGAATAATCCTTTTTCTTTTCAAAACAATGTCCCATAGCTTCATAGATCACATCTTCGGGCTTGCCTATTTCCAGGTTTTTCTCCAGCGCTTCAATCGCAAGGTCAAATTTTTTGACTTTCATATAAGCGTCCGCAACATTCCGGTATGCGGCTTCTACCTGCTCATCCAGAGCGATACAATATTCATAGGCATCAATCGCTTCTTCATATTGTTTGCGGCTATGGTATGCGGATGCCAGGTTATACCAGGCTATCTGGTTGAACGGATTGGCATCCAGTAATTGTTGGTGGAATGTGATACTTTCTTCATTTTTGTTGGCCAAATCCGCCCAGAAAGAAAGTTTGTACAGGGCTTCTGCATAGTCAGGATCGATCCTCAGGACTTCGATCAATGCGTCATATACAGCTTCGAACCTGGCCAGCTCATCATAAATGTCGCTGAGGGACATAAGCAGTTCTATCTTATCCCTGTCATCTACTTTTTCTATTTTGTTCAGGAGATTCCGGATAGCTTCTTCCTCCTTCTCCATTTCCATCAGCACATCGCTTCTTAAGATGATGGATGGCATATGGAACGGGTTAATCAATTCTATTTCATCCAGTGTATTCAGCGCCTGGCCGAAGTTCTGTGCTTCCAGGAGCATTTCTACTTTCATGACCATCAGCTCGATGCTCTGGGGGTGAAACTGAAGAGCAATGTGTATCGCTTCCTGGGCATCCTTGGCCCGATGATGGTGAATGTAATATTCCGCAATCGCTTCAAAATCTTCTGCTTCTAGGAATCTTCCCGGTTTGTTCCCAGCTTTGATAGATTGGTATGCCCACAGCAAATCCTCGATCGGACCAAAGTCATTTTCATCATCGTTAAACATAACATCTAATTTAGATAAAATGAATGAATACAGCAATTTACGGTATCCATTCTTACAATAAAATTTAGTTAATTCACAACATGTGAATTATGGGAGTGATGGGCCGGCAGGTTTGCTTATGGTTTGGCTACGGATACCACTGTTTTGGCTTTGAGCTGACGGGCGATTCTCATTACAGCCATTACATTGGAGAAATCAGTCGTGCTATCCGAATTAATAACGATAACAGGCGTTTCTGTATTTTCCTGTTTGCTGAGTTCTGCAGATATCGCTTCCTGCAGGCCCTCAATACTGACTTGATCAGATCCTACAAAGTAATTGGCATCAGCATCTACTGATACTACAACATTTTGTTTCTCTCTTGCATCACTTTCTGCTTTGGCATTGGCCATCTGAATGATATTAGGATTGGCTAAGGTCGCAATGATCAAAAAGAAGAACAGCAGAATGAAAAGAATATCATTCAATGCCTCCATGTGTACTCTTGCTCCTTCCCTGGATTTTCCTCTTAAGTTCATTTCTTTTTTTAAAAAATTAAAAATGCATTCAGGCTGACAAAGTTAATTATTTTTTATCTTAAAATCATTCCTAACGTTTCTTTAATTCCCGCGGTCTTTACACCAAATGATTATCTATTTCAAATAGAGGCAATAGGGATTATTCCCATTCCTACAGACATGCATGCATATGATTCGTAACTTTATTTTTCTCAGCACACTATTTTTATTGGCTTATCAGGCTGTACAGGCCAAAAAGGTTAAGGCTTTATTTCTGGGTAATAGCTATACACAAACCAACAATCTCCCTGAGATCATCGCCCAGCTGGCTTTATCGAATGGTGATACCCTGGAGTACAGCAGCCATACCCCGGGTGGATTTACCTTTGCCGGGCACACTACTTCTGCTACAAGCATTGCCTTGATCGAGGAAGGGGACTGGGATTTTGTCATTCTTCAGGAGCAGAGCCAGCTTCCTTCCTTTCCTGACGAGCAGGTAGAAGCGGAAGTATATCCTTATGCACATATGCTGGACAGCATGGTACAGGTCAATAATCCTTGTGCTACGACCATGTTCTATGTGACCTGGGGCCGGGAAAATGGTGATGCGGCCAATTGTCCTTATTTCGACCCGCTATGCACTTATCAGGGAATGGATAGTATGCTCCAGCTGAGGTATACGATCATGGCAGAAGAACACCAGGCGGCATTGTCGCCGGTAGCCATGGTATGGAGAAAGATCAGGAATGAGCATCCGGATATCGATCTGTATACCGCTGATGAAAGCCATCCCAGCAGCAGCGGGTCGTTTGCGGCAGCCTGCAGCTTTTATGCACTGATGTTCAGGAAAGACCCGGCTACCTGTGCCTATGATTATTCCCTAAGTGCTGCTGACGCGGGTATCATTAAAACGATAGCCAAACAGGTAGCTTATGATAGCCTGGATCATTGGAACAGGTTTGTAATCTGGCCACAAGCGGATTTCACTGCAGGCATTGTTGATGGCTTGATCATTACGGAAAACCTGAGCACCCATGCCAGTCAGTATTATTGGGACTTTGGCGATGGGCATACATCCGAAGAGGAAAACCCAAGCCATACGTATACTGCATCCGGGACATATACAGTAAGGCTGATTGCAACGGAATGCCTGATGACAGACACATCTTACATGGAAGTATCCATTCTGGTGTCCGGCATAGAATCATCACCTGAAGCCCGCAATGTACGTGTTTATCCTAATCCTGCACAATCTGATGTGCATATCCGGGCCGAAGAGAAGATCGAGCATATCAGGATAACGGATATGTCCGGAAAAATCATTTATCAGGAAGACCAATGGACGAAAAACACTGCAACAATAGATGTGTCCGCATTTCCAGCCGGTACTTATGGGATTATACTGACCATTCGGGGAAATACCTCAATGATAAAATTCACCAAATATTAATGAAGAGATGATTCCATTTCAAAGGCAATAGCTGGTTAATATAAGCCTCGGAAACTTTTTGTTTTTGAGGCTTTTTTGCGGATATGATGACCGGAAATATTAAATAAGTATGGTTATTAATATTTACCGGTTCTTGAAATATTGTTAATGAGTTGGCTGGCCGGATTGTTTGGTCTAAATTTATAGTAACCAAACAAATCGGACGATGAACAAGACTACCCATCAATATGAAGCTTTCAAACAATTACACCAATTGCCCGTGCCTTTGCTTCTCGGGAATGTATGGAGCGCGCAGTCAGCCCGGATCGCAGAAAAAACAGGATACGAGGCTTTAGGCTCTTCCAGCCATGCTATTGCCAATATGCTGGGATATGAAGATGGTGAAGAGATCAGTTTTTGAAGAATTGTTCTTTATCGTCCGGAGCATACGCAATGCCGTAAAAATCCCGCTTTCCGTGGATTTCGAAGCCGGATATTCGGAAGATCCGGATGAAGTAGCCCGGATGGTCAGGGAGATGGCAGAGGCAGGCGTATCTGGAATCAACCTGGAAGACAGTCTGGTAACAGGGGGGGAAAGACGACTGGGGGATGCATCATTGCTTGCAGAAAAGATCAAAGCCGTCAAAGGGAAATGTGCCATCTTTATCAATGCCAGGACAGATACCTATACGACAAATCACGAGCAGGCCCTGGAAGAGTCCGTCAGGCGGGCCGGAATTTATGCTTCGGCAGGTGCCGACGGGATTTTTGTTCCGCTGATAGAATCGGGATCAGATATACAGGAGTTTATAGCGCAAGTCAGTTTGCCATTGAATGTCTTTATAACCCCCGGCCTCCCGGCTTATGACCAGCTGGCGGCATGGGGTGTCAAGCGGGTCAGCCATGGAGCCAAACAATATGAATACCTGATGAAACGGTCTGAGGAAATTTTTACAGAATACAGGAAGACCAAAAGATACGCCAGTATCCTCAATCCTTAATGCAGGTGAAGGGAAATGAATATCCGGCCTTTGAATACTTCAGAGCACAATGAGTCATTGTGTCTCTTCCTGCCGGATGGATAGGAAAATATTACTGGTTGATTTCTTTGCGGATGATTTCTGTGACACCGGCAGCGACCATCTGTTCTGCTGTCTTATACATATTCTTAAACGCGGTTGCCCTGGAGATCCCATGACCGATGATCACAGGGGCATTGACCCCGAGAATAGGTGTGCCGCCATAGGTTTCAAAATCAAACCTGTCCAGGAATTCATCATGAATATTCCTGCCTGACTGGAAGATATGATGGATGGATTCCGCCATCTTGAGGAGGGTATTGCCTACGAATCCTTCACATACGATCACATCGCAGTGATCCATGAATAAATCGCGTCCTTCCACATTACCGGCGAACTGGATTTGCCTGCTCTGCTTCAGCAGCGGATATGCTGCCTGGGTGAGAATATTGCCTTTTCCTTCTTCCTCGCCAATATTGAGCAATCCTACTTTAGGCTTATCTACACCAAGAACATACTTCGCATAGATGCTGCCCATGGTGGCAAACTGTACCAGGTGTTCGGGCTTGCAGTCTGCATTCATTCCTACATCCAGGAGAAAGTTGAATGTTCCGTTAAGCTTGGGTACCGGGGAACCGATAGTAGGTCTTACGACACCATCAATTGCCTTAACAGAATACATAGCACCCACCATCATAGCGCCGGTATTGCCGGCACTGGCAAATGCATCAATTTTTTTGGCCTGAAGATAACCAAAACCGACAGAAATGCTGGAATTGGGCTTTTCTTTTAAAGCTTTGGTAGGATGTTCATCCATTTCCACCTGTTGCTCGCAATGAACCACGGTATAACGGTCCGTATAATTGGAAAGATGGGTGATATAGGGAGCACATTTGTACTGGTCACCAAAAAGGACAAAGTGCACATTTTGAGCCAGGCTTTCGTCCTCGAGGTAGGCTACGATACCCTGTATTGCCTCCAGAGGTGCAAAGTCGCCGCCCATTATATCAATACCTATTTTCATTGGTTGCTGTTTAGGATGAACTTCAGGTTATACGGATATATTTTCAGGGGCAGGAAACATAACTCCCCTGCCCCTGACCGGATTAATTTTCAGTTCCTTCTTCAGGAGACACAGCCGGAGATTTGTCCAGTACCACACGACCTCTGTAGTATAACTTTCCTTCAGACCAATGCGCACGATGTCCTGATATGTGCTTCACCTGTTGTAGGGTCAGTGCTGATCGTAGCCGCTACTGCCTTATAATGTGTTCTGCGTTTCGCTCCTCTCTGTGCCGAATGGCGTCTTTTAGGATTTGGCATGACTTAATTTTTTTAAGTTATGATTGTTGAATATAAAAATGATAAAAATTTAATTATTTTTAAGTTTATCCAGGTCTTTCCAGATGTTTTGTCTTTGGTCTTTCTCCTGTTCCTCCCTGAATCTCTCCAGCATTTTCAAGGCTTCGGGATTACATAAACTTTCCCCATCCGCACCTGTGCCATGAACATGCTGCATCGGGATGCTCAGCAGGAGGAATTCATATATCCATTTGGAAACATCAATCACTGTCTCGTGCTTCGGTATAAAGACCACATCGTCCTCCTCTACAGGTCCTTCAAGCGCATCATCAAATGAGATCTTGATAATCAGCTTATGCTCATCCCATATCTCCAGGTTCATATCATCCCCGCATCTGTCACAGGTCACTACTGCTGAACCGTTAAAGTCGAAATCCAGCTGGAACAGGTTGGTCAGCTTATTGAAGCGCAGGTTTACCTTACAATCCAGATTATTCAACGGCTCTCCCTCGTATCCCAACCTTTCCAGGAAAGTGTTATCTATCTGATACTCAAATAAATGTTCTCCACTTTTTAAGCCTACATAAGCTATTTCAAATACCCGCGACTTCTTCATCCTGTTGATTCCAACTAAAAATAAGTGGGCAAAGGTAGGAATTATTTTTGGAATTACATCATTTTCATTCTTTTCATTAGATAAATTCTTAACATCTCTTCAGGCGGATCATGAATATCAAAGAGCTGGAAGTCGATATTCATTCTTGCGCATTGCTCGCTCAGGAAATGAATATACCGGCTTACCGCCTCCCGGTACGTCCGGGTCACCGCCTCAGGCTGTAATTTAATGGTATCCTGTGTCTCCATATCCCGGAGCTCTACGGGTCTGTTGCTCAGCTCAAAATCCCATTCCAGCTTTTTATCCCCCACCATAAAGAGGATGATCTCGTGCTTATTGTGCTTCAGGTGCTGCAAGCCGCTGATGAGCTGATCGGTATCTTCGGATCCTTCCAGCATATCGGAAAAGATGACTACCAGGCTTCGTTGATGCAGTCGTTCGGCAAGCTCATGAATAGCCTGGGCCGCATTGGTAGACGCAGCCTGGCCGGGTCTCTTCTTCCTGGCCTGTTCCAAATGACTGAAAAGAAGACTTTTATGGCCTGAACTGGTCCCGCTCCTGGTCATAAGGTAGAGCTGTTCGTCAAACAGGGCCACAGAGGAAGCGTCCATCTGTCTTCTGAGAAGTTCTATGATACAGGCAGCAGCCTGAACGGAAGCCTCCAGCTTGGAGATGCGTTCAGCTGACTCAAACGACATGGAAGAACTGGTGTCTATAGCGATACAGCAACGAAGGTTGGTTTCTTCCTCATATTTCTTGGAGAACATTTTGTCGCTCCTGCCATATACTTTCCAGTCTACATGACGGAGGTTATCTCCCGGGTTATACAGCCTGTGTTCTGCAAATTCTACGGAAAATCCATGGAACGGGCTCTTATGCAGACCGATGATAAATCCATCCACCACCTGCCTGGCCAGCAGTTCCAGGTCAGGTACTTTGCTTTTTATTTCATTCAGGTCATTCATCCTTACAAAGATATAGGTATTGGCTCATAAAGGTACATTGCATGTAAAACGAAAAGACCGGCATCCTATTATGATACCCTGATTCCTAAGGATGGAAGGCCGAGGGATAAAGTTGAATCCCCGGTGCTGCAATTCATATATTGCTTATAGCAGGCGATGAAGGGATAAATAGCAGAATGAAATGGACACTTTTTGATACATTTGCTTTCCCTGAAAAATAATCTGATTGGCTAAGAACGCACAATTATTTACACAGCAATTAATGCACTGGCATCACTATGTCAATGACAGGATATTGCCCTGGAAGCAGGAAAATGACCCTTATAAGATCTGGCTGAGCGAAATCATTCTCCAGCAGACCCGTGCCGAACAGGGGAAAGCGTATTATGTCAGTTTTATTCATCATTACCCTGATGTACACCAATTGGCAGATGCCGCGGTAGATGAAGTGTATAAATTATGGCAGGGCCTGGGATATTACAATCGTTGTGCCAATATGCTGAAAGCTGCCCATATCATTAGCAGGGAAAGAAACGGTATATTCCCGGATACTTACGAGCGTATTCTGGACCTGCCGGGGGTGGGCCCGTATACCGCCGCGGCTATAGCAAGTTTTGCATTTGGATTGCCTTACGCTGTGCTGGATGGCAATGTATACCGCGTATTGGCACGATATTTTGGCATCAGAGAACCCATTGATACCAGTGCGGGGAAGAAAATAATTGCAGATCTTGCTGCCAAGATGCTGGATAGGAGCCATCCTGCCGGATACAACCAGGCTATTATGGACCTGGGCGCGACGGTTTGTATGCCTAAAAATCCAAAATGTGAGCTCTGCCCGGTTCAGTCCGGGTGTTATGCATTTCATCATTCCGAACCCCGGCTCTACCCGGTCAAGGTCAAGAAAATAGTGGTGGCGGAAAGGCATTTTCATTACATCCTGATACACAGGGGAGGGGCAATATATATGGAATGCAGGCAAAATGATGATATCTGGAAGCAGCTGTACCAGCCCTACCTGATAGAAAAGGGACATGCAAAGGCGCTGCAGACAGAAGAGCTGCCTGAATATTTACAGGAATATTCCATCACTTATCTGGAATCCTTCAGGCAACGACTGACGCACAGGTTGATTCATAGCCACTGGTACCTGATCGAGGTAGCAAAAGACTTCAGGATGCCGCGAGGAAAGGGTTCTTTTTACGGTCCCGAAAAAATTAAAAAATTAGCACTTCCGAAAAGTATTTTTTCTATAATGTCAAAAAAAAAATTATTTTTAGTCCTTAGAATTAAAAATTACAGACAAAATGAGAGGTATCAACAAAGTAATTTTGGTAGGAAATATCGGCAAGGACCCTGAAGTGCAGTATATTGAAGGTAATATCCCGGTAGCTAAATTTCCACTTGCCACTACAGAGATGCGTAAGGAAAAAAGTGGGAATCAAATTTCTGAAACTACCTGGCACAATATTGTCTTATGGAGAGGCCTGGCAGAGCTTGCCGAGAAATACCTGAGAAAAGGCAGCCTGGTCTATATCGAGGGGAAGCTGAGAAACAGGAATTATGAGGATAAGGATAAAATAAAGCGGTTCTATACCGAAATCATAGCTGAGAATCTGGTGATGCTGGACAAAAGGAAGGATGCCAAATCTAATGAAGAGACCGGAGCTCATTCTGAAGATTTGGATACCGGATATGACCAAAGTTTCGAAGATGACCTTTCTATGTAGTACTTTTGTGCTTCATTTTTTATAATAAACAATACAATCACATGACCATTGGTCTTGTACTTTTACAACTGGACAACACAGTAACCACTGATCTCCCGGTTTACGGCATTGCCATAAGTGCAGTAGTACTTATAGCTATATTGTTCCTGGGAAGCCTGGCTGCAGGAGCAGAAGTAGCCTTTTTTACGTTACAGTCCAAGGAAGTTAATTATCTGAAAATCAGGGATGACAACGCGTCCATCCAGATCGTCCAGCTGATAGAGCAGCCTTCTTCATTGCTCTCTGCAATCAAAAGCATGAAAGTCCTGGCTTCTATCATCATTGTACTCTGTGTCTATAACCTGACGGATATCTTCGGTTCTGTATATATGTCGCACTGGACGGTGCTCGCCATCACTGCTGCTATAAGCCTGGGCATATTGCTCCTGGTCATGGAAGTCATCCCGAAGATGTATGCACGCCAGAATAACCTGAGGATGGCGATGTTCTCTGTCCCTTTTGTCTCCGCGATGCACAGCCTGTTCAAAAACTTCGTTCCCTCAGCAGAGCATTCTGAAGAAGAATCGGATTTGAAATCCCTGAAAAGTAATATTCTTCCCCAGGAAGAGCTGAGAGAAGCGATACAACTGAGGCTGGGCCATGAGCCTTCCAAGGAGGAACTGGATATTTTTAAAGGGATCATCAGGTTCAGTGAAGTAGTAGTTCGTGAAGTCATGCAGCCCAGGATGAATATCAGTGGTATCAGGGAAGAGTGGAACCTGGAAAAGGTAAAGGATAAGGTGCTGAAAGCCCGGTTCAGCCGGATGCCGGTATACCGGGAAACGATAGATCATATCATCGGGATG
Organism: Taibaiella sp.; assembly: GCA_019739295.1. The sequence goes on from JAHHDV010000033.1 coordinate 70,531, forward strand.
CTTTATACCAAAGACCTGGTGAGGTATATGGATGAAAAGGAAGCGGACTGGCATGAGCTGATCCGGCCTGCATTTTATGTTCATGAAGGCAAGCTCATAGAGGATTTGTTCCAGGAGTTTCAGAACAGGAGGATCCATGCTGCCATCGTAGTGGATGAGTTCGGCGGAACAAGCGGACTCGTGACCTTAGAAGATATTATGGAGGAAGTAGTGGGAGAAATCAGGGGACGAATTCGACGAAGACGTACTCAATTTTAAGAAAATCGATGACTTCACCTATATATTCGATGGCAAGACGCTCATTAACGAAATGTGCAGGGATACTGGGCGTAGACTATACTACCTTTGAAGATTATAAAGGAGAGAGTACTTCATTAGCCGGCCCTGGTATTAGAATTGGCTAAGAAATTTCCGGAGTTGAATGAGGTCTTTGTCGCAGATCATTTTGAATTTACAGTTCTGGGGATCGAAAGCCTGCATATTAGAAAGGGTTAAGGTAAAAGTGCTTCCTGAGCTATAAGAAGCCTGAATTCCCAGGATCAATTCCGTTCTTTCCATTTTTACAAAAATGTGACAATTGCTATCATTTCTCGCCAAAAGACGTTATTTTCGCGCTTATATGCCTGATATGTTTCCATAAGGAAAGAGGTATATATATAACCTTGAAGTATATGGCCATAGCATTACAAATATTGTTTATCGTTCTATTTGGTATATCTGTTCTCCTGTTTGCCCAAAAGGTAAAATCAATCCGGAGAAACATCAATCTCGGGAAAGACAAGGACCTATCAGACAATCCAGGGCAGAGATGGAAGAACATGATCTTACTGGCATTGGGTCAGAAGAAAATGTTCAAACGCCCTGTTCCTGCCATATTACACTTCGTCGTTTATGCCGGTTTCATCATTATCAATATAGAGATATTAGAGATTATTATTGATGGCATTACCGGCAGGCACAGGATCTTTGCGCCGCTGCTGGGTCAGTTGTACTTCGTGTTGATCGGATGCTTTGAAGTCCTGGCCTTGCTTACATGGGTAGCCTGTGTGATCTTCCTTATCCGCAGGAATATCATCAGGTTAAAGAGGTTGGTACAAAAAGAACTGGATGGGTGGCCGAAGACTGATGCGAACCTGATATTGTGTACGGAGATCATATTGATGAGCCTGTTCCTCCTGATGAATGCTGCGGATTATAACTTACAGCAGATGGGTTCGGAACATTATGCGGCTTTAGGGCAGCCTTTCTGGGTATCCCAGTATATTGCGCCGTGGTTGAATGGTATGAGCGAGGGTAGCCTGATCATATTAGAGAGAGTATGCTGGTGGCTGCATATTATCGGTATCCTGGCATTTCTCAATTACCTGCCTTACTCTAAGCACTTACATATCCTATTGGCATTCCCGAATGCATACTATGCCCGGTTACAGCCGAATGGAGAGATGTCCAATATGAAGGAGATCCAGAATGAGGTACTATATATGATGGAGCCGGATAAGGCCCCTGCGGAAGCTGCAGAGATCCAGAGCTTTGGTGCAAAGGATGTCAGAGACCTGAGCTGGAAAAAACCTTCTCGATGCTTACTCCTGTACAGAGTGCGGGAGATGTACTGCAATGTGCCCCGCGAATATCACGGGTAAGAAATTGTCGCCCCGCAAGATCATGATGGACACCAGGGACAGGATGGTAGAAGTCGGGAAAAATATAGACCGGAACAAAGAATTTGCGGAGGACGGCAAATCATTGCTTCATGACTATATCACTGTGGAAGAACTAAGGGCTTGCACTACTTGTAATGCCTGTGTGGAAGCCTGTCCTGTCAGCATCGATCCATTGGATATCATCCTGCAGCTCAGAAGAAACTTAATCATGGAAGAGAGCAGCGCTCCCCAGGAATGGAACCTCATGTTCGGTAATATCGAGAACAACATGGCTCCCTGGAAATTCTCCCCGGATGACAGGGATAAGTGGGCAGAAGAACTGAAAGAACAAAATTTGTAAACCAGAACAGGAGTGGTAGCGGGTCCAACCCAAAAAATCGCTTCACCGGAATAAAACAGAGATATATGCAGATTAAGACAATGGCAGAATACATGACGGAGGGTTCGGAACCCGAGATTTTGTTTTGGGTGGGCTGTGCAGGAAGTTTTGACCAGAGGGCCCAGCGCATTACCAAAGCCTTTGTTACCATTTTGAATAAAATAGGCATTCCTTTTGCCATACTGGGAAAGGAAGAGATGTGTACCGGAGATCCTGCCAGGAGGGCAGGCAATGAATTTCTCTTCCAGATGATGGCATACAATAATATCCAGGTCCTGAATGGATATGGTGTCAAGAAGATCGTGACGGCCTGTCCACACTGTTTTAATACTTTAAAAAATGAATATCCTGCATTAGGAGGTGAATACGAAGTCATCCACCATGCTACCTATCTGCAATCTCTTATCAATGAAGGAAAGATAGTCATGAAAGAAGGAGGTGCCTTTAAAGGAAAAAAAAATCACCTATCATGATAGCTGCTATCTGGGCAGGGCCAATCAGATCTATGAAGCCCCAAGGGCTGTATTGGAAGCCCTGGATGTAGAACTGGTAGAAATGAAAAGGTGCAGAACCAAAGGGTTATGCTGCGGCGCCGGCGGCGCCCAGATGTTCAAGGAAGAAGAACCAGGTACGACAAGGATCAATTTCGACAGGAGCAGGGAAGCCGTAGAAACCGGAGCATCCGTCATTGCCGCTAACTGCCCTTTCTGTACTACGATGCTTCAGGATGGCGTGAAGAATGAAGAAAAAGAGGACAGCGTCGTTGTCCTGGATATTGCGGAAATGGTGGTTCAGAGTATGTCGTAGGAGGTATAAGCTAGCCCGCTTTACCTGGTATCATCTTCCGTAAGAAAATGATCTGCCATAAAATCTTTTATGGCAGAATTTACATCTTTCAGGGCAACACCGGTATGATGTATAGGTTTGACACCTGCTTTTTTAGCCGCGTCCACCACGCTTTTATGCCGTTGCAGCCTGTTTCGATCCAATCCCGATATAAGCAATAACCTGCCTTCCCCCCTTCTAAAACTTTTTCTAAAGAAGCTGTATTGTCATAGGAACAAACGCCCAGTTCTATGTCTTTTGCGTGCAGGACTTTAGCCTTCTCCGTATTTCTTACTAATGCAACAATATCCTTTGCATTGACAAGTGTTGCTAATTGCTCAATGGGTAGCCTTACCCAAATGTCCGGTAGCCCCTGTAACTATATTTTACCCATTTGTCTTAACGGTTAATTTAGCTGATTGCTTTGCTGACAGGACTTTTGTCTGTCTTTTCATAATACACATAAGAAACGATGAGTATGCCTAAAAGAATGAGCGGCATAATACTTGCAAAAGCGCCGTCGCCGCGTGTGCTATTGTGGCAGACATCATATTGATGACAAAACCGGCATAAGCGAATTGCTTGAACCCTTTCGGAACAAAAGGCAGCAGAAGTGCCACAGCACCCAATATTTTGGCTGTGCCTAACTGAATTTTAAATATCCGGGAAAACCCAGGTGGTTGAATACTTCCTGCATTTCAGGATTGGTGAAATAATTAAAAGCACTCATCATCATCATCGCGGAAAACAAACCGGTTGCAATCCAGTAGATAATTTTACTCTTGTTCATTTATAACTGTTTGGTGTTTGTGAAAAATACTAATCACATTTTCCATCCGGTGTACATACTGCTCCTTCTATTACATTCAGTGTTACCTCAGGATTGTTTTTTTTGCCATTCGGCGAAAGTCATTTCCAAAGCCTGGAGAAATGTGGCGGGGTCTTGCGCTCCCGATACCGCCTGCTTCCTGTCGAATAGGAAAAAGGGAACACCGCTAACGCCTATCTGCCGCGCTTCATTGATATCTTTGCGTACATCACCTGCATAGCTGTTATTTTCTAATGCTGTTTTTAAAGCATCAGCATCCAGACCTATTTCGGTACCTAATTGGATCAGTGTGGCAAAATCATCCACATTTTTTCCTTCGGTAAAATATGAGCGGAACAGTATTTCCTCTGCTTCGGACTGTTTGCCATTTGCTTTTGCAAAATGTGTAAACCTGTGCGCATTGAATGTATTTACAGCAAGTGCCTTATCAAAGTTGAAAGTCAGTCCCGCTTGTTGGCCAACCTGTGCTACTTGTGCATTCATTGCTTTTGCCTGAGCCGGGTCTATGCCTTTTTTCTCAACTAATATTTTCTCAAGGTCATTCACTTTTCCGGGTTCGAGGTCAGGCATTAGTTGGAAACTTTTCCATTCCACTTCTATTTTGTCTTTATGTGAAAACGTTTCCATTGCCATTTCAAATTTCTTTTTCCCGATGTAACAAAAGGGACACATTACATCACTCCATATTTCTATTTTCATTTTCTTTTCGGCTTTGATATTGTTATTAGTTGTTACAGCATCCTGTGAGGTCGCTACAGTTTTTTTCTCTTCTTGCACGGGACTTTGCCCACAGGATGATAATGCTATACCCAGGAATAAGCCTGCTAAAAGTGTTTGTTTCATATTGTCCGAACAGGTCAAGCAAATGAATTTCTATTGCTGAAATTCACCATTGATCGTTATAGCTACCTCATCACTCAACATAGGTGCAGGGAAATTAGTACCGATACCGAAATCAGAGCGTTTAATCTCTCCTTTTAATTTAAAACCGGCAGTCATTTTTTTAGATTGCGGATGTTCTAGAGAACCCCTGTAAGTCAGCTCCAACACAACTTCTTTTGTAATGCCTTTTGCTGTTAGGTCTCCGGTAACCTTATATTTGTTTTTGCCTGAATTTTTTAATGAAGTGCTTTTAAAAGTAATGGTAGGATATTTTTCCACGTCAAAGAAGTCTGCACTTCTCAGGTGCTGGTCTCTTGCTTCCACACGGGTATCAACAGATGCGGCATTAATGCTTGCTTCGATAACAGCATCACTAAAATCTGTTTTGGAGCTATTGATCGTTGCAGTAAATTCATTAAAGCTTCCGGCTACATCGGAGATGCCCAAATGCCCGATGCTGAATCCCAAATCTGTATGCGCAGGATCTGAGTTCCAAAGGTTAACTGTTGTAAAAGCAGTCAGTAATGCTGTAGCAGATGCAATGATGGCTAATTGTAAACGTTTCATTTATTTCATTTTTTTAATTAATAACAGTGCAAAAATACTACCTTCGCTATATAAAAGTAACTTAAATACTAAATTATACTGCTATACAAAAGTATAGCTTCAATAAAATCAATGCTTATGGCTGGTAAAACAAGTCTTCATAGCGTAAAAAAGTGCTCGTCAACTTATATCCTGGCAGTCAATGACACCATAAATGTGATCAATGGAAAGTGGAAATTGCCCATTATCGGCTCTTTGCTTTTCGGTAAAAAGCGTTTTAAGGAAATGGAACGGGAGATACCGAGAATTACTGCAAGGATGCTATCCAAGGAGCTTCGTGATCTGGAGGTAAATGGCTTTGTTACCCGAACAGTTTTTAATACGGTACCGGTTACAGTAGAGTATGAATTGACAACATCGGGAAAATCTTTTTCAAAAGTGTTGGATATTATGGTGGAATGGGGGTTGGAACACAGGAAGCGTACGATCGGCAAAAGGGTAAAAAGGAGCCAGGTTAAAGAGGAGTGACACCAATGAAATACGATCACTTCTACCCGTTAAGGCATGTGCCCCTATAAGATTCGCGAAAGAGGCAAAAGGGATGATGCCACTTCTTCTGGAAAAATAATTTTCCAGAAAGTTTTATTGAATACCGGGAGTTGCTGTAACCTGATTTATAATAAACTAATGCTTATCTCTCAGGAATCTCTGTATCAGGCCTTTGAATGATGCCAAAATATTCCATACCCATCGATTATTGTCATGACCTTTTTCTGCTATATCTATCGCTTCCGTAGCTTGTTCTAATCGTTTTCTGATCCTGTTAAACACAGGTGCGGAGATCAACCATTTGGTCCTGTCAAAGACCAGTTCAAAATAGTGATGTCCCCAGATCTCCACCACGATCGAATCAATACTGATATTCAGGTCGCGTTGGTGGACTTCAGCATATTTTCTTTTTAATGCTATAGCGAGTAAATGAATTCCCTGCTTAGGTGATTGTTCTATCAGGTTGTGAAAACTGCTATCACAATAGATGTGCACACCATACTGTGATACTGTAAAAGTAACCGGGTAATTTAATATTGCTACTGATGACTCCATTTATAGCGCAATAGTAGCAGATTTATAGGTTTTCAACCGGTTTTCGTTAATTATTTCGATAAAAATTCGATAATTGGCATTGCATCAGCTAACTTCGGGTTCTGAAGAACCGGGCATCTGTTTTGCATTTTGTTTTTCAAAAATCATTGGACTTTTCCCGTCAAATTTCATCATACAATCGGATAAGCAGGATATTTCGATGCGTTTATTGATTACAAAAATATTGGACCGGCCGGAACGTACATCCCTGGAAGAGCTCCGGCTTAGCTACCGGGATATAGCAAGTATTCAGATTCAATATGAACTGTCAGATGAGCAGGCGGCAGCGATTCGCCGGATGGCAAACCAGGATCTGGTGGCTGTTTTTACCAGTAAAAATGCGGTTCAGGCGATTCGCCGGACATTAGACACAATTCCCTGCAAATGGAAAATAATGTGTACGGCACCCGGGACTGAAATGTTGATTAGGCAATGGCTGGGGGAAGAGGCCATTATCTTCTCGGGAGCAGATGGTGCGGCTATTGCTGCATTTATTCGGGAGACGGCCCTGGAGCAAAAGTTTGTTTTTTTCTGTGGAGACAAAAGAAGACAGATTATTCCTGATACTTTACGAAATTTGCGCAAGGATTGGGAAGAGATCGTTGTGTATAGAAATCAATCGTTAGATCCAAAAGTCAGTGAGACATACGACTATTACTTATTCTTTAGCCCGAGTGCGGTATATTCATTTTTAAAGAATAATACCATTCCCCGGGAGGCAACAGCGGTGGCTATAGGAGCTACTACTGCAGCCTGCTTACAGGAATGCCAGGCAGCAAGAATACTGACTGCGGCAGAGCCGTCATTGTCATCGATGATACAAACTATTATAGATTATGAAGATAAAAAATGACTTACTGATCAGAACCCTGGAAGGGGAGCAGACGGAACGGGCTCCTGTATGGATGATGCGCCAGGCGGGAAGATTCCTGCCTGAATACAGGGCTTTGAGAGAAAAGTACTCCTTCTTCGAGCGTTGCCAGACCCCTGAATTGGCCTGTGAGATCACCCTGCAGCCTATTGATATCATCGGGACGGACGCCGCAATATTATTTTCAGACATCCTGGTAGTGCCGCAGGCAATGGGAATGGAAGTGCAGCTGGTAGAGCAGGTCGGCCCTTTATTACCGGATCCGATCAGGAGTCAGGATGACCTCCGGAAAATTTGCGTTCCTGATGTGCAGGATAAGCTGCATTATGTATTTGATGCGATCAGGCTGATCAAGAAAGAGCTGGATGGCAGAGTACCGCTGATCGGCTTTGCCGGTGCTCCCTGGACCCTGTTGTGCTATATGGTACAGGGAAAAGGTTCCAAAACATTCGATCAGGCAAAAGGTTTCTGCTACCAGGATCCTGAGCTGGCTCATGAAATCCTTCAGATGATCACAGATACCACTATTGCTTACCTCAGGGAACAGGTAGCTGCCGGTGCGGATGCATTACAAATCTTCGACAGCTGGGGCGGTCTTTTGTCTCCCATTGATTTTGAGCATTTTTCATTGAGATATATCCGCCAGATCGTCAAAGCAGTCAGAGAGATGGCCCCGACTATAATCTTTGCCAAAGGTGCCTGGCATTCGCTTAGAGCAATGTCTGCTACCGGTGCCGCAGGTTTGGGAATTGACTGGTGTATCAGCCCGGAAATGGCCAGGAGTTTTGCCGGGCCGGAAGTGGTGCTTCAGGGAAACTTTGATCCCGCTAAATTATTGGCGCCTGTTCCCGAGATCATCAAAGCAACCAAGGAAATGGTACATTCCTTTGGCGGTCATAAATACATTGCGAACCTGGGTCATGGTATCCTGCCTAATGTGCCTGTAGATCATGCCCGTGCTTTCGTAGATACGGTGAAAGCATATAGTTATTAAAGAATACAAATGAACCGGGACAATCGTGCAAGTACGTGGTCCCGGTTCTCAATTACACATCACCACTCAGGCTGTCCTTTCCCGACAGGCTTGGATTCTCTCCTAATGATTTACTGCTAATTGTAAATATTGATAATAGGCACCGGTATCACCCTGCCTCAGCAATGGTAGTTGCTCTGTCTCAAATGAGACCTTCCAATCCCGTACATACATCCTGAAAAGGAAAGTACAGGGATAGAAAACAGCAAGGAATTTCATGAGAAAAATAAAGGGATCAGATCCAGAACAGCATTTCAGGCACTACGCCGATTACGATAATAGACGCAGCACCGATTGTCAGATAGAATTTGTTCCAGCTGCTGAATTCCTCTGCTAAAGGTTGCTCTTCGCCTTTCTTGAAATACATGGCCATAATGATCTTGAAGTAATAATATACACTTACCGCCGCCAGGACCAAAGCGGTGATGATCAGCCACATCATCTGAGGGTGAGCTTCCATAGCAGCTCTTAATACATAGAACTTGGCGAAGAATCCCGCAGTAAGCGGAATACCAGCAAGGGAGAATAAGCAAATAGCCGCGATAAAGGCAACAAACGGTTCTTTTTTGGCCAGGCCGTTGAATCCGTCGAAAGTATAATCTTTCAGTTTCATCAGGATAGCAAAAAGGCAGATCGTTGCGATACAATATGCAAAAGCGTATATGATGATGCCTTTCTGTGCGCTTTCATTGATCGCCAGGATGGCAAAAAGCATAAACCCTGCCTGGGCTATCGAGCTGTAAGCGAGCATTCTTTTTACAGACTGCTGGTATACCGCAGTGATGTTTCCAATCACCAGGGTGGCTAAAATGATGATGGCTACAAATATGGCCCAATGTTCACTAATGCCGGAGAAAGCATCAATAAATAACCGGATAAATCCCACGAAAACACCTGCTTTGGAGATGGTCGCCATAAAAGAAGTGAACGGGGTAGGCGCACCGTCATAGACATCGGGAGTCCAGAAATGCATAGGCGCGGCGGATACTTTGAATCCCAAAGCTATTGTAATGAGCAGCATCCCGACCATACCCATCATACTGAGATCACCGGTTTTGAAAAAGTCAAATTCAGGGGTATTGATCTGGAATGTCCCCATACTTCCGTATAGTAAGGCGATCCCCATCAGTAAGATACCGGTGGAGAAAGCGCCCATCAATAGGTACTTCAAAGAGGCTTCACTGCTTTTCAGGTTGCTTTTATCACTACCAGCCAGGATATACTGCGGAATGGACAACAGTTCTATCCCCAGGAATAAAATAAGGAGGTTGTTAAAGCTGCTTACCAGGTTGATGCCGCCCAGGATAAAGAAGATCAGGGCATAATATTCGGCCACGAACTTTCCGACCTTCTCGATCCTTGATGAAGTAATGAGGAGGTAAAAGCAGGTCAGCCCGATCAGGATGGTATTCAGCCAGGCTCCGAAAGGTGCATAGATATATTGACCTTTTCCAAAAGGGTCATCGGCGATCATCCCGTTATCATGAAGTACACAAAGCTCCCAGATGCTGACTCCCAGTAAGGCAAACATCAATGTCTTAGCAAGCATCGATGCTGATTCCTTTCTTTTGATGAACAAGGAAGCAAACATCATAATAATGGCGAAGATGACTGCTGCTATTAACGGTTTCATATATAATCTAAATACTATTTAGTAAGCGGGATATTTTGGTATCTATTCATCTTCAATCAGGATGAGATCAGAAGTTAATCCACTGCATGACCAGTTGCGGATATACACCCAGTACCAGAATAATTGCTACTATTATGATTAAGACAATCCATTCGGTAGTTTGGATACTGAATGAATGGTTTTCATTATTTTGAAAAAATACTACTTTTTGCAACATATTCAGGGTATAGACGGCGCCCAGGATTACGCCCAGTCCCGCTATTACCAGGAATGCCACGTGATAAGGATGGGCGCTTTGGAATATACCGTGGAACAACAGGAACTCTCCTATAAATCCATTCGTAAGCGGTAACCCGATATTGGCAAAAGATATAATGACAAATAATATGCTCAGCCCCGGTGCTATATTGGCCAGGCGACCCATAGAACCCATATCCTGCGTATCATATTTGTTCTCCAGCAGCCAGATAACAAACCACATACCGGCAATATTGATGCCATGGTTGAACATCTGCAATACGGCTGCCTCATTTCCTGCAGATGTATTCGCAAATACCGCCAATGCCATCAGGCCGATATGCGCAATCGAGCTGTACGCAGCCAATCTCTTGATATTGGTCTGAGCCATTGCTGCCAGGGAACCATAGATGATGCTGACCGCAGAAAGAATCATAATTATTGTCTGCGCAGATTCGAAACCTCTCGGGAATAAAGGCATCAGCCATTTCATCAGTGCATACAATCCCATTTTCACCATGATCGCACTGAGTACGATGGTAACCGGTGTCAGGGTCTGCTCATAGGCATCAGGCTGCCAGGTATGCAGTGGAAAAATAGGCATCTTGATCGCAAAAGCAATGAAAAACATCCAGAACAGCACTTGTTGATAGACGTCGGAAAGGTTATTGCAAACGGACACAACACTTTGATAGTCAAAACTCTTATTGGGGTTTTGAATATAAATATACAAGATTCCCGCCAGCATAATCAGGCTGCCCAGGAAGGTGTATACGAAAAATTTGAAGGCAACTTTAATCCTTTTCTCACCGCCCCAGAGGGAAGCCAGGAAATATACAGGGATCAAGGCCAATTCCCAGAAGAAATAGAAAAGCAGTAGGTCATGGGCCAGGAATACACCCATCAGTCCGCTCATAGACAGCATCATCAACCCATAATACCTGGATGGTTGATCTACGGCACCTGCTTTCCTGAATGCAATGATGAGCGGAAAAAGGATAGCCGTCAGGAGGATCAAAAGGAAGTTATTTCCTCCCAATTGTAAGCTGAATGTCGCTCCGAGACTCTCAATCCAGATGTTCGAAACGGAAACACCCTGCCCTTCATAAGCATAGGGTATACACATCAATACTAATCCTAATGTAAGCAGGCTGCCTAGGAACGAGAGGGTTTTGGACAATTTATCCGATGTAAACGCTAAAATTCCACTCAACAGTGGGAGAATAATCAGTAAAGATAATTTCCAGATTTGTTCGTTCATTATACCATGAAAATATGAAATGATCAGCTTCGATGATTGCTCTGAAATTTTACCAAACAATTACAATTCCTTGTGAAGCTTTTCACTAAGCAGGGCAAAAGTAGTAAAATATATCTATCTTTTCCAATAAAATATGACCGAATCCTTTAAAAAATTCAATGCACGAAACTGGGAAAATGACAGGTGCGGATGCTGGAATTGAAGCATTTATACCAAGTATTACCGGCATTAAGCCAAAGGGCAGGATTTGCAGCGCTTGCCCTTTTTATACTTCTCACAGCATTCTTTTTTCTTCTTCTTCTTTTTCTTGTCTTTACTCATAATGATGGAACTGCTGTCCAGCAGGGTATTGGTTATATGATCCAATGCCGGGACAGGATATATGATAAAGGAATAAAACGGGAGATGTTTTTTATTTCTTTATTTTATGAGGGTTTTCTTCAACGAATCGCGCCCAGGTATCAGACGATTTTTTTGAACTGCCCGAGGTCGCCTTCCTGGTTTGCGGCAGCCCTGTATCTTCATAATGATGGCACAAGGCTACGGCAAGGGCATCGGTGGCATCCAGGAATTTCCCGTCATTCTTAAACCCTAATATAGATTCCAGCATCTTGACTACCTGCTCCTTTGAAGCGTTTCCGTTACCGGTGATGGACTGCTTGACCTTCCGGGGGGCATACTCGGTCGTAGGGCTGCCATGAGCCATGGCAGCTGCGATGGCTACCCCCTGTGCCCTTCCGAGCTTAAGCATACTTTGTACATTTTTTCCAAAAAACGGGGCTTCCAGCGCTACGGCGGCGGGCTGGTGCATCTGGACAAGTGCGCTTACTTTCTCGAAAATAAAATGTAACCTTTTACCATGATCTTTGTGCTTGGAAAGATGCAATACGCCCATCTCCGTGAGGCTGATCTTTTTCCCGTCGATGGTTATGATACCATACCCCATCACCAGTGTTCCCGGATCTATTCCTAATATCGAATACACGCGATTCTAATTAATTATTGGATTACATTTGCAGCAAAGGTAGCAAGGTCTGCAATCAATTCTTGAATTTGAACAAAAATACCAAAAAAACATTAAGTGGAATCGTAATATCAGTCATATTGCTGTTACTGATCTGGTACAGGCTGGAAAATGAAGAGGCGCTGTCACGGCAGTGGGCAGCATTCAAAAGCAAATTCGAAGGAGAGCAATATTTGCTGATGACTATAATTGTCATGCTGGCGCCCTTGAGTTGGGTGATTGAAAGCGGGAAATGGCGTTATCTTTTGCTCAAGATTCAAAAGCTGCCGTTTTTTACAGCATTGGCTTCTGTCCTCACCGGGATGAGCTTCGCCCTGATTTCTCCGGGTAAGTCCGGGGATTTTGCGGGGAGAATCCTCTACCTGAGATCCAATATCCGGCTCAGGGGGACCATTGCCTCCATGGTAGGAAGTTTTGCGCATGTACTGGTGACCTTTTGTATGGCTATTCTGGGTTTTGGCATTGTGCTGATCCATACCCAGGATTGGCGGATCTGGATATTCTTTTTTATTGCTTTAATCGCGGGAGGTATCATTGGCTTCTTTTATTTCAGACTGCACCGGTATGACTTTAGGTTCCGGAAGAGAAAGAACTGGATCGGTAAGATATGGACGGCGCTCAAGGTTCTGAAAAGGTATGACCAAAGGGACCTGATCAGCGTTTTAGGTTTTTCTCTTGTCAAATTTTGTCTGTATACCACTCAGTTTGTATTGGTCACTTATTTGTTCGGTAGTGAACTTTCGTTCGGTATTTCTTTTTTTACAGCTGCTGCTATGTTCTGGATGATCATGGTGATCCCTTCATTTTTTATAGCTGATGTGGTGGTGAGGGGAAGTGTGGCTAATTTATTGTTCGTATCGACAGGAATCATTACCGACAGTACACCTATACTTGCAGGCACTTATATCATCTGGCTGACCAACTGGGTGATTCCTTCACTGGTAGGCGCTTTGGTGTTATTGGTTTACCGGTTGAACCAATCCGGAAAAAAGGAGCCGGAACTTCCTGTCGAAAGAGCAGAACAGGCGGACTCCGTATAACCTTTACAATTGACCGGACCCTACCCAGCCGCCTTTTGTTTCAAAACGGGCTTGTTGCTGTTCGGGTTTCTTTTAAGCTTCCCGGGAGCTGCTATCCGGCAGGATAAGAAACGGGTCCCGGTCTTGTAAGAAAGGAAAATCTTTCCGGAACTCCTGCAGCATTTTTTTATCAAGGCTGGCATAACCAATGGCAGGTTCACCAACAGCTGTCCATAATGTCTTCCCGGAATAATCGATGACAGAACTGCGGCCAGAATAATATATGCCGTTCCCGTCTTTTCCGACTACATTACAGGCTACTACATAGGTTTGGTTTTCGATGGCGCGTGCCGTAAGTAAGGCATTCCAGGCAAATGAGCGGATATCCGGCCAATTGGCTACATTGATCAGGACATCATAGCTGTTGTTATCCTGCCTCGCCCATACGGGGAACCGGAGATCATAACAGGTCTGTAACAGGATCTTCCAGCCATTGACCTGAACGATAAGGCGCTTCCTGCCTTTAGTATAATATTGATCCTCACCGGCTTTGCCGAAGAGATGCGCTTTATCATAATGGAAGCATTGACCATTGGGTTGCATCCAGACTAACCGGTTGTAATAAGCTCCGTCCTCACTTATGATGATAGAACCCGTGATGATCCTGCGATGCTGTACAGACATTTCTTTCATCCAGTTCACCGTGGTCCCATCCATAGGTTCGGCCAGAGCTTGGGCATTCATACTGAATCCTGTAGAGAACATCTCGGGTAATACGACAATATGTGTGTCTGCACGGACCTCTGCTATGCGCCGGGCAAAATGCTGCAGGTTAGCCTCTTTGTTTTCCCATTCAAGCTGTGTCTGGATAATACTGATGTTCAGGTGATCCGGCATAATCCGTATTTATAATTTATACATTATTGAAAACCCCTTTTTTCTTCTGGCACCGTTTGATGGCCACTTCAGCTGTATGGATAGCATCGTCATCGAAGCTCAGGGCTATATGCCTCGTCAAACTTTTGCCGGGAATTTAAAGATAATTCAATTCTAATGAATTTTTTTCCGGTAGGATAAATTTAACTATTGGGGTGCCTTTGGGTTGTACCCGGGCAATTGTCAACTAAAACGATTGATCCTTATGAAAACCGGTAAATGGAAAAATGATTGCTGTATTTTAATGAGAATCTTTATATTTTTGACCTTTGGTCTTCTATGCGGACTCACTGATCATATGAAATTTATTATAAGCACAATATTGATATGCACCTGTGGTTTAAACCTTTCTGCCCAAGAATATTTTGAACACTTTAGAAGAAAGGAGAAAAATAATTTCTCATTTTATTTTACTGCAGGACTCAATTCCAACAAGCCTTTTCTGAAAAAGCTTTATGGCAATCAATGGAACAGGTCCAGCATTACCATGATGACAGAAGCCGGGGGGCAATACCACAAGGATATCAGCAGGCATTCATTTCTCCGTTTCGGACTGGGGTTGGGATTGGCCAGGTTTGGAGGCAGATATGCGCCTAAGTACCAGTCCACCACCGATACTTTGTACCCGCTGACTGGCACGGACCGCACATCTCTGAGCGTAAATATTGCAACCTTGAATTTTCATGCTTCTTATGGGCGGTATTTCCTGGTCGGGAAACAGCATCTTATAGATGCCAGCATCGGAGTTTCTGTTCCTTTTAATATCAACAGGGCATACGAGACCAGCGATTCCACTCCTTTTAAAGTGACAGGAAAGAGATATGGTACGCTTAATTTTGTTTCTTATACCGAGACTAATTTCGGTAATTCCAAAAAATTCATGAATGGAAATGTAATGGCATATATAGGGTATAGGAAAATAGGTACCCTGAACCCGTATTTGGAAAAAATATCTGTAGGCTTACTGGGCGTCTATTCCGTCTATGCCAACGATGCCGGATATATCAAGATCAACTACTACAATACGGATTACCATACGATGCATGGGGAAGAAAAGGTGATCTTCGGATATGCCTACCTGGGTGCCCGTGTCAGTTATGACCTGTTCTGACCGTTAAAAATCAACGAGTAACTGATTTCCCTTTCATTACCTTTGCAGGGTAATCTTCATATTCCTTTTCCGTTGTCGGGTATTTATATTCATATTCCGTTTTGTAAGCAGGCCTGCAGTTATTGTGATTTTCACTTTTCTACCTCACTCCGGTATAAAGATGAAATGATAGGGGCATTGATCCATGAAATAGAACTTTCCAAGGGTTTTCTCCCGGACAGGGATATCCGGACGATCTACTTCGGTGGTGGTACACCATCACTGCTTCTATCTTCAGAGATACTCCGGATTGTAGACAAGATTAACTCCGTCTACGATATCGGTAATGTACAGGAGATCACCCTTGAAGCCAATCCCGATGACCTTAGCTCATCTTACCTGTACCAGCTGAGATCCACACCTGTCAACCGGTTGAGCATCGGCGTTCAATCGTTCCAGGAAGAAGATCTGAAATTAATGAACCGGGCCCATAATGCCGGTGAAGCGGAGGCGGCTATTAAAAGGGCACAGGATATGGGACTGGACCGGATGAGCTGTGATTTAATATTCGGTACACCCACGCTTTCGCATGCCCAATTAAAAGCTAATATCGGGAAGCTGGCATCCTGGAATGTACCGCATATCTCTGCTTATTCCCTGACGATAGAAGACAGAACCCTGTTATACCGGCAAATGCTTAAAGGACAGTTCCAACCGGCCAGTGAAGTGCATTATGAAGCTCAAATGAAGATCGCTATGGATTATCTTGAAGGATTAGGCTATGAGCAGTATGAAATTTCCAACTATGCCCGGGATGAGCAATATGCGGTGCACAATACCAATTATTGGAAGGGGATACCCTACCTTGGTATTGGCCCTTCTGCCCATTCCTTTGATGGAAAGGTCAGGAGATGGAATGTGCGCAACAATGCCAGGTATATGAAATCTGTTCTGTCTGAACAAGAAGTGCCTTCTGAATCCGAACTGCTGACTATCCGGGATCAAATCAATGAAAGGATACTGACTTCGTTTCGGACCAAATGGGGGCTGGACACTAACCGGTACAGCCTTGATTTCGGTGTTGGTGCGTTACAGGAATTACTGCAGCGTGCATCCGGGCATATGGCACAGGGATACATTGTGGAAAAAGAATCGCACCTGGTTTTGGCTCCTGAAGGCAGGCTCATTGCCGACCAGATCTGCAGCGATCTCTTCGAATTGAATCCGTAATGGTGGTTCACTACAATTTTCAACCCCGTTATTTTAGCATGCAGGCAGCAGTAAAAACGTTCGAAAGCCAAAACGTCCCGGCCTTCATTAACGATATGATGCCCGGTCCGGAATTTAACGGTCCGATTGGAGTAAGCCGGTTATTGAATTTTCAGATTTCCTTTTTATAATTGTCCTAACGCATCCGCAATTCTTGCCTGTGTGGCCTCTTTCCCAATGAATGCAGCGATATCAAAAACCCCGGGGCCGAACTTACCACCTACCAGCATGATGCGCAAAGGCAACATTACTTCACCTTTTTTAAGCCGGGCTGCAGTCACCGCATCTGTAAAGGATTGCTCGATGGAAGCAGCATTCCATTCTGTCTGACCCAGCTGTTCGGACCAGGATAGGAAAAACGCGGTTTTTTCAGGGCTCCATTTGCCACGGATGCTTTCGGTGTCCACTGTCTGTGGTGCGGCAAAGAGGAACCCTGCCTGCTCTACAAAATCACTCAGCAAATGGCAGCGTTCTTTGACCATGCGTATTGCCTGAACCAGCTCTTCCTGTGTTGTGAAGATCCCCGTTGCTTCAAAATAGGGTGCGGCCATTTGTGCCAGCCGTTCATTGTCGGCTTTCTGTATATACTGGTGATTGAACCATTTAGCCTTTTCGTAATCAAATTTCGCACCTCCTTTATGAACCCGGTCCATGGTGAATTTTTCACAAAGCTCATCTATGGTATACAACTCCTGCTCTGTGCCGTCATTCCATCCCAGTACTGCCAGCAGGTTGACAAAAGCTTCAGGCAAGAAGCCCCTTTCCTTGAAGCCAACTGTTACTTCCCCCGAATTAGGGTCTTGCCAATCCATAGCGAATACAGGGAATCCTAAGCGTTCCCCGTCTCTCTTGCTGAGCTTCCCGTTGCCATCAGGTTTGAGAATCAAAGGTAGATGTGCCCATTCCGGCATTTCGGCTTCCCATCCCAGGTATTTCCATAACAGCAGGTGAATAGGAGCACTCGGCAGCCATTCTTCGCCTCTGAACGCATGGCTGATCTCCATCAGGTGATCATCCACCACCACAGCTAAGTGATAGGTAGGCATACCATCAGACTTGAGCAGGACCTTGTCATCTACCACGTTGGTATCATAGCTGATAGGTCCACGGATCATATCTGTGAAGCTCACCGTTTCATTCCCGGGAACATTCAGCCTGATGACATAAGGGACACCTTCAGCGATAAGCCGTTGTACTTCTTCCTGGTCCAGGCTTAATGAGTTGCGCATTTGCATTCTTGTGGTCTTGTCATATTGGGGAGACGGGTTTTCCGCAGTCTTCAGGTTCAGACGCATGGCCTCCAGCTCTTCAGCAGAATCGAAAGCGTAATAAGCGTGGCCCTGCGCTACCAATTGTAAAGCATATTGCCTGTACAATTCTTTTCTTTCACTCTGCTTGTAAGGACCGAATTGGCCACCGTGACGTACACTTTCGTCAGGGACGAGCCCGCACCAATCGAGGCAGTCGAAGATATACTCCTCTGCTCCGGGTACAAATCGGGTTTGGTCTGTATCTTCTATCCTTAGGATAAACTTGCCATTATGGTGCCTGGCAAAGAGATAATTGAACACTACTGTCCGGATACCACCCAGGTGCAATCCTCCAGTGGGACTGGGAGCAAACCTTACTCTTACTTCTTTTTGTGACATGGGCGCAAAGTTAGGCTAATTCCGGATTTCACAAATTGATATTTGCATTGGTTCATACTGCTTTAAGGAGCGGTCTTCGGTCCATTCCCGGATTCGGGTAACAAATTCAACCCGGGTTTGCGGTGGAACAGGCAGGATAGCCCGGAAGACCCTGACTCAGATTTTACTTTTAATAAGGTAATGCTTCTTCCGATCATGCTGTCTTATGAGCGTATTCTGCTTTATAGGTTTATATTTGCATTCATAATACAGGATATGATGCAAGACACGATTACTCATCTGGCCAAAGATGTCATCCATATGCAGGCTGCTGCGATTCAGCAGCTGGAGCGCTATGTCAATGAGGCTTTCGGGGATGTGGTAGCATTGATCCACCAGTCTAAAGGAAGGGTGGTGATCAGTGGCATCGGTAAGAGTGCGATCATTGCACAGAAGATTACAGCTACCCTGAACAGTACCGGTACTCCTGCGCTGTTCATGCATGCCGCGGATGCTATCCATGGAGACCTGGGAATGATACAGGAAGAGGATGTGGTCATTATCATTTCAAAAAGTGGTGAAAGCCCGGAGATCAAAGCCCTGGTACCGCTCATCCGCAATTTTGGAAATAAAATCATTGCCATCTCGGGGCATCCGGGTTCTTACCTGAGCCAGCAAGCTGATTACCTGCTGGATACAACTGTGGAGAAAGAAGCCTGTCCCAATAACCTGGCGCCTACCACCAGTACCACCGCCCAGATGGTGATGGGTGATGCCCTGGCTATATGCTTATTACATCTCAAAGGGTTTACAGCCAGTGATTTTGCACGCTTCCACCCGGGGGGATCATTAGGGAAAAGGATGTACCTGAGTGTGTCTGACCTGATGCGATCGAATGATCTGCCCGTGGTTCCTGCAGATGCTCCGTTGAAAACCGTTATTCTGGAGATATCCGGGAAACGATTGGGCGCTACAGCTGTGCTGGATGAAGCCCGTAAGCTGGCAGGGATAATAACAGATGGTGACCTGCGGAGAATGCTGGAGTCTGACCGGGATGTAACTACCGTAACGGCGGAGCAGATCATGACAGCAAGTCCTAAGTCCGTCAGTTCCCAGACTTTGGCTGTAGAAGCCCTGCAAATCCTTAAAGAGTTTAATATTACGCAATTGCCGGTAGTTGATGAAGGGAATTATGTAGGTATGGTTCACCTTCATGATATCGTCAGGGAAGGCATCATTTAATTTTAGAAAAATATGAAGAAGCATATCGTTTATATCTGTTTATTGATCTTCCCGGCAGCTTGCAATAGCACAATGCTGGATAAAGCGGCCTTGTACCAGAAAGAATTGAAAGCTTTCTATGAAGATCCGGCTACCACGCCGTTGAGTGAGGAAGAAAAGAAAGATTTCAGGGGGATTACTTTCTTTCCCATTAATGAAAAATATAAAGTGGAAGCCATATTCACACCGGTTCTTAATGGTGAGGTAGTTCCTTTCCCTACCTCCGCCAATAAGGTAAAGCGCTATAAACAGTATGGTACTTTGAAATTTACTATTGATGATCAGGAGCTGCTATTGACAGCTTATACACCCGAACCGCCATTGAGTGATGCTCCGGATTATGTATTCATTCCTTTCAGGGATGCCACCAGCGGGAAGACTTCTTATGGCGCAGGCAGGTATATGGAATTGGAAAAGGCAGATATCGTACAGGGCCGGGTCACTTTAGATTTCAATATGGCATATAATCCGTATTGTGCCTATAGCGAGATGTACAATTGCCCTATTCCCCCGGATGACAACACCTTGACTGTCCCGGTTGAAGCCGGTGTGAGTTATGAGCAAAGCGGCCATTGATGCCCTTTCGATATTTCTGAATAAATCTTATCCAATGACGAAAAAAGAAAGATATGAAGGTGTATTGGCCTATTTCGAAGAGCATATGCCGGAGCCGCAGACTGAGCTGAACTACCAAAACCCATACCAGCTTTTGGTAGCAGTTATTCTTTCGGCCCAATGTACCGACAAACGGGTCAATATGGTCACACCAGATCTTTTTGCGGCATTCCCGACCATCGACAAATTAGCTGCGTCTGAGGATTATGAAGTATATGAATATATCAAAAGCATCAGTTATCCGAATAATAAGGCCAGGCACCTGGTCGGAATGGCCAGGATGGTAAACACGGAATTCGGGGGACAAATCCCGATGACGGTTCCGGAGCTGATCAGGCTCCCGGGAGTAGGAAGAAAGACGGCCAATGTCATTACTTCCGTCCTTGATCAGCAGCCCAATATGGCTGTGGATACGCATGTGTTCCGGGTAAGTGCGAGAATCGGGTTGACAACTGCTGCCAAGACCGTATTGCAGGCAGAACAGCAGCTGATCAGGTATATACCCCAAGCCAAGATCCATAAGGCACATCATTGGCTTATCCTCCACGGCCGCTATACCTGCATAGCGCGAAAGCCACTTTGCCACCAATGCGGTATTACAGTGTATTGCCGGTTTTTCGCGAAAAATTCATCAAAAATTAATACCCGTTAAAATTATCAGAAGACCGTATTTTATATAGAAATCGTTGATTATCTTAGCAATGTTTCAATTTATAAAATAAAATATATTGCATATGGTAAGATACGATGAAATCTTCGATAACAACAAAAAGTGGCTGGAAAAAAGCCTGAAGGAGAATCCCAATATGATCAGTGAGATTTCCCTGGGTCAAAGTCCGGAATATCTTTACATCGGTTGTGCAGATAGCCGGGTGCCTGCCAATGAGATCATGGGTTTAAAGGCAGGAGAATTGTTTGTACACAGAAACATTGCCAACCTCGTACCCAATACAGATCTGAGCTCTGCATCTGTCATTGATTATGCGGTGAATCACCTTAAGGTAAAGCACATCATCGTATGTGGACATTACGGATGTGGTGGTGTAAAAGCAGCTATGGCCAATCAGGATCTGGGTTTGTTGAACCCCTGGTTGAGAAACATCAGGGATGTGTACAGATTGCATAAAGAAGAGCTGAACAGTATTGAAAGTGAGGAGTTAAAATTCGAAAGATTGGTAGAGCTGAATGTACAGGAACAATGTATCAACATCATCAAGCAGGCTTGTGTGCAGAAACGTTGGGTCAAGGAAGGGTTTCCGACCGTGCATGGATGGGTATTTGATATCCATACCGGGCTATTGAAAGATCTGAATATCGATTTCGTTCATATCATGAAAGAAATACAGGAGATTTATAACCTTACAGACCAGGAGCTGGTATAGCCATTTCTGAATCTCGATTCTCAACACTGTTCCCCGAAGAATAAAAAACTTCGGGTTTTTTTGTGGATTTGCAACAGGCCGGCTCCCGTTGCCATACATTTGCCCTTCATGTGAGGCTTAAATAAAGTAGGGCATCATTTGGAGGAAATCAAAGAATAATTCCTTGGATCGTTGATCATCCTTTTATTTACTTTCAATAAGTGTTTCAATTTCCTTAACGAAGTCCTATCTTTGCACCTTGAAAAAATATAATACATAATCTTATATGGAATCTAACGTAGTATTTATACCCATCGTATTGTCTATCCTGGGTTTATTATTTATGCTTGTCAAAAGAGGGCAAGTGAAGAAACAGGCTGCGGGAAGCGAGCGTATGCAGTATATTTCCAAAAGTATTAAGGAAGGTGCATTGGCATTTCTGAATGCTGAATACCGCCTGCTCTTAATTTTTGTCATTATTGCTGCCGCTGCTTTGTTTTTTGTTTCTACCTTGGTAGAGACCACGAGCTGGATGATCGTTCCGGCATTCGTCATTGGAGCCGTATTCTCCGCATTTGCAGGGAACATCGGTATGCGTATCGCTACAGATGCCAACGGCCGTACTGCTGAAGCTGCCAAAACCAGTCTGCCGAAAGCCCTGAAAGTTTTCATTTGGAGGCGGTACCGTGATGGGATTGGGGAGTAGCAGGTTTAGCGGTATTGGGGACTGAGCTTGCTGTTCCTGTTTTTTCATCAAGCAGTTTATGGGGAATGGTGGTAGTTTCTACAATGAAATGACTGTAGTGTTAGAGGCTTTGGCCGGCTTTTCTTTAGGAGCCGAATCTATCGCATTGTTTGCACGTGTCGGTGGCGGTATCTACACCAAAGCAGCAGACGTCGGCGCTGACCTGGTAGGTAAAGTAGAGGCCCGGTATCCCGGAAGATGATCCCCGCAACCCCGCCACGATTGCAGATAACGTAGGAGATAATGTAGGTGATGTGGCCGGTATGGGTGCTGATCTTTTCGGAAGCTATGTAGCTTACCGTATTGGCTGCAATGGTATTGGGCAATTATGTAATCCGGGATATGTCCCGCAACCAGCCAGTTTACCGATGCTTTCAATAATATGGGCCCCATCTTGCTGCCGCTGGTAATAGCAGGTGTGGGTATCCTGGCTTCTATCTTAGGAACTTTCCTGGTCAATATCAGTAATAATGAAGCCAAAGAAAAGCAAGTACAAAAAAGCCCTGGATTTAGGTAACTGGACCTCCATTATTCTGACTTTAATAGCCAGCTTCTTCCTGATCAGGTGGATGCTTCCGGAGACTATTGCATATGAACCTTCTTCGGCGAAGGACTGAAAGAAATCCCTGCAATGAATGTGTTTCTATGCTGCTTGTATCGGCCTCGGTGTGGGCGCCTTGATTTCTATGGTTACTTCTTTCTATACAAGCCTGGGTAAAAAGCCTGTTTTGGATATTGTACAAAACAGCTCTACCGGTGCTGCTACAAATATTATTGCCGGGCTGGCGGTAGGTATGAAGTCCACATTACCTTCTGTCAATCCTGTTTGCTGCTGCAATTTTTCGGTTCTTATGCTCTTGCCGGTTTCTACGGTGTGGCCCTGGCAGCATCTGCGATGATGGCGACTACAGGTATGCAGTTGGCTATCGATGCCTTTGGACCGATAGCGGATAATGCAGGAGGTGTGGCTGAAATGAGCGAATTGCCGAAAGAAGTCCGTCAGCGTACCGATATTCTGGATTCTGTGGGCAATACCACAGCTGCGGTAGGTAAGGGATTTGCGATAGCATCGGCTGCTTTGACCGCCCTGGCCTTGTTTGCGGCATATGTAACATTTACAGGTATTGAGGGTATCAATATCTTTAAGGCGGATGTATTGGCCATGCTCTTTATAGGTGCGATGATCCCGGTTGTATTCTCAGCTATGGCTATGAAGTCTGTAGGAAAGGCGGCGATGCAAATGGTGAATGAAGTGCGCCGCCAGTTCCGCGAGATCCCGGGAATTATGGAAGGAAAAGGAACTCCCGAATACGGCAAATGTGTAGCGATTTCTACTAATGCGGCATTGAGAGAAATGTTATTGCCCGGATTGATTACGATCATTACACCCATTATTATAGGATTCTTATTCGGAGCAGAGCCATTGGGCGGATATATGGCAGGTGTCCTGTGTCTCCGGTGTAATGTGGGCTATTTTCCAGAACAATGCAGGCGGAGCCTGGGATAATGCGAAGAAGTCATTTGAAGCCGGCGTGGAAATCAATGGTAAGACGGAATATAAAGGAAGCGATGCACACAAGGCTGCTGTAACAGGAGATACTGTAGGAGATCCGTTCAAGGATACATCTGGGCCTTCTATGAATATCCTGATCAAGCTTGACCTGCCTGGTGGGATTGGTCATAGCCCCGGTACTGGGCGGACATACTGCTTCTGGAGACGGTGAAAAGGAAAATGTAAAAATCAAGGATGAGACCCATGCGCTTCCTTCAGCTAATACTACACTTCCCGCAGGGAAACTGAATGCAGATGGAGATTTTGTATATGCCCTCGGAGATACTGTGGAACTGAAATTGAAAAATGGTAAAACATTGCGCGTAGCGGGCAACAGCGCAGAAGCGAAGCTGGTTCAGGCACTGGAAGATGCTGGTTTTCAGATCAGTAAAGATCATTGGATTACTTTGGACAGGGTATATTTTGAATCCGGTTCAGATAATTTGAAAGAGAGCTCTAAAATGCAGTTACAAAATATTGCTGAAATCATGAAGGCTTATCCTGACCTTGTATTAAAAATGGGTGGTTATACAGATAATACGGGAAATCCTGAGGACAATAAAAAACTATCTGCAAAGAGAGCCCAGATTGCCGGTAATTTTATAATCCAAAAGAGCGGTGTATTACCTATGAGAATGGAGTCTGAAGGTTATGGTGCAGATCATTTTATCTGTGAGGAAAACAGCACTCCGGAATGTAAAGCTGTCAACAGAAGGGTAGACGTAAGCATCAGGGCGAAATAACAGAATGCATATCTGAAAAAAAGCCCCGGTCCGAAGATCCGGGGCTTTTTTGTTGGAAAGCAATTCCAAAATAAAATTTGAATTGCAGAAATAGTTGACCTGTATTTGCGCTTACTCTTTCTCAAGAGCAACCAGGAACTGGTTATTCCCATCTTCATACAATAACGTGCAGGACCATCCCTTTTGTTTACATATGGTGCACATCGTACCGAAGTCCAGATACAGCCATGTGAAAGTCTCTGAAAACGCATCTTTATACGAATAGGCGCAGTCTACTTCTCCATAATAGCGGTCCGTTGGTTTCTTCAGGTCTTCATCATAGATATAGGATAGGTCGGAAGAGTCCAGAATGACCTTGCCACCGGGTTCAAGCAATTGCCCGCATTGCTGCAGCAACAGGCTGAACCCGGTGAGCTTGCCACAAATGCCCACACCGTTCATGAGCAATAAAATGGTATCAAAAGATTGTATATTGTACGAAAAGAAATCTGCTTCAACCACTTGATGTACTCCTCTTTCCTTCATTACTTTACAGTTAAATGCAGAAATATCCATTGCCGTGACATCCCTGCCCCGGGATTGTAATACCAATGAATGAGAGCCGGCCCCGGCCCCTACATCAAGTATAGAACCAGAGCATGATTCCAATGCAATTTTTTTCCAGTTTAGGCATTTCATCCCAGGAACGAAAATAAGTTTCTCTTTTCATTTCCACACGAGGACCCAGGTGGTCATACACCCACAACTTCGATTTCCTGTCTCCGTTATAGTATTCATAAATAGCTTTGCCCAATATGTCTTTCATTGTCCTGCTTGAATGAGATAATATGTCTTCGAAAATAATGATTAATCTTCATCCGGCTTCTGCGTATTTTTGTATTTTAAAAGTAAAGCTATCCTTAAAGCAGCTCATAATGGAAATTTCATTTACTGAAAAGTCATTTGATGAATTAAAAAACGTACGAATTGTATGAAATCCTGAAATTGAGGACAGAAGTCTTTGTTGTAGAACAGAATTGCCCTTATCAGGATGAAGACGATAAAGACCAGTTAGCTGTTCATATTATGGGTTGGGATGGAAATATCCTGGTTGCATACGCCCGGATATTTCCGGCAGGCGTGTATTTCCCGAAAGCCGGTATCAGCCGTGTGATCATCAGGCCCGGATACCGGGGTACCGGTTCAGGACATGAATTAATGGCTGTCTCGATACGTGCCCTTAATGATAGGTTTTCCGAATATGAAATTGAAATATCTGCCCAGGCTCATCTCAAAAGGTTCTATGAGCACCACCTGTTCAGCCAGGTGTCCGAACCTTACCTGGAAGATGGCATTCCCCATATCCGTATGGCCAGGCATTCAAAATAACAGGAGCTACATGGAATGAATCATTAAGGAAATGCAACTTTTTTTGTACATTAGAATATTAGATTGATATTTGCTATCATATACGCAGGTTATGGAAAATAGGCCTTTAGAATCGATTTCTGTATTTGACATGTTGAAAATAGGAGTAGGTCCAAGTAGTTCACATACCTTGGGTCCCTGGAGAGCTGCGCTGATGTGGATCCAGAAATTGAAAGATAGCGGTCAGTTCCCAAAAGTGACAGAAGTGAAGATCCTGCTATATGGTTCCCTGGCCAAGACAGGTGTCGGTCATGGCACGGATGTAGCGGTGATGATGGGCTTAATGGAAGAGGACCCTGTAACCTGTGATGTAGACCAGATCCCCGATAAAATTCAGGAGATTTATGACCAAAAATCGATCCGACTGGGTGG
The DNA here is from genome assembly GCA_019739295.1 of Taibaiella sp. Next base: position 96,873 of record JAHHDV010000033.1, read on the forward strand.
CAGCAGGGTACTTGGATTTTATCCGCCTACACATATTGACTTTTTAATGACGGAATCCCTGCCTTTTCATCCCAATGCTATGACTTTGTTGGCGACATTGGATACCGGAGATCAGATTGCCGACACTTATTATTCGATTGGGGGTGGTTTTGTCGTACAGGAGGGTCGCCATGAAAGCGAACTGGAACGCGTGATGCTGCCATTTCCCGTTGAAACTGCAGCGGAGCTGCATCATTGGTGCATCAAGACAGGCCTGAGCATATCAGAAATCGTATGGGAGAATGAGAATGCTTTCAGGAAAGAAGAGGAGACCCGGAAAGGGATATTAAGGATCTGGGAAACGATGAGAGATTGTATGTACAGGGGTGTGCATCAGGACGGTTATCTTCCGGGAGGTCTGAATGTAAAGCGAAGGGCTGCCTCTGTCAATAAAAGATTGCTCAGGAACAAATCCTACCACAATTTCGGGGAATGGATACAAGCCATTCGGGAGGGCGGCAACAGTTTCTCGTATATCCTGGATTGGGTCAGCTGTTTCGCATTAGCCGTAAATGAAGAAAATGCTTCCTTTGGCCGTGTCGTTACAGCTCCTACCAATGGGGCGGCAGGGGTTATTCCTGCCGTTTTGATGTATAATGCCGTTTTTTGTGACGGCCTGGATGAAGATAAGATCATCCAGTTCCTATGCACAGCTTCTGAAATTGGCAGTATATTCAAGAAGCGGGCAACTATTTCTGCAGCAATGGGCGGATGCCAGGCAGAAATTGGGGTATCCTCCGCTATGGCGGCGGCGGCCCTGACAGAATGTATGGGCGGAAGCGTAAAGCAATGCCTGATGGCCTCTGAAATAGCGATGGAGCACCATTTGGGGCTAACATGTGACCCCGTCGGGGGACTGGTTCAGGTTCCCTGTATAGAAAGGAATACGATGGGAGCCATTAAAGCGATAACGGCTGCACAACTTGCCTTACAAAGCAATCCTTATGAGGCCAAAGTTTCCCTCGATGCGGTCGTGAAGACCATGTGGGAAACTGCCCTGGATATGAATCACAAATATAAGGAGACAGCAGACGGTGGGCTGGCCATCAATATTCCCTTAGGGTTGAGCGAATGCTGATAGCGGGCGCGAACCCGCTTACGATTAATTTCTACATTTAAATTTTAGTGATTATCCTATCTTTGCAGGCATTATAAACAATTTTAATTTATGCCGCAACAAAAAAAACTTTGTATCGTCGGGTTAGGATATGTAGGCCTGCCATTGGCAGCCGAATTTGGAAAGCATTTTGATACGATTGGTTTAGACATCAATCAAGAAAGAATAGAGGAATTGAGAAAATTCCAGGACAGGACTTTGGAAATGGATGAAGCCGGGTTGAGAGCAGCGACCAAACTGACCTACACTGCTGATATCAATGAGGCCAAAGATGCCCAGATTTATATTGTTACCGTTCCTACGCCAGTGGATAAATATAATAATCCTGATTTAACTCCTGTAAGAAAAGCGACAGAATCAGTAGCTAAAGTTTTGAAAAAGGGGGATGTCGTTATCTATGAATCTACCGTTTATCCGGGTGTAACAGAGGAATTCTGCGTTCCGATCCTGGAAGACATCACCGGCTTAAAGTTCAATGAAGATTTCTTTTGCGGTTACTCCCCGGAGCGCATCAACCCGGGAGACAAAATGCATACGGTAACTAAAATCAGGAAGGTAACTTCCGGTTCTACTCCGGAAATAGCAGAAGAGGTGAATGACCTGTATGCTTCGATCATCGAAGCAGGTACATTCAAAGCTTCCTCCATTAAAGTTGCCGAAGCTGCCAAAGTGATCGAAAATGCACAGCGGGATATCAATATTGCATTTGTGAATGAACTGGCTAAGATCTTTAATTTACTGAATATAGATACTTCTGAGGTCCTGGAAGCAGCAGGTACAAAATGGAATTTCCTTCCTTTCAAACCGGGCCTGGTCGGGGGACACTGTATTGGTGTGGATCCTTTTTATATTGCACAAAAAGCAAAAGAAGCAGGCTACAATCCTGAGATTATCCTTGCAGGCCGCCGCCTGAATGACAGTATGGGGGCTTACGTAGCGAACGAGCTGATCAAATTGATGATCAAAGGTGATGTGAAGGTAAAAGGAGCAAATGTCTTGGTTTTAGGGATTACTTTCAAAGAAAATTGCCCCGATATCCGCAATAGCCGCGTTATAGACATTATCAATGAGCTGAAATCCTATGATGTCAATGTTTCAGTTTATGATCCCTGGGCAGATACCGAAGAAGTGAAACACGAGTATGGTTTGGACCTGGTATCAGAAATAGAAGACCTGAGCTCATATTGTAGTGTGATAGCTGCGGTAGGCCATAATGAATTCTTAAATCTGAATATTGACGATGCCAGGATACTTTATGATGTAAAAGGAGTATTCCCAAAAGAAAAGGTCAGCGGCAGATTGTAATGCCATAATTCTAAATAAAACCACAACAACAATATTAACAAAAACCAAATGAAGTTCAGTCAATATCATACTGCCGATATCAGCAACAGCACATTTTTAGTAACGGGAGGAGCCGGGTTTATCGGTTGTAATATTGTTTCATATTTAGTACAGCATCAAGCGGGCAAGATTATTGTTTTTGATAATCTTTCTACCGGCTATAAGGAGAATATAGAAGAATTTCTTGATCTGCAGAATGTTGTATTTATAGAAAAGGATATCCGTGATACCGCTGCGGTGAACGAGGTGATGAAAGGAGTGGATTATGTGTTGCACCAGGCAGCTCTGGGTTCGGTACCCCGTTCTATAAAAGACCCGCAGACTACCAATGACGTGAATATTACCGGTATGCTCAATGTCCTGACAGCTGCAAAGGATGCAGGCGTGAAAAGAATGGTGTATGCAGCTTCTTCATCTACCTATGGCGACAGCCCTACCCTGCCCAAAGTAGAAGACAGGATCGGTAACCCGCTTTCACCCTATGCCGTTACCAAGTATGTAAACGAATTGTACGCTTCAGTATATTCAAGGGTTTATGGCTATCATTCTGTCGGATTACGTTATTTTAACGTGTTCGGACCCAAGCAGAATATCAACGGTCCGTATGCAGCTGTAATTCCATTATTTATTACTCAGTTTTTAAGGGGAGAGGCGCCCACCATTAATGGAGACGGAGAGACGTCAAGAGATTTCACCTTTGTTTCCAATGTGGTGCAGGCCAATATGAAAGCATTAGAGGCAGATATCCAAACAAGCCAGGTATTTAACTGTGCCTGCAACGAAAGAACTACCTTGTTGCAACTGGTAGCCAATATAAAGTTCCATTTGAACTCAGATATCAATGCAATACATGGACCGGAAAGAGCCGGTGATGTTCGTCACAGCCAGGCAGATATCTCCAAAGCACAAAATATTTTAGGCTACAACCCGGAGGTGAAATTCAAAGAGGGATTGAAATATACCGTAGAGTTTTTTAAGGACAATTTATAAATTGATGCTAATGAGGAAGTTCTTTATGGTAGTAAATGTTGACTGGTTTTTTTTATCACATAGATTACCATTGGCGCTTAAAATGAAATCATTAGGATATCGGGTTTACATACTGGCAAGAGACACGGGAAGAAAATCTGAAATAATTGATAAAGGATTGCATTTTGTAGAAATACCTTTTGCGAGAAGCGGTAGAAACCCCTTAAATGAAATCAGAACGATTAGAAGATTAGCTTCTCTTTTCAAGGAACATCAGCCCGAAATCATTCATAATGTAACGATTAAACCAGCGATTTATGCCTCCATTGCTGCCAAAATAGTAAAACTAAAAAACACGCAAGTAGTAAATGCTATAAGTGGGTTAGGATACAATTTTATCAATGAGCGGAACGGGTTTTTACAAAAAATTGTAAAATGGTTGATGAAATATGCATACTCGGGAAATGTAAAGTTCATCTTTCAAAACCCGGATGATAAAGCGCTATATGAAAATATGGGATTTCTCAAAGGTAATTATCGCATTATAAAAGGCGCTGGTGTGGATACCCAGGAATATCCTTTTACTCCTATTACGCTCAAAGAGAAAACTACTGTTGTCACTACTGCGAGAATGCTTGCTGATAAAGGTATACGGGAATTGATTCAAGCTGCATATTTATTAAAAGAAAAATTCAAAGGTAAAGTCCTGTTCCAGCTTATTGGTGATATTGATCCGGAGAATCCTTCTGCATTGACAGAAGAAGAACTGAAGAATGCCTGTATAAAGGACTATTTAGAATGGAAAGGGCATAATAAAGATGTAAGGCCGGTTTTGATTGAATCAGATATCGTTTGTCTTCCTTCCTACAGAGAAGGATTGCCTAAATCGCTTATAGAAGCTATGGCAATCGGTAGAGCAATTATTACAACGGATGTGCCAGGGTGCAGGGAGTGTGTAGAGGAAGGTAGAAACGGATTTCTGGTCCCCCCCAAAGATGCAGAAGCGCTGGCAGAAGCGCTGGAAAGATTGATTTTAGACAAAGAACTAAGAACCCGGATGGGCAAAGCTTCAAGAGAAAAGATGGTAGAAGAGCTGTCCTTGGAAAAAGTACTTGAAGAAACCATTACATTTTATGAATGCTAACTCTAATGTTCTGATAACCGGGACGTCCGGATTTGTGGGCTTCAACCTTTCCAAGTATTTAGCGGAAAGAGGATTCATAATTGAACCATTGTCATTAAGAAAGAAAAATTGGAAGAGCTTAATAAGTGATAATCCCGATTTTTATATTCATCTGGCAGGTAAAGCGCATGATTTAAAGAATACGAGTGATGAACAAGCTTATTTTGACATCAATACCGAGCTGACCAAGAACCTGTTTGCAGCATTCCAGGAATCAAAGGCTAAAACTTTTATCTATTTCAGCAGTGTAAAGGCTGTCGCAGATGAGGTAAAGGACATATTAACCGAATATGTTGATCCTGATCCGAAAACGGCTTATGGTAAATCCAAATTGGCCGCTGAGCAGTTTTTGCTATCTCAGGATCTCATTGGAAAAAAGATCATTATTATCCGCCCTTGCATGATACATGGTCCCGGGAATAAAGGCAACTTGAATCTTCTTTACCAGTTTGTAAATAAAGGAATCCCGTATCCATTGGCAGCATTTCATAATTCACGTTCATTTTTGGGAATAGAAAATTTGTGTTTTATGATTGAGAAAATCCTGAAAGCTGCAGATATCCCATCCGGCATTTACAACCTAGCAGATGATGGAAGCTTGTCCACTAATCAATTAATAAGGATCATTGCAGGTGCTATCGGCAAAAGGTCCAGGCTCTGGAGCATTCCTGTTAGTATCATGAAGGGGCTGGCAAAACTGGGTGATATATTGAAGTTACCTTTAAACAGTGATCGCCTCCAAAAGCTCACAGAAAACTATGTCGTGTGCAATACTAAAATCAAATCAGCATTAAACATAGATAAGATGCCCGTCCCTATAGAAGACGGTCTTCGAAAGACAATTGCTTCATTTTCAGATAAATAATTATTATCATGGAATTTAAAATTTACGGGCGTGGAGGTCATGCCAGGGTTTTGAGAGATTTGATCGAGCAGAAAGGATATTTGTTTGGGGGAAATTTCGACGATGCGGATCCGGAACTGGAATATATTTTCAATGTTAATGATAAGTCATTATTAGTCATTGGCATCGGTAATAATCAACTGCGGGAGCAGATTTCTAAAAAGGTACAACACCTGTTTGGTACCCTCATTCACCCCAAGGCAGATGTTGCTTCTTCAGCAAGTATCGGAGAGGGAACAACGATTCTTTCAGGTGCGGTGATACAGCCCGGGGCAAAAGTCGGCAAGCACGTTATCATTAATGCAAATGTAGTTGTGGATCATGATGCTGTAATCGGGGATTTTGTCAGTATTTATCCCGGTACTTATGTAGGAGGTGCCGCAGTGATCAAAGCCGGGATAACCATTCCGGCCAATTCAGTAATAAAAAGGGATACTGTGCTCGGGTAATATCAATGTCATAAAAACTTTAGTATTTAACATTCGCATGGATTATATATATTTACTGCTTATTGTCATCTTGTCATTTGGTACAGCATTATGGTACTTCCGTATTGCAGATAAATACGATATTATTGATAAGCCCAATGAAAGAAGCTCTCATACGACGATTACCATACGTGGCGGAGGTGTTATTTTTCCTATTGCGGTGATCCTATACTGTGTTTTTTTTCAACCTTTTTCATATGATTTTACAGGGACAGTGAGTTTGGTGTTAGGCTTGGTTGCCATAAGCGTGGTGAGTTTTTGGGACGATGTAAGCAGTCTGCCCAATAAAGTCAGAATTTCAGTTCATCTGATCTCAGTTTCCTTATTGCTGTATAGTTTAAATGCGTTCAGCTTGCTGCCATGGTATGGGATTATAGTGGCTTATATCCTGATTATAGGTACCATTAATGCTTACAATTTTATGGACGGTATCAATGGTATCACAGGATTATATAGCCTGGTTATTTTACTTTCAGTGCTCTATTATAATCATTTCATTTCAGCATTTACAAATGAGCATTTTATCCTGACCGGTGTCATTGCCTGTCTTGTATTTTTATTTTTCAATTTTAGAAAAAAAGCCAGGTGCTTTGCAGGAGATGTAGGCAGTGTGAGTATCGGATACTTGGTGCTTTTCTTTATATTGGGAATGATTATTACAGGGGAGCTAAAATATGTTTTTTTTCTGGCAGTGTATGGTGTAGATGCGGTTTTGACAATTTTTCACAGACTCTTTTTAAGACAAAATATTTTCCAGGCACACAGGCTGCATTTCTATCAAATCCTTGCTAACGAACAAAAGCTGCCGCATCTTACTGTTGCGATAATTTATGCAATGCTGCAGTTGATTATCAACATTGTCATCATACATACGAAATATGATTTTATAGCGACAGGTTTAATAGTGTGCCTTCCGTTGGCGTTTATTTACGTCATCCTAAAGCCGAGGTTAATGAAACAGAAAGCTACTTAGGTACACGCGACAGACCTGCATATACCCACCTTGGGTTTAATTTTTCAATATGTCTAAGCATCTTATCATTATCGGTGGCGGGGCAGCCGGTTTCTTTTGTGCCGCAAATGCCCGGCACCCCAACATCCGGGTTACCATCCTGGAGAAGACGAATAAACTACTCAGTAAAGTAAAGGTAAGCGGTGGGGGCAGATGTAATGTTACCAACGGAAATTATGTCCATATCCAGGATTTTGCAGCTGCATATCCCAGGGGGAAAAATTTGCTCAAAAAGACATTGTACCAATTCTCTTTTCAGGATACAATAAATTGGTTTGAATCCAGAGGTGTTGCATTGAAGACAGAGGCAGACGGTAGAATCTTTCCGAAGTCGGACAGTTCCCAGAGCATCATCGACTGCTTGATGACTGCTTGTGAAGAAAATCAGGTAGCCATTCATACCGGCACCCAGGTGCTATCTGTCGAGCAGGAAGATGACAGGTATACATTGTACACGAATTCCGGGATTTTTCACGCAGATTTTATATGTCTGGCCACCGGGGGGTACCCTAAAGAAGATCAGTACCGGTGGATACAGGATTTTGGTTTGAAGATCGAATCCCCGGTTCCATCGCTGTTTACCTTCAACCTGCCCGGGCACCCGATTACGCAGCTTATGGGTGTATCAGTGCCTCATGCACAAATAAAGGTCCAGGGAGAGAAGCTGAATGCATCCGGACCTTTGCTGGTTACGCACTGGGGCCTGAGCGGTCCTTGTGTATTGAGACTGAGTGCCTGGGGAGCGAGGCTCCTGGCAGACAAAAAGTGGAATTTTAAAATCCTGATCAATTGGTTGGGAGATACTCCTGAAGAAAAATTAAGGGCAGATTTCCCTGCTGTTAAATCCTATCAGGGCAATAAGATTCTGCAGCACAAAAATCCCTTTGGACTGCCGGCAAGGTTATGGGAATTTTTGATAGATGACTCCGGAATAGATCCCTATCAGCATTGGTCGGCGCTTTCATCCAGAAATCAAAACCGGCTGATCGCACAGCTAACCCAATATGAATGCCAGGTCCAGGGCAAAACCACATTCAAGGAAGAATTCGTAACGGCGGGAGGCATCCGGCTTTCCTCGGTTCAGGCGCAGACCCTGCAATACCGGGATTTTCCCGGCCTGTTTATATTGGGAGAAGCTTTGGATGTAGATGGGATCACCGGAGGTTTCAATTTTCAGAATGCCTGGACGAGTGCTTATATTGCAGCCAGACAGATCGTTTCTATGGTGTAACGGATGTCTCTTATTCAATGTTATGTGTCTTCTAAAGAGATGATTTCAAAGGCAAAAAGTACCGTTTGTTAGGGAAATATTTACTAAATATATTTTGTCAAATAAAAAAAATAATTCACCTTTGGTATGCTATTGGTATTTCAAACCCACTTACCTATAGCTTCAATAAAGCCGGATACAGCCAGTATCCACCTCTTCCAAAACTTATTATCAATTTATATTTCAACAAAACAGAAATACATTTCTTTGTATTTATTCATTCAAAAAGATGCCCTACGACATTAATCAATTGAACGAAATGATCGTTCCTGAGCTATTGGATATAGCAGAAAACCTAGAAGTAAAGAATGCTAAAAAACTTGAAAAACAAGACCTTATTTATAAAATCATTGATGCGCAGTCTTTAAAACAAGCGGCAGAGCCGGGCGCAGCTTCTCAGCCTGCCCGGAAAAAGGTCAGAAAAGCAAAGACAGTTACCGCGGAGGTTCCCGTAAACATAGAGGATCAGGAGGAGCATGCCTTATCTCCTGAAGAAAGCAATATAACAGAAGCCGTTCAGGTATCTGTTGATAAGCCCCAGACCAAGACAAAAAGAAAAAGGGTTGCTAAAAAAGCCAGGGTCCAGGAGGAAGAGAAAACTCCGGAAGAAGGTGTGGAAGATAATGACGAAATAGCTTCTGGTAATCCTGCAGAGGTGGTACAAGAGGAAATGGAAGCTGCAGGTGAAGCAGAAGATCAGTCTGCAAAAACAGAAAAGAAAGAAACTGATCCGCAGGCTGGGGAAGGAAGTGAGAAACAGCAGCAGAGCAAGCCGCAGCATCAAAAGAATAAAAGCTTTAATCAAAAAAATAAAGGAAGAGAAGGTGAGTCCGGTTTTAACATCGATTTCGATGGTGTGATCCCGGGAGACGGGGTATTGGAAATGATGCCTGACGGGTATGGATTCCTGCGCAGCAGTGATTATAACTACCTGAGCTCCCCGGATGATGTATACGTCTCTCCTTCACAGATCAAGTTGTTCGGATTGAAGACCGGGGATACGGTAGTCGGTAGTGTCCGCCCGCCCAAAGAAGGTGAGAAGTACTTCGCTTTATTGAAAGTAAATACGATCAACGGCAGGCAGCCTGAAGAGATCAGGGACAGGGTGCCCTTCGATTATCTGACACCCCTTTTTCCAAGCGAAAGGCTGAACCTTTCTGGTACCAACAATAGCTATAGTACGCGTATTATGGATCTGTTCACACCCATAGGAAAAGGCCAGAGAGGCCTGATCGTGGCACAGCCGAAAACGGGTAAGACAATACTGCTTAAGGAAGTGGCCAATGCTATTTCCGCTAATCACCCCGAGTGCTATCTGATTGTATTGCTGGTGGATGAGCGGCCTGAAGAGGTGACTGATATGCAGAGAAGTGTAAATGCAGAAGTGATTGCATCTACTTTTGATGAACCTGCTGAGAAACATGTGAAGGTTTCGCAGATCGCATTACAGAAAGCAAAAAGACTGGTAGAGGTAGGACATGATGTGGTGATACTTCTTGACTCCATTACAAGATTGGCGCGTGCACACAATACGGTAGCACCCGCTAGCGGTAAAGTACTCAGTGGTGGTGTGGAAGCAAATGCGATGCAGAAGCCCAAGCAATTCTTCGGGGCTGCCCGTAAGATTGAAAACGGCGGTTCGCTGACCATTTTAGCAACTGCTTTGATCGATACGGGATCCAGGATGGATGAGGTTATCTTTGAAGAATTCAAAGGTACCGGCAATATGGAACTGCAGCTGGATAGAAAGCTGGCCAACAGGCGGATCTTCCCGGCTATTGATATTACCTCTTCTTCTACACGCAGAGACGATCTGCTTTTGGAGAAAGATGTGATCAATAAGATGCATATCCTGCGCAATCATATCTCTGATATGAATACGGAAGAAGCCATGCAGTTCTTATTGACACAGATGCGAGGTACAAGGGATAATGCAGAATTCTTAGCGACTATGAATAAATAATTTAGAGATTTCTTACATCAAAAATGCCCGGATTTCATTCCGGGCATTTTTATTTTCTGGCGATTTTGCCATTTTTGAAATACTCCTCATATTCAATCTGATTGTCCTTGTTGTATCTCTTCCACGAACCGTCTTTCTTTCCGTTGATGAATCTTCCTATCTGCCATAGCTGTCCATCCTGTCTGTAGTATTTCCATTCGTCTTCCATCAGCGAATGGACATACTTTCCTTTAGCTTTTACATTCCCGTTCTTAAAGAATATCCTGATCTCATCCCCTATATGTTCATAGGTTTTCTGACCATTTGCATAATGAGTTTTATTCAGCATGAATCATGCGTTTATTTATATAAAATTACATCGTTTGCCAGTTTTATTCAAACGGAACAATGTATATTATAAAATAATTAAATATTATTTATCATAATTTTATATAAGGTTGCCGGCATGTTTTTCATCCGCAATAAATGATATTATGGAGATACCGTAAGCGGATCAGAAAATGTACTAATAGCCCGCACGAGGATAAGGCTTCTTCTTTTCCCGCCTGTCAAAACATAAAATTGTTTATCTTTGAGCCCCTATAAAAATTTTACAAATTGAGGCTAAAATCCCTGGACATAAAAGGATTCAAATCCTTTGCAGACAAGACACAAGTGGTGCTGGACAATGCCATTACAGGCATCGTAGGGCCCAACGGCTGCGGCAAATCGAATATTGTGGATGCCATACGGTGGGTCATCGGTGAGCATAAGATCAAATCCCTGAGATCTGATAACCTTGAGGACCTGATTTTTAATGGTTCCAAGTCGCGGAATGCTTCTGGAATGGCAGAGGTTTCACTGACATTTGAGAACACGCGGAATCTGCTGCCTACGGATTTTACCACGGTTACCATTACGCGCAAATTTTATAAAAACGGTGAGAGTGAATATAGGCTGAATGATGTAGCCTGCCGGCTAAAGGATATTCATAACCTGTTTCTGGATACGGGTGTCAGTAATGACTCGTATGCGATCATAGAGTTAGGGATGGTGGATGACATCATCAAGGATAAGGACGGAAGCCGCAGAAGGATGCTGGAGCAGGCCGCGGGCATCTCTATTTACAAGACCAGGAAAAAGGAAGCCAAAAATAAGCTGGAAGGTACCCAGGGCGATATCAGCAGGATAGAAGATTTGCTTTTCGAAATTTCCAATAATCTCCGTACCCTCGAATCCCAGGCCAGGAAAGCGGAACGGTACTTCAGCATCAAGAATGAATACAAGGATATATCCATCGAGCTGGCCAAAGCGTCTTTAGAGGAATATAACGAGAAGTACCAGACACTTCAGGTGCAATTCCAGGAGATAGAAGATGGTAAGCTCAGGATAGAAGCCGAGATAGCAGGAGATGAAGCCCAGATAGAGGAAAATAAGGTAAAGCTCATTCAGATGGAGCAGGGTCTCAATGTAGCCCAGAAAGAGTTCAATGACCTGGTGAACAGGATACGGGGCCTCGAAAATGAGAAAAAGCTTGCAGCCCAGCGTTTGGATCACCTGAAGGACAGGATGAGCAGCATTACCAATTTCCTGAAAAATGCCGGCCTGCAGGAGCAAACCATACAGGACAACATCCAATCAGCAACACAGCTGATTGGAGACCTGGCTTCTGATCTTGAATTACTTACGGGCAAGTTTGAGGTTGTAGCCGAAAGCCTGGATGAAAAGAGAAGCCTTTATGAAGCCAAGAGAAGAGAGCTTGATGAACAACGCAGCCAGTTGCAAAACCTGCAGCGGGAACAGTTCGAAGTAGAGAAATCGAAAGCAATAGCAGATACGACACTGGCGAACCTGATGCGTGCCCAGCATCAGTCTATGGATGATAAGCAGCGCAGGACCATGCAGCTGGATCAGCTGAAACAGGAACTGCAATCCGCTGTCCAGAATAAAACAGCTACAGAGCAGGAAGTCCAGTCTTTGGAGGAAGCCAGGAAAACTACCGAAACCGCTATTCTCAGCCACCAGGAAGAAATGGAAAAGATAAGGGAGCATCTTGCGGCAGAGAACAGGATATTGGATGCCAGGCGGAACGAGCACGATCTGCTACAATCTTTGGTTCAAAGCTGGGAGGGATTCCCCGAGAGTATCAAATACCTGAGCCAGCATAAGGACTGGACCCGGAAAGCCCCTTTGGTTTCTGATATTCTTGTGGTAAAAGATGAATATAAGAAAGCACTGGAGAATGTGCTGGAACCTTATCTGAACTATTATGTGGTAGATGACCTGCAGGCAGCGGAAGAAGCGATTTCCTTATTGAGAAATAATAAGAAAGGTAAGGCGAATTTCTTTATTCTGGATAAGATCCAGACTCCCGTTGCCGCGGAAGAGCTTCAGGGATTGCTCCCGGCAATGCAGGTAGTGGATGTGGATAAGAAGTATCAGGCTATAGCCGAGTGGCTTTTATTGAATGTGTATATCACAAATAACAGGGACACGCTGATCCCTGTTCCTGCCTGGGTTACAGTGGTGAGTGAAGATGGCAGCATGATCCGGAAGGCAAACAGTATAGGTGGTGGCAGTGTAGGTGTATTCGAAGGGAATAAGATAGGCCGTGCCAAGCACCTGGAAAAAACTGGCAGAAGAGATCAGTACCAGTGCGCAAAAGACAGAAGCGCTTAAATCCGAAGTCAATCAATTGCACATCACCATAACAGGTCTGGACAAAGAATTGAATGACCGTACCCTGAGAGATAAGCAACAATTGCTCAATCAGCAGGCGAATCAGGTAGTTCAGCTGGAGAACAGGATCGAACACCTGGAACAGCAAATCGAACAGGATGAAGATAAGATAGACGAGATCAGGGTGCAGATCAGTGACATTGAAGATAGTTCGGGAGACCAGCACGGTAACCTTACGGAGCTCAATAACCGGCTCAAGGCATTCGAAGAGAAAATAAAGACGATCCAGAATGACTTTGCACTATGTGAGCAGGATTATCAATTGGCACAGCAGCAATATAACCAGTACCAGCTGGATGCCAATAATGCCAGGGCAAACCTGGAAAATCAGAAACAACAGGTCAGTTTTAGGGAAAACCAGCTCGCAGAACTCCTGGTTCAGATAGCGCAGAATAAAAAGCAACTGTCGGAAACCAATGATCTGATTTCGGAAACTACAGGTAAATTGAACTTTGGCGATGACGAGATCCACGAATTGCTGGTGAAAAAGGAACAGGAAGAAAAAGCATTAAGTCTCAGGGATCAGGAATATTATAATTTCAGGAACTCCGTTGCAGAGCATGAGAAGAGCATCACCCGCCAGCGGAAAGAAAAGGAAAGCGCCGAGGTACTGCTGAATGAGATCAGGGAAAAGCTGAATTCCATGAAGCTGCAGACTGCTGGGCTTAAAGAAAGATTAGGCGTAGAGTTTAAGGTAGACCTGGAGTCTATTTTAGAAGAGGAGAGGACAACAGAAAAATCTGTTGAAGAGCTGAATGAAGAAGCCGAGAAGCTCAAGAAGAGGCTGGACAATATGGGAGAAGTCAACCCTACTGCTATTGAAGCCTATCAGGAGATGAAAGTGCGGCATGACTTTATTGTAGATCAGAAAAAAGATCTGGAGCAGGCGCGTGAAGCATTGCTTGCTACCATCGAGGAGGTGGAGAAGACTGCCAATACGAAGTTCAAGGAGACATTTGACCAGGTGAGAGAAAATTTTGTTACCGTATTTAAGGCATTATTTACTGAGGATGATAATGCAGACCTGAAGCTTACCGATGAAGACAATATTGCAGAGAGCGGCATAGAAATATATGCGCAGCCCAAAGGGAAGCGTCCCAGTACATTGACACAGCTGTCAGGAGGAGAGAAGACCCTGACATCTACAGCCTTTTTATTTGCAATTTACCTGATCAAGCCGGCACCATTCTGTATCCTGGATGAGGTGGATGCCCCGCTGGATGATGCTAATGTCGGTAAGTTCACTTCTATGATCCGCAAGTTCAGTGACAACTCACAGTTTATTATCGTTACCCACAACAAGCAGACCATGGCATCCGTGGATGTAATATATGGCGTGACCATGCAGGAAGCCGGGGTGAGCAAACTGGTACCGGTGGATTTCAGGAGTTTGAATTAGGCTTGTCTCTTTTTAAAATAACTGATGACCCATAAGCCGGCAGTTACGCT
>JAHHDV010000034.1 GCA_019739295.1 Taibaiella sp.
CCCTATTACCTTTCATTGTTGGATGGAAGGACGATTAAGTATGATTCTACGACCAGGTTTGATTTCTTAAGCCGGGAGAATATAGCAGGTAAAGCAGCCTTTACGAAAGGATTCTCGGAAATAGAGACCCTGTTCGGCATTAATGTAAAAGGGGGCATACACTTTGATATGGCCAAGAATCCCAAGAGGGTCTCCGCCATTGACGTCGGGGTCTCCTGTGATTATTATTTCTCCCCGGTATTGCAAATGGCCGATATTAAGGAACGTTCATTTTTTGCAAACCTGTACCTGAGCTACCAATTTGGGAAGCGCTGGTGATCTGCCTGTTGTGAATCACCTATAGAGATCATTGATAGGAACCTGCCTGCCCATTGTCGAATAAATCTTATCTTTGAGCCGGAAATAAAGACTTCATGATAGAATTACCTATTATTTCAAAACCAAAAGAAAATAACCCTGTACAGCAAGGAGTCAAGAAGCCTAACTGGTTAAGGGTGAAGCTGCCAACCGGTGAGGGTTACAGGCATGTACGGGGACTGGTCGATCAGCACAAACTCCATACCATCTGTGAAAGCGGCAATTGCCCGAACATGGGTGAGTGCTGGGGAGCGGGGACGGCTACGTTTATGATTCTGGGAAATGTATGTACCAGGTCCTGCGGATTCTGTGCAGTGGCTACCGGCAGACCGGATCCTGTGGATTGGGATGAACCGCAGCGGGTAGCGGAAGCTATCTACCTGATGAAGGTAAAGCATGCCGTGATCACTTCGGTAGACAGGGATGAACTGAAAGACGGGGGCAGCATTATCTGGGCCAATACGATCAAAGCAGTCAAGGCATTGAACCCGGATACGACCTTAGAGACATTGATCCCGGACTTCCAGGGTAAATGGGATAATTTACAGAATGTAATTGATGTAGCTCCCGAAGTGGTATCGCACAACGTGGAAACCGTAGAGCGGCTGACCCGTAAAGTAAGGATTCAGGCTAAATACCACAGGAGCCTGGAAGTCATCAGGAGATTGAGCCAGGCCGGTGTCCGGACCAAGTCAGGGATCATGCTGGGGCTGGGAGAGGAAAAAGAGGAAGTGCTGCAGACATTGAAAGATCTGAAAGACAATGGCTGTGATGTCGTGACGATCGGGCAATATTTACAGCCTACAGCCAGGCATTTACCGGTTGTCCGGTTTGTACATCCTGACGAATTTGCTTTCTACAGGGAGGAAGGATACAGTATGGGGTTGGACTATGTAGAAAGCGGTCCCCTGGTAAGGTCATCCTACCATAGTGAACATCATGTGATCCCGGGATATGGTAAAAAGAAATGGAGGGAAGAGCGGAATATGATGGTTCATTCTTAAAAAGAGTGCATCTCCGGATAAAGGACATATCTTTAAGATACAGCTGGCAACAGCTGTATTTTTTATTGCCTTTCAGAATAGAGCACCAGGCCGGAATCCGGTGAGCTGTGCTTGCGAACCGACTGCCTGAGCCGGCAGGCCAGGTAGACCCACACAATGATATAGATGCTCCCCAGTAATTGCCGGTTAAAGATGAAGATCTCATAATTACCCCATCCCCAGTTTTGGATGATGGACTCCATATTCATCATATAAGCAAAAGAGAAGAGAACGAAAGGGATCCAGTCTCTGGTCAATAATAAATAGGTCAATAGGATCGCCATCAGCGGATGGACATACCTCTCGTGCATCTGGGTATTGAAAGTAAAGAATGAAAGGGAAACCAGGGCCATAGAAAGGATGAGAACAGGGAGAGGCAGCTGCCAGCTCCGGGATCTGAACTTCCTGATGACCAGCTGCAGCAATGGCCACAAAGCAAAGACGGATGCGGTGAAGAACATCAGCAAGCCCAGGTGCTTATAAGAAATAAGCGAAAGCACTTTCTCCCCGTCCGGCAGTTCGTCCGCAGCCTTTCCGAATATGACCGACCAGAAATTAGATGAGCCTACTGTAATGGTGGGATAATAATCTACCAGGTTTGCCGCACCCTCAATGACCTCGGCACGGGTATTCATATCGACCAGGAAGGGCAAAGAAACGATAAGTATGGTGAGCGAAAATGCCAGGAGGCACATTACCGTTCTCCTGAATATGCCTTGTACAGGAAGAACGAGCAATAACAACAGCCCGAATACCGGGATAAAAATGATCCCCTGCAGTTTGAAGGACATGGCCAGTCCCATCATGATGCTGGCGGCTATTTCTTTTTTCTGCCATAAAAGATAGAATCCTCCCAGGACAAAGAAGCTGAGGATGGAATCTACCTGCCCCCATACCAGGGTATTGTAGTAATAAGCTGCATTGAGTAAGGTAATGGCAACTATAAAAACGAAGGCAACCCGGTGGTTTATCCATTGATAAATGATCCACAGCAATCCCAGGTCAAAAGCAAAAGTGACCCACCTTAAGGAATGTATATGCTCCAGGATGGAAGCTTTGCTTTGGCACATCATTCCATATACCCATAATATATACTGATAGAGCGGGAAATAATTGTTTCCGGAACCATTATATGTCCGGAGCAAACCATGCTCAAGGATATGTGCTGACCAGTTGCCCCAGCATTGGGTATCAAAGCGGTGTCCCGGGAAATAAGGCACCAGGTAAATATAAATACCAATGATGGAGCTATTGATCAGCCAAAAAAGGATAGGAATCGTTTTGCTGCGTTGTTTTGTTCTCAATTTGAAAAATACTTGATCCGGTATGGAAAGATGTTCAATATTAATAAAAATGTCAGAAGTCCGGGTAAGGTTTCCCGTTTGTTTCTATCCGGGCGGGACCTGATTGAAAACGGGACTTTGGTCCTTGCTGTATTCAGATCAGCACCTCCACAGATGGCCAGAGATATCGTACCGGGATCAGTGCTTAACAATCTCTTTAACGATTCCACCCTGTGGTTCCCTGACCGTTTGCGTGAAGATGAAAGCTTTGGGATCGATCGCATGCACGATGTTTTTCAATCTGCGGACTTCAAGCCTGGTGACAATCGTGAAGATGATATCCACCTCGCTGCTTACTTCAAAGGACGCTTTCATGAATCCCCTTTCACCTTTATACACAGTAATGCCCCGGTTTAAATTCAGAACCAGGGCCTTCTTGATATCTTCGCTATTCCCCGATACGATGGTCACGCCGGTGTAAGCCTCGATCCCTTCGATGACATATTTGGTCGTCTGGCTGGCAATGATATAAGTCAGTATGGCATACAAGGCCGTTTCTACTTTGATGAAGAGCGCCGCAATGATAAAGATGATGATATTCATCCCCAGGATAATCTCTGTGATGCTGAAGCTGCTTTTTCTCAAGGTCATTAATGCCAGTACTTCCATCCCGTCAAAGGTGCCTCCTCCCCGCATCGACAGCCCGATACCTATTCCCAGGAAGAAGCCACCGAACATAGCGACCAGCAGTTTATCATGAGTAAGCTCGGGAAAAGGGACAAAAATGCATCGTCAGTGCAATCAGGATAATCGTCAGGGCACTGCGCAGGGCAAAATGCCTCCCCACCTTGAAATAGGAAAGCACAATAAAAGGCAGGTTGAGCAAGATCAGCAGTATGCCCAGGTTCCATCCTTTAACTTCATAAAATAAAAGGGAAATGCCTGTTACACCCCCGTCCAGAAAATGGTTGGGTACCAGAAAAACTCTTCAAAGCAAAGCTGGCGCAGAGTACGCCAAGTATCAGGTAGATAATATCCGGAAGCGTAAATAAAGGTCCGTGGTGTTTCGCATTGGAAGACATAGTTTCGTTAGGCGTTTTGTAATTTTAATTTGATAATGTTCAGGTTTTCTTCTTTTTTCCTGCTTCTTTTATCGATAGCGGTCCTGGTAAAATAATTGTGGTTCTCTAAGAATTTCTCCTGTAACAGGTTCCAGTCCCTTTCGGAGTTCAGGATACCGAACATCGCCAGCTCTTCATACAGGCGATTGCCAATAGTGAAAAAATCATCTCTGCCCAGGTAGTCCAGGTCCGCATCGGCCAGGATCTCTTCCAGGTGATTTTGGGGAGTCTGAGGGATCTTCGTCGCCATGATCATCCCTTTAATTTTATCTATCTGCTCCTGGCTGTAACCATAAGCCGGAAGATATTCCTGGGCGATCTCACAGGACCTGGCTTCGTGGTCTTTGGATCCAAAGAGAAAGCCGGTATCATGAAATAGCGCTGCTGTGGTCAGTAAGGTCAGGTCTTCTCCGGATACCTGCTCAGCTTCGGCTATTTCCCGGACTGCGCTGATGACATCCGTGACATGAGCAACGCCTGTGGTAGGTTAAGTGGGCAGGCAGCTCTTCCCTGAGCTTTTTGATGATCACCTTGTATATAGCTTGATAATCCATATGGAACAAGTTTAGTCATTTTTAGCTTGTATTACAAAATACATCTCCAGTTCCCCTTTCCCTTTTACATTTATTTTCCCCCTTGGTTCAAAGGTAAATGTATCCTGGACCAGCCGGTAGGTTTCCTGTGAAATGTTTATTCTGCCGGGTATACTGTTCTGCTCCATCCTCGCAGCGGTATTGACGGTATCTCCCCAGATGTCATAAGCGAATTTCTTCACCCCTACGATTCCCGCGATCAATGGCCCGGAATGGATCCCGATCCTGATATCCAGGCTGTGGGGATGGTGTAGCTTCCTTTCCCTGACAAAATTAAGAATGTCTAAGGCTGCCAGGATTGTTTTCTCTGCATGATGCGGGCTTAATATCGGGAGTCCGCTCACGGCAAGATATGCATCTCCTATGGTTTTAATTTTTTCCAGTCCATGTTTTTCCATGATCAGGTCGAAAGCCGTAAAGCATTCATTCAGTTCCTGCAGCATGGCCTCTGCCCCCAGTTTTTCGGAGTGGGCGGTGAAGTTGACAAAATCGGTGAAAATGACGGAAACCTCGTCATAATACTGTGCTTTGGAAGACCCTTTTTCCTTCAGCTCTTCAGCTACCTCATGAGGCAGAATGTTCAGCAGCAGCTCTTCGGATTTTTGTTTTTCTTCTTTTAATTCCTGTGTCCTTTTCGCTACTTGCTGTTCCAGTCTTTCATTTTGTGATTCCAGGAGGTTCTGCTTCTCAAGAGAGAGCTGTTCTACATTCTTGATTTGCTCGCTGAGGCTCATGCTGGTGGTAGAGAATCGCCAGGCGAGGTATGCAGATATCGAAAGCGGTATGCTGAATATGGCAGTCAGCGTCAGGTATGATACAGTGGTATTAAAGGTAAAATTTCCTTTAATAAGGACAATGATGAGCAGTATAAAGAGGAACAGTAAAAAGTATAAGACCCCGCTTCCCAGGATAAACGAACCGGGAAGCCGGCTGATCATTGATTTGATGATCATGAATATGGTATAAATCATTGTGCCCACCAGTACGATCCAGATCAGAACGGCAGACAGGTCGAAGATGGATAAGTAGTCAAATACTGCAAATATCAGGGCAAGAGCATAAGCAATAACCAGGATCCTGATATCCCTTGTTTTGTTTTTTGAGAAGATATAGGATATAAAGGTGCATAAGGTAAAACAGCTGATGATGGGTACGATATTGATAGTTATGCTAAAAAAATCATCGTACTGAAGACTTTCGGCATAAATATATACATAACACGCTATCATGACGATACTAATGCTCAGGGTAAAAATGGCAAAGAGCAGGTTGGCTTTGTCTTTTCTGTAAAATAAAAAGAACAGCAGGTGGACCAGGAATAAGGAAAGGAAAACAGTCCCGATCCCTACGACTGCTATACTTGTAAATATGCCTTCGGACTTGACCTCGGAAAGGTAGCTGGAGACATCTGTTGTCCTGATTGCAAACCACGAATCTCCATCATTTCCGGATTCGATATTGCTTTTATACCTGATGGCCACCTGGTAGGTCCCGGTATCTTTAAAAGAAAGGATGACAGGATACTCTGAGAGGTATACATACTCTGCTTCCGCTTGAAGATGATCTGGAGGGATCTTACCCATTGTTGACTGAAGTGCACCATCGATATACACTTCCAGGGCACCCTCACCGTCCATAATCATAACAAAAGGGTAGTTGACATATTCGGGTCCTGCCTTCAGTTTGAACCGGTACCAGTAGGTATTCCTTCCATCTTCGTTCTTTACTTTCCATGTTTGATCCGTATGCCAATGGCTATCTTCATATTCCTTAGCTGCAAATCGGGTACTGTCCGCATACCTGACTTTGTATGAAAATGTAAGATAATCCTGGGCTGTCACAAAATTAAAGCCGGCGGATGTCTCAGGATCGTATTTCGTGAAGTTCAGCAATAAGGTATCTGATCCGTATGTGACCTGGGCTGTACAGGTCAGCAGAAGAATGAAAGTGATCAGCCGGGATATACTCGTTTTCAAAGGTGGAGATGTCTTTTATTCAGATGAATCGGTTGGTGACGGTACAATGTTACACTAAAATAGTGTTTTTCTGATTATATTTACATTTGGTATGGATATTACTTCCGTATTTGTTTAGATGTTGACTTTTTGCAAGTACCGGAATTGGCCTTAGGATGGCATACCTGTTAAGATATCACTTTGGGAAATGCCGATCAACGGATTCTTTACCCAATCCTTTGCATGAGAAAAATTTACTGTTTCTTTGCGGCAGAGATCAATTTTCAAATGCTGAGCACCATTTTAGACACATTAAATCACTGGGATCAACAATTGTTTTTTGCTGATCAATAAGGATGGGGGCCATTCATTCCTGGATGTGTTCCTGCCCCTCTGGAGAGAAAAAAGGAACTGGATACCCTTGTACGTGCTGATGCTGATCGTTGTCATTCTCAAGATGAAGCGGAAATCCTGGTGGTGGATATTGCTTCTTCTGGCATCTGTTGCCCTCGCAGATGTGATCAGTTCCCATATCCTGAAGCCGGGAGTCGACAGGCTTCGGCCTTGTCAGGACGGGAGCGGAATAGAGCACCTGATGATACTACGGCTTTCTAACTGCCCGGGAAACGGCAGCTTCACCTCTTCTCATGCAGCCAATCACTTTGCTATTGCATTCTTTATTTTCTTTACCCAGCGCATCAGCATGAAGTACTCCCGGTGGCTGTTTGTATTATGGGCTGCTATTATATGCTGGGCACAGGTTTATGTAGGTGTCCATTATCCCGGGGATATCCTGGGAGGAATGGTGATAGGAGGATCGCTGGCTTATCTCATGAATTGGATTTATCAGCGATATGATCATAAAGTGTTTACTCAAAAAAATAATAAGTTATGAGCAGGCAGCGTACACCCCAGGAGATGCTGGAATTGCTGATGCAAAAAGATGTGTTCAGCAGATGGATGGGGTTGCAGCACATCGAGGTGGATAAGGGATATACCAGGTTTACCTATACCATTATACCTGAGATGATGAACGGACTGGGCACGGTACATGGAGGTGTTCTTTTTTCAGCTGCCGATTCAGCACTGGCTTTTGCCTCGAATAGCCATGATGACCTGAGTGTGGCCCTTGAGGTCTCTATCTCCTATACCAGGGCAGCGAGGCTGGGGGATGTCCTGACGGTGGAAGCTAAAGAGATATACAGCGGAAGGAGAACGGGGGTATATGATATCAGGACTTATAATCAGGACAATGAACTGGTCTGTGCCTTTAAAGGGACGGTTTATAAGACAGGTAAGAGAATAAATCTTCCGGGGTGACTATAGTTTCCCGGTTTTTTGCCGTCTTATATTTATAGGATATATCTTTCATTAGGATGGCACATCGGGGTCTGGTTAACGATTGGATGACGGCATGCGCATTTACATTCAGGAGTGCAGAGTTATGTCATAGACAGATTTGAGCACGAATCAATGTGGTATTTGTAATGTAAAAGATGGATATTTAGATAAGTTTAAGTTCCTATTTCTTATATTTGTTAGGACAAGAATGAGCAATGAAATAAACAGGGATTCATGCGTTTGAAAATTTTTATGGTACTGCTCTTATGGACTTCGGGGCTGGCATATCCCGGGAAGCTGAAGGCCTCTCACCTGGTAGGTGGGGAGGTGTCTTACGAATGCATTAATTTGGGGGAGAATAATTTCAGGGTTACCATAAAGATTTACCAGGATTGCCTGGGAGGGTTAACAGAAGTGATTTTAGATGATGAGCCTTTGTATTACGCCATATTTGAAAATGCTCCTGATCATCCGCTGATAAGAAGCGGAAGCGCCAATGCTATCGATACAACAATTGTTCCACCCGAATTCAGCAATGATTGCATCAGCAACTACCCCAATGTCTGTCTCAGGGAGCTCGTATTCCGGTTTGATGTCAGTCTCCCGCCCAGTGAATATGGCTATACTATTGTGAATCAAAGGTGCTGCAGGAATTACAGTATTCTCAATATCAATAATCCCGGGGTGATCGGTGTCTCTTATTTTTCTACGATCCCGCCGTTTTCTGCCGGGGAATGTCCGAATAATTCTCCCTCTTTTAATAATACACCTCCGCAGATCATTTGTTCCGCCAATCCGTTTTCATACGATTTCAGTGTTACGGATCCGGATAACGATTCCCTTGTGTACAGGCTTTGTCCTTCCTATACAGGAGCAACGCTGGATGCTGCCAAGCCTTCAGGCTTCGACATTACGCCTCCTCCTTTTACAGTAGTTCCTTATCAGTTCGGTTATTCTTATGATAATCCTATCCCTGCTTTTCCACCGGTGTATATTGATCCGGATGATGGCATGATGTTCTTTACGCCTACTTCTCCGGGAAGATACCAGATGAATGTATGTGTGGAAGAATACAGAGACGGGACCCTACTGAACACCCATTCCCGGGATCTGCAGCTGTTAGTGACCAACTGTTCAAAGAATGTAATTGCGAATACACCATTGTATTCAGATCTGCCCAATACCTATATTGTCGAATGCTCGAGCTTTACGGTACAGTTTGAGAATACCAGTGAAGGGGGCTTTGCCTATGAATGGGATTTCGGTGACGGCAGCCCGGTTTCTACAGCGTTCGAACCGGCACATACTTACGCAGATACAGGCACGTACGAGATCACGCTTACCGTCAACCCGGGGAGTACCTGCAGTGATGTCATCAAAAGAAAAGTTCTGGTATACCCGGTATTCTTCGCGGATTTTACCATTGAAGGGATCCGTTGCCCCGGTGAGGTCATTACTTTCCACGATACCGTCTTTACCAGCCTGAGTGATCCTTATGTGCTTGAATGGTCATTTGGTGACGGTAACGGTGCATCAGGAAGCGATCCGTCGCATGTTTATCCGGAAGGAGGAAGCTACCAGGTGGAGATGACCGCATCTTCTACATTCGGGTGCAGGATTGTGAAGACACAAACCCTGGATATCAGGCAGTTTGACCCTTTTGCCGGTAATGATACAATAGTGGTGCTGGGCTATGACTACAACTTTAATGCAACCGGTGGAGACCAGTACGAGTGGTTTCCCAAGGATTATCTGTCAGATGGGTATATACACAATCCCAAAGTCAGCTTCCCGGATACGGGGACCTATACCTATTCAGTCATGGTCGGTGCGCTGGAAGGGTGTAATGGCCTGGATACCATTCATATTCTTGTGGTCAAGGATCCGAGTATCCTGGTACCTACCGCATTCTCCCCGAACGGGGACGGCCTGAATGATGATTTCAAACCCGTGATCGTGGGCTATCCCTTTGTCGACCAGTTCAGGATCTTCAACAGGTATGGAGAGATGGTACATGCCACCTATTCAAGGAATGAAGGCTGGGACGGAACTTACAAAGGAAAACCGGTTGATGCCGGAGTTTTCTTTTATGAATTAAAAGTCAGAAATTTGCAGGGAGAAATCCGGACTGTGAAGGGAGATGTTACCTTAATCAGGTGATAACAGCTGTATTTTACCCCAGGGAATTTAAGGAATTGGACAGCAGTTATGGACCATAATGCTTAGATTTACGAATGAATATCATTATTACGGGAGCCACCTCGGGAATCGGGAAAGCGACAGTAGAAAAATTTTTAACGGATAACCCCAAAGCGAAATTATGGCTGATCGCAAGGAGGGCGGAGCGCCTCCGGCAGATCAAAGACCGGTGGCCGGACAGGGATATCCGGTTCAGCACCCTGGATGTACGCGACCGGCAGGCCGTACAAAGCTGGTCGGAACAGCTGCAACGGGAATGGCCCCGTGTAGACCTTCTGGTGAACAATGCAGGACTTGCATTGGGTATAGCTGCATTCCATGATGGCGATATGGACGACTGGGACACCATGATCGATACGAATGTGAAAGGATTGCTCTACATGACCAAAGCTGTGCTGCCTTTGATGATCCCGCATCGCGCGGGTCATGTGATCAATATCGGCTCCACCGCCGGTAAGGTGGCATATGAGAATGGTAACGTGTATTGTGCTACCAAATATGCCGTGGATGCCATCGGGCAGACCTTAAGGATAGACATGCTGCCTCATGGCATCAAGGTAACCAATGTTAACCCCGGAATGGTAGAGACAGAGTTTTCATTGGTCCGCCTGAAAGGCGACCGGGAAAAAGCACAAAGTGTCTATAATGGCTTCGAGGTATTGAGACCTGAAGATGTGGCAGATGTCATTTTGTATTGTGCCCTGCTACCTTCCCATGTATGTGTGAATGACATTACGGTGACCTGCACGCAGCAGGCCAATAGTTACTACAAATATGCCAATCCCTGACCCTGTTGCCCCTGAACGCATCCCTGGCCTGCCTCGGGAATTATGTGTACCTTTGCACCTTTAGCATTAAAAGTATACTATTACATGAGCAAATTACTAAGCCCGGAAGAGATAGAAATATTAAGACAATCGGCACTTCTGGTAGGCAAGACGATAGCAGAGACGGCCAAAATATTAAAGCCCGGAATTACAACGATGTCTATCAATGACCTGGCAGATGAATTTATTCATGATCATGGTGCTACGCCGTCGTTTAAAGGGTATGGCCCCAAAAATAACCCGTTTCCTTATGCGCTATGCATCTCCGTCAATGAAGAAGTGGTCCATGGGATGCCTTCCGGCTATGAGCTGAAAGACGGAGATATCATCTCCATTGATTGTGGTGTATATAAAAACGGCTTTCATGGAGACCATGCCTATACTTTCGCGATTGGAAATGTCCCCGACGAAGTGATGCAGCTTATTAAGGTAACGAAAGAGTCTTTATATATTGGAATAGAGCAGGCCAGGACCGGCAACAGAACGGGGGATATCGGTTATGCTATCGAGAACTATACGAATGGTAAATATAATTATGGTGTGGTCAAGGAATTAGTGGGTCATGGCCTGGGAAGAAACATGCATGAAGAGCCGCAAGTGCCGAATTACGGCAGAAGGGGAACCGGGAAGAAATTAGTGGAAAATATGGTACTGGCTATCGAACCGATGATCAATATGGGAAAGCGTCATGTGGAGTTCCTGGATGATGGCTGGAGTATCATTACTGCCGACGGCAAGCCGAGCGTTCATTTCGAGCATGATGTCTGGGTCAAGAAAGGAGGAGCAGAGATATTATCAGACTATACACCGATCGAAGAAGCGGAAAAGGCAAATACCCATTTAAGGAGCGATTATTACTGATCACTTGTTTACCGTGCCACCAGAACAGGGGGTGGGTTTGGAAGATGATATTGCTTTTTGGAGCGATAGCATCCGGTTAGTCTCCTTTGTTCAGCACATTTATTCTAACTTGTAAAAGAAGTCTAAAGAAATACCTGCTTTAAGAAAAAAAGCTATTTTACCCACATCGTTTCGAGAAATATTAAAACACCTTTCCTGTGCCCTCCTCTGCAGGATTATGCCGGATATGATACCCTGTGTAGGCCGAACAGGTTTGCTGCAAACGGCCTGCCGAATGTCTTTTCCATTTGTTATCCCTCTAAAGTTTCTGATCCTGGACAACCCTTAATTACACCTGAAGATTATGGAGATGGCACTTCGTTCAGGTTAATATTTTGAGAAATGAATAAGTATCAGATATGTATCGGTAAAATACATTGTGGTATAAATAGTTCAATAATGTTTCATTTAAGGGGTTATAGTTACATTATGAGCCGGCGGCCGGGAATATAATTATTTTAGTGTATCAGTTAACCATTTAAAAACTTTATATTATGGAAAATCAAGGCAAGCAAAATCAGCCAAATGCACAACAAAATCAGCAGCAGGATGCCCAGCAAAGGATTCAGCAGTATGAAGAAATTGCAAAGCATTACGCCGAGGCGGCAAGTGCACTAAGGAATAACGATGAAGCAGCAAGTGAAAGACATCTCCAGCAAGCTCAACAGGCCCGACAACAACAGGGAAACCAATCCTGGAACCCTGGAAGCCAAGGGGATCAGAAATATCAAAATGACGGTGAACGGCAAGATCCAAATACACACATGTAGATTGTGGTGTGTTAACAGAAAAAGGGTAGCTAATTGTTACTCTTTTTTATTGTCAGTGTAAAATTTGTGTTGCGAAAAGAAAAAGAGTTTCAGCCAATAAGACTGAAACCCTTGTGTTTTCTGGTGGTCCCACTTGGACTTGAACCAAGGACCCCCTGATTATGAGTCAGCGGCAACTACTTAACAACCGTTTTCACCTATTTTGAAAAACCTTTATTTTACAAGGGTTTTGGAGGATGGGTTTGTTGCTATTTGCTTCGATTTCTATACTTTTGTGTTATGAATGTGTTATGAACTATGAGACCGAAGATTGAAATATACCTAAACAAGTATTATCCGGATAAAGAAAATCAACTCCCGATATCTATAAAAGTATCTTACAACCGGACCCGCCGGTACTACCCTACAGGTGTATCAATGACCCGGGATGTGTATGAAAAGCCTAAATCCAAAATGGAAATATCTGATGCTTCGTATGTCCAATCCTGCTATGCAAAGGCAATTAAGGTGGTGGATTCAATGAAGGATGACTTTTCATTCGACCAGTTTGAAAAATTCTTCCTACAGAATGCAGCCTTGAAAGACTCACTGGAATATGCCTTTGAACAGTATATTGAGCAAATGGAACCGGAGCGAGTGGGAAACCGGCAATCCTGCAATGAAGCAAAAAGGTCCTTCCTGGGATATAAGAAAAATGCTACCCTTGCTGATGTAACCCCAGCCTGGTTGAAAGGGTATGAGAAACATATGGATGAATTAGAGCGAAGCAAGACGACAATTGGCATATATTGCCGGGCCTTGAGGTCTGTATTTAATTACGCAATATCTGAAGGCAGGATTACCCCAGAGCGCTATCCTTTCGGCAAAAGGAAATACGAAATACCCACCGGCCGGAATATAAAAAAGGCGCTAACCCTGGATGAGATTAAGAAAATATTTGAATATCAACTTCCTGAAGGCAGTAGGTCCTTGATGTATAAGGAGTTTTGGATCCTGATCTACCTGATGAACGGAATCAATGTTGCTGATCTGCTCAGGATAAAAAGAACTGACTTGAAGAAGGATGAGGTTTCTTTTATTCGTGAAAAGACAAAGCGGACCAAAAGACAGGTGGAAGAGATCAAAATTCAACTACTTCCCAAAGCCCTGGAAATAATCAACAAATACCGAAATAAGAGCATAATTAAAGAAGACTACCTTTTACCATTTATTAAACCTGGAATGACACCGGAGGAAGAAGATAAGGTAATTTACAATTACACCAGGTATATCAATAAGCGGATGAAAGCAATTGCCAAGGAACTGGAAATCGAGAAAGAGGTAACTACTTACTATGCCCGTCATAGCTTTGCCACCATTATGAAGAATTCAGGTGCCAATATCGCTATGATCAGCCAAATGCTGGGCCATAGTTCTATTACCACTACAGAACGCTATTTTGCCGGTTTTGAAAAAGAAGAATTGAAAAAAGCAGCTGCTGTATTGATGCCTGAAATTGAAGCAAAATTTTAATCTATAGTAATTTTGCTATACCCTATTGTCTTCTCAAAAGTTTGGATTTATAGTACATGCGGTGTCCAATCCGATTAATTACGTAGGTTCCTGTAAGCTCTCCGGTATATACTTTGTTTTGAATAGTTTTCTGACTTACCCCCAAATATATGGCAGCCTCCTTTTCATTAACGGGCTCTTCTCTTGATTGTAGTAACAGTTTAATTTCAGCAAGCTGTTTCCGGATATACCTTAAATCTTCACTCATTTTTTTGATTAAAGGTAGTATTGTCTACTTTTTTTATTCCTCTCACACCGTATTTTCATTTTCCAGGTTGGTGGCGATTTGATTAAAAATAAGTACTGATTGGATTTATTAGCTATTTTTGGTGTTAGTATAAGGTTTTTATGCATCTGTCATGAAGGTAATGTTAGTATTGTTCAGCCTAATTTTTTCATACTATTGTGAATATGCGCAGCATAATTATAGATCTTTATTTGACGAAAAAGAGAGTACAGATTTATTAAATGAA
The DNA here is from genome assembly GCA_019739295.1 of Taibaiella sp. The sequence goes on from JAHHDV010000034.1 coordinate 14,414, forward strand.
GTCTGGGAATTTGGATTTAATAACCCTGAAGAGAAAGAATATCTATCTGATTTATTCAAAGAGATTAATAGCAACACCGTTGTAGTTAAATTTTATTTGTGCGGGTTGAAGGATTATGAAATGTTGTCAGCGGAAAATGATCCCGGAAACAATTTGAAAATCGTGAAAGATTATCTTTTGTTGGTAAATAAATCTGAAGATACAGTTGATGCTTTTGGAATTTACCGTGAATTTGACAATTGCCCCTGCTCTGTCATATAATGACTTAGAATATGATAATAGAGAATTCGACGAGTCAATGTATTGGATATTAAATTTTGTGGAAACAACCGATTGGGAGAAGGAGCAAATATTCATTTTTACGATTGTAGATGTACCTGGTTATTTTGTACTCTATAAAGAAAAAGGTATATGTTCCTTATAGAAATAGAATGGTAGCATACGAAACCTACTTTTATCATGTAGAATCTTTTTATCATCGGTTTTCCCTATTACTAGACAGGAAGAAATTTTATCAACGAATGGAATAAGGTAGATAGATAAATTGATTATCTAAAAAATAATAGATGAATAGCCTTTATATTCTCATATTAATTGCTGTTGTTTATTCATTAATATTTTCTGCTAAACGTTTCCGATTTAATTCGGTTCGGGAAAGAAGACGAAAATACTACCGGGAAGTATATTTAAAATCAGACGACTGGAGGCGGAAAAGATATGTTGTACTTAAACGAGATAACTGGCGCTGCGTTTATTGCGGTGATCCTGCTACTGAGGTTCATCACACGAGATACGCACGAAATATTGGAAGAGAACCTATTATCTGGCTTGAATCAGTATGCAAGAATTGTCACGATAAAATACATAGTTAAGGGTAGCATATAGCTGCCCTTTGTTACTATCGAATGGATATAGTGGATTTTGGTTTTATTATCACAATAAAAAACCCACCGGGATGGTGGGTAAGATTTATAAAAAATTCTAAGCCACGGGGGATAGCCTTAATTTGATTGACCGTGCAATCACAGACTTAATAAACTCATTTGCACCCACAAATGTTGTTTTTTTCTTTTATTAGTTCAATTGGATGTATTAATATCAATTTTGCAAAACACTCATCTGCAAAAGAATTAGAAATAGTTTCTACCCCTGAAAAATCAAATATGATTTTATTGTCTTGGCTAAATGAATCAAGTATTTGTTGTCGTATGCAGGCCCCATGAACTCTGGTTCCCAAATGGAGCCCAAACTCTTTAAATTGGAAGTTCATTTTATTTGGATTGATTGGATGTAAAACAAAATTATAACCTTTTTAATAAAATCACCACAAATCGTCGTTAATTTCTTGTTCGCTTTCTATATAAAATTGATAATCATCTATTAACGTATGGTCAACAGGCATAATTTTTTTATAATCAACTGGGACATTGGTGTTAATTTTAAGAAACACAAATGTTCCATTCCAAAACTCTCCGGCCTCAGTATATTTGGTATTCTCTACTATATGAGTATAATGATTTCCCGAATAAATTATCATCTGTCCTTTATTTTCTTTGATAAATTCAGATGTGGCAAACAGGCCAAATCCCTGTCCCTCACCATTTGTGACACCATTTTCAGTGCACCTTTCTAAGGATTCTCTTTCAGATAAATTTTTAAACTTAGAGTTTTCATTTTTTGTAAGGGCATTATGTATTCCTACTCCCGTATCGCAAATTATAAGCCTAATTTGTTGAGATGAATAAAAATATTGTGCACAACACCATCCTGATCCCTTGCCAATATGAGGAGAATTAGAGTGATTAACGACATTGTCCATTATTTCGGAAAGACAATAATACAATAGCCTTTGAACCTCAATTGCAACATGGCTTTTTGTAATCAAAATCTTTCTAATTGCAGAACTTACAGTGTTTACCGAATTGGCATCATACTGTGTTATCTCTGTAAATGTACCTTTATTAGGCCACCTTCTGAAGCCTTCTTTGTAGTTAAGGTTTATAATTTTAAAAAAATTTACCCTGCTTGCATATTGTGTACATCCTTTATTTGAATCAACCGTAGCCGATCCAATTACTTTAATTCCATTACTTCTTAAATGGACCACAGAGGAAGCAACAAGAATCAAATGGTCTGAGTATAAAAAATTAGGTAATTGGATGTTCAGATTTAAATGAATGTAAACGATATCATTTTTCTTTGCATAAAATGCAGGACTAAGTACTGAAACGACATCGCAATGTGTTTTAATATGTCTGAAATCTACTGCTATGTTAAATGTCTTCACCAAAAGGAAATAATATTAAATAATAAGATAACTTTTAATTGTTGTCAAAAGTGTGTAAATATATTACTTAATATGTACTTATGAAAGTAGGTTATACATCTTATCTGATGATTCTGTATCCGCCTATTTCCATCGGTTCTCAGTTGTTATTTTATCTTTTTGTAGATTTTGTGTGTACCGGGATCTTTTATTTCCGTGTAGTCTTCGTTTATGATAAGGTTATAACCATCATCGATATTTAGTTCGGGGTATTCGAGTGTATACTCCATTGTGTCATGATGTTCATATATTGTGCCGGATATTGAGTCGTAATCTACCAGGTCAAATCTCGTATCTGAAACGAAATAGAATCCCCAATGTTTTCCCCATTCTTCTACCCAGTTCGCTACATAAACGTGTCCTACGAGTGTTTTAACTTCAGGAACCGGTTCTGGCTCCGGGTGTGGTCGGCAGCCAAAAATGAAAAAGCCCAAACGTAATAATTAATATAGTATATTTATTCATGGCTATTATTTTACTATATAGTATATAAGCGTATCCTCTTGTAAATCTTGAATTTGAGTATAATCTTCATTGACTTTTAACTTAAAACCCCTATCTATTTCTATAACAGGATATGCATATGAATAATGATATCTTTCTTCTGTAGGTGTAGCAATACTATCTTCATAACCCAAAACAATTGCATATGAATCAGATGATATAAACATGTAGCCATAATATGAGTCGCGACCTAACGGATCAACCCATGGCCTAATATAAGCCTTACCTACTAAAGGATTTCCATCCGGTTCAGGTGTTGGCTCCGGATCGCAGCTGGTGAAGAATAGAGATAATGCTGCAAAAATTAAAAGTGTGTTTTTCATGTTGCAATTAAGATTGAATAGCTTTTTCAAGTTTACCTTTTAATATTTCTGTTCTTTTGTAAAATTCTAATAGATGAGGAAACCCATTTTTATAATAAACTTCCCTATCAATGCTCCATCCCGTAGTTGAATATGCGAAAAAACTATTAATTAACCTTTTTAGATTTAACAGTTCCTTTTTTATTGGCTCCTTGGTATAGCAAACGATCAGTAGTTCCAATCGGCCTAGATCATTTTCGATTGACTTTCTTTCAGATGCGGAAATAACTCTATCTCTATCCTCGTAGAATTTAGATAAGGAGTCCTTGCGTTCTAAATATCCGTCTGCCAGGTAAGACAACTCTTGAATTTTGTAATATTTTTGGCTAAATCTCTGGAGCAATTGATAAAGTTCTTCAAGTTTAGATGTAGTGATTTGCTTTTTTGTATTTCGGTTTGAATAGAATATCGTAAGAACCGCAATTAATGTTCCTGATAAAATACTTAATACAGAAATAAATGCTTCAAAACTAATGGTTGCAGAGTTCATCTTATAGAGGGTAACAATTTGTTACAATTGTAACAAATTATTATGAATATCTTAAAAACGGGTTCCAAAATTCAATAATTTTGAGTAAATTAAAATTTATGACTACGGAAATCAAGAACAAATTTGTTCAGTATCTTCTAGATAACGATGCAGAAATGATCACAATTGACGTCAATACAGTTGGCAAGGAACTTGAAATTGAGCCTCGATTTGTAAAAATGACAATCGAAGATTTGGCCAAAAAAGATTTAATAAAGCATTGGCCAACAAAAATGGATGATTCAATGTCGCTTAAAGCCTCATTTTATGACTTTGCTAAGAACGGAGGATTCAAATAATTATTCATCTTTTAAGCATTTCAATGTTTGCCTAACCACATTTGTATATAGTTCTTCCCTTTCAGTTTCTGACATTTTGATAACTGGATGGGATATATTGTGCATTGCCTGAAATTCGCTTAACGTTGTTACTTCTTTAAACAAACACGGCTTCAAGATCAAGATCAGGATTACAGCTCCATTTTCTTCAGCTGCTTTTAAAAGGGGTGGCAATTCGTTATTTATAATAAACTCTGATGCAAGAAAGTCAGCGCTTACAAGGAGAATTGCCACCTTAGTATTACTAATTGCTTTCCTAATTTCCTCTTTCCATTTTTTCCCAGGTTGAATTCTGGTGTCATCCCAAAAATCTATTAAGCTATCAAAAGGCTTGAAGTGTCTTTTCATTTCATTGAGATAATCCCTATCTTTATGACAGTAACTAACAAAAACCTTGTTTCTGATTTCATTTGGATTTGATACATGATTTTGATGTGCGATAACAGGAAGAACACTTTTTTCTTGCCTTAAATAAAAAAAGAAACTATTATACGCACTAAACAATTGTGGGGGAATTCTACTATTAGGATCATTTTTCCTTTCAGCTACTGCTTCATATTCAAGTTTGATCTGTTTTTCAATTTCGTCTAAAAATAAAGCCTTGAATTCATTTGTATAGAAATCAGTTAATTTTTCCTTCACAGAATTAAACATCGCACCACCATCAATGCGAATTCTAAGCTGATTTTTTACAAACCTTTGCGCTTCTTCTCTTATTGTAATTTCATCAATATTCATTGAGTTCATATTTTACCTTATACTTTAATTTCGTGTTTCCTTGGAGGAGGCGCATTCCAATCAAGTTTTCTTTTTAAAACATAAATACCTTGGATGTCTTTTAGGTGAAATCTCTCTTGTTCAAAGATATCATTGTCCGGACTCAATACAATTTCTTCATCATTATCTTGTAGTACCCTTTTTACGGTCAATAATGATTCTGTAATTATTAAATGGACATAATATTTTCGTAACCCAGTTCTCCAATATTCTTTAGGAATTTGTTCATATAAGCCCCACGTGCCATGCTGAATCCCAGTTATTAGTTTTGCGTTATGGTCATAATAAGTCATGCTATCACCCTCCATCTCTGCCCATAGAAACTTATCTTCTGGACCATTTAAATTTAGTCCTGGAAAATGCACTCTTTCTAAGTTCTTCCAGTATATAGGATCAGTATAATGCCTTGCAAATCCACCTTGTACTTTTATAGGTAAGGCAGGCACACCCTTACCCCAATTCCTATAAGGATCAGATGGTAACTTTTTAGGTTCTTCAAAAGTGCGTTTAGGAAACTCTTTATTGATGGCATTGTTTTCAACTTCATACACATTGCCATCCATATCAATTAACTTAAGTTTTTTACTCTCTAGCTTTGGATCTTGGTTAGGGCTTCCTTCATTAAGAACGTCTTTTGCATTGAATTCTCCAGATAAAAAGTTCTTAAACAGATTTGATTTGCGCATTAAAGATGCATAGGCTTCCAACCTCTCTATCTTTTCCTCAGGAATTGCGCCTGACTTTTCCCAATTCTGCAAAGTTCTTCGACTAACACCCAAAGCATTTGCCATTTCTAACTGGGTAACCTTAAGCAGATCCCTAATCTCTAATAGATTTATTTCTTTTGTTTCCAATGTAATATAATTAACATTCAAATAAATATTAAAAAAATCAAAAATGATTGCGCAAATATTTGGTAATTGCGCTTAATATGCGCAATTTTACATCATCAAAATAGCAAAGGAATTAATTGTAACTACCATTTAACTATTATGAAATTAAGTAAAGGTACAAAAAAAAGCGTAATTGTAAGTAAAAGGTGCAGAGTTCGCTTAAATAGCGAAGAATTAGAAAAGTTGAATATTTATACAAGAGAAAACAAAACTGCATTTTCCAATATTAAGCTAAACACTAATATACACAGAGACACTATTTTACGGACAATTGAAAGAGGGTGGCTTGAAGCCAAACCTGCTATTAAATTAAGAGACTTCCTAAAAATGATTTAACTAAATGATAACAGAGGTTACTCATAATAATCTTCCGGAAGCTGTTGCTGAGATTTTGCAATGGATGCGTTCTGTTGATCCAAAACTTATATCTGTGTCCCAAGAGATGGGAAGAGAGGATTTGGACATCGAGGAGGCCGCTAAACTATTGAACAAATCAAAGTCAACGATATATTCTTATGTATCAAAGAATGCTATACCCTATTATAAGCAAGGTGCAACACTTTGGTTCAAGAAATCTGAGTTGATGGAATGGAAGATGCAGCCCAAACCAAAAGACACCAGAATGGAAGAATTGGAAATGAAGAGGCTAAAGAAAAGCCGTGTTAAGTAAGAGCCAGGGCGTTTTGTTTAAATTAAATTTGTTACAAACTTTTAATTAAACAAAAAATAAGAATTATGGAAAGGAGCAAATCTGTTGTACTGACAACTCAATTAACATTAGGCGAACTTGAAGACTTGATTTACAATGCTGTAAAAAGAGCAATGCAAGCATCTTATAATAAGCCTATACCCGATATCAGGATAAAGGCTATTAGCATTAATGATGCTGCAGAAATTCTGAGAGTATCGAAGTCATCAATCTTTAAATACTTAAAGGAAGGTAGGTTAGAGAGAAGGGGAAAAAGAATTACAGTCAGATCAATAGAAAACTTCAAATAATTGCAATGAAGAATATAGAAATAAGTGTTTCTGACTTAAAACTTCTGAAGTATCACGCCCAGGAGATTCAAAGAATATGCTGTAAGCTTGAGATCGGGGTTGAGGCATCTGCACAATCGCCAAAGCCCCGTAAAAGCAAAGGCTTGACTGATGAGCAAAAAATAAAGCTAATCAACAAAAGGAAAATGAAAAGGGAAATCAAAAAATAGCGAAACAGATATTATGATGAATTCGCGGTAATGGTTGATCAGGGTTCGATTCCCTGACCGCACCTAAGCAATACATACAGAATAGGACTCCTGAAAATTCAGGACTCAAAAAAATAGTGCTATAACGCACCTGGCATTGTATTGCCCAAAAAGTTCTTAACTGATAACAACACGTTATCCGATGCTGAAAAGCCGACAGCATACGATAAGCCGGTAGCCACAATAGTGGAGTTCTACAGAGCGATAAAAACGGGAAAGCCCTTGTAACGGAAACGAGAGGGTGGCGAAAAAATGATTAAGACTATAAAATCATTGCAGATGCACGAATGAGGCACGTAAATACTTCCTGCAAAGGCGGAAAACTGCAATTCAAAATAACGGTATCCGTATGGTGTAGTGGTAGCATGCCTGAGGCTCGTGTTTGCAGGTGGTCCCCGGTTCGAATCCGGGTGCGGATCTAATAAAACCAATAACCGTTCTATATGAAAAACAATCAAATTACACTTACACCTCTGCAGCTGGTAGATATTCATAACCTGGTCAAAAGCTGGATTGAAAAATATGATGGTTCCTTAAAGGCGGATGACACTATTAAGATCTGCGAAACGGAGAACAATACAATTGAAATCTTTGTTGCGGATGCCGGCTTTATAGGCACAATTTCCAAATAAACAAATACTAATACTTTAAAATCAAACTTATGAATAATCAATTTATAACACCGGATGCGGACTTGATTCAGGTAAATGATTCCAGGCTGCAAATACAGTCAGATGCCCTGCTGCTTACCTTCCTTGACAAATTTGGCGGTGAGCATAACGTAACACTGAGCTTTGACAGTAAGAAGGGAATGATCCCCGCAGGTTCCCAGTTCAATCTAATTGAAGAATTAAAATCGCACTTGGTTAATACAGTTGCTACCTGGTGGCCCGGTCATCTTTTAGGTTTCAAATCTGCTGCCCTGTATCGGGATGGCAATGAATTCAAGCCTTATGTACAATGGGACCCGGTAAAATTCAAACCTTCAGATTATAGAAGGAACTATAGTCCTTTTCGGGAATAAGTTTACAAAACTTATACAAACGGATTACAAAACTGGTTACAAAAAATATTTTTAGTAAAATAAAATTCGGAAATGGCTAATAAAAACCTACCACATATTCCCCTTTATATCGGAGATTGGGAGAAAGATTGCAATGTTTTGAGCCTTGAAGCTGAGGCGGCATGGTTAAGAATTATATTCAAAATGTTCTCAAATGGAAAGAGTAGTTTTTACAAAATCCCTACAAACGGGTTACAAAATTTGTGGAGGGTTTCAAGTGAAAAAGTGGATGAAATAATTCAGGAGTTTAAGGACTATAATATTTGTGAAATCAATACAGACGGTCGTTACATCGAATTCATCAGTAGGAGATACAAACGTGAAAATGAGGTTTCGGAAACCAGGAAAAAAGCCGTATCAAATCGGAAAGACAGAAAAGGAAGCCTACAAACGTCTAACAAAAAAGATACAAAACATCTACAAAACACTGACAATGACATTGACAATGATATTGATATTGATATTGACAATGAATTAAAAAATATCGATGGCGAAGATTTTCAAAATCCAGAGGCGAAAACCGATTTTTCGGATCCGGCCCAAAATCCGTATGCCGAAGTCGAATCGGGGCAGCCGGTAACCGAGGAGGGAAAAATCGAAATCCTGAATTCGTATGCTTTGGGCATCATCGAAAATAATTCTTTCGAAAGAGTCCTGGTGCCCAAGGGCATCTACACCGGAACGCCGGAAGGGAAAGAAAAGCTTGCCTTGCTGTTTTGGCATTTCATCGGCCACCTTCAGGCTACCGGCAATCTTGATAAGTCGAAATCTGAATTTTCTACTCACTTTTCAAACTGGATTGGCAAAAAGGGATTGGATGAATTACAGACAATGGCTGAATTTAAGCCAGACCCACCCCAAAATTCGCCTAATACCACCTTTCGCGGTAAAATGTACCAAGATGATGGATTCGAGCAATACAGAGTGCCTAAAACCGAAAATCAGAAATGAGCTACATTGAAGAATTTCAAAAAATCGGGATATATCCAAGAGCCAGTCCCCGAAGCCAGAAATTAAAATGCCCCTGGTGCCAGGAGCAAAGGTCAAAAAACAAAAGGGATACTCCCCTGGCCGTTGACATTGAGGAAGGAGTGTACAACTGCCATCATTGCGGAAAAGCAGGATCTGTAAGAAATATGAATTTCCAAATTCCCAAAAAGACATATACTCTTCCGAAGCAACCCCAAAAAATCGGGGTTAATGATAAGGCCAGGGCTTACCTGATTAGCCGGGGAATTACCGAAGAGATTATCGCCAATAACAAACTGATCAGTACCAATGACGGCAATGGTATTTCATTCCCCTATTACCGGAATGGCGAAATGGTCAATTACAAAGTCCGGTATATCGATGATAAAAGATTCCTTCAGGCCAAGGATGCCGAACCAATAATGTACAATCTCGATCGGATCACCGGTCAGAAAGAAATTATTATCTCAGAAGGAGAATTCGATTCTATGAGCTGGGAGGTTGCCGGCTTCACGAATCACACCTCAGTAAACCAGGGAGCGCCTAATGTGAATGATAAAAGTGTTGATAAGAAACTGGAATGTTACTCGAATTGCATTGAAGTGTTCGACAACGCCGAAAAGGTATATATAGCGGTTGATAATGACCCTAACGGGGTCAGACTGAGAGATGAGCTTGTCCGGAGAATCGGTGCTGAAAAATGCTATCTGGTTGACTTTAAGGATTGCAAGGATGCGAACGAATACCTGATCAAATACGGTGGCTATGAGCTGGCTCAATTATTGAGAACTGCTAAAATCGTTAAACCTGACGGTATTTATTCCCTTGAGGATGTGCAGGAGGATTTGATGTGCCAGTACAAAAATGGTTTTAAAAAGGCTGAATCTACCCACAATGAGCACATTGATTCAGCCTGGAGATGGCGTACCGGGGAAGTGAATGTCTGGACCGGTTATATGAATGAAGGAAAGACAAACTTTCTACTTCAGCTATCGGTTTTAAAAGCGGGGATGGATGGGGATAGGTTCGCATTATTCAGCCCTGAGAACACCCCAATTGCCGATCTGTATAGAGACCTGATTGAAATGTACATTGGAAAGACATCAGATATTCAATATTCCAACCGGATGACAGAAGAAGAATATGTTGCCGGGTTGAATTTCATTAATGAGTATTTTTTCATTATTCACCCCAATGAGCATTACACTTTGGAAACCATCTTTCCACTTGCAAGATTCCTGGTTAAAAAGTTTGGCATCCGGCATTTGATCCTGGACCCGTACAATACAATAGAGCACGATTCAAGGCCATATGAACAGGAACATCTTTACATCAGCAGGTTTATGACAGCGCTAAAGCGATTTGCTACGGATAATGAAATCTCAATGCACCTGGTTGCTCATCAGGTAACCCCTAATGTAGACAATAACACGGGTAACTATCCTAAACCTGACATATACAAAATCAAAGGAGGTGGCACATTTGCCGATAAAGCTGACAATGTCCTGATCGTATGGAGACCGAACAAAAAGAAAGATTTCAGGGACTCATCCACGGTATTCGGGAGCCAAAAGATCAAGAAGCAAAAGATAGTTGCTAAGCCCAATGAAATCTATGAAATAACATTTGATCCATTCCGCAGCAGGTATTCAACTTTTGGAAATGATATGTTATCGGTTCTGGATTATAAGAGGACCGGGAATAAGCCAAAGCAGATTGATAACATCGTTACTGATTTTCAAGATGTAGATACAGGGAATGCCTATCAAAACCTCCTGAAGCAGGGAAGAAAAGAATGGGGTAATAAGCCGGACTTTGGTAATGAATCCACTCTGCCATTTTAATTACTCCTTGAGTGGCGAAATAATCGGATCTTCTATACCTGATGGTCTTCCTCTTCAAAGTGAGTATTGTTAATAATGTGAGATATAGCTACCTCAGCTAAGAAATCTAAAAATTGCTTCTCCTCTTCAGATAATTCTTTCACAGCGAAATATTTGACATTATCAATACAAATCTAAATAATTAGAAAACCTACATTCGGCCAATGTAGGTTTCATTTTTAACACTTTAAAACCCAATCAAAATTATGGAAAAGTTTAATGCAATACCCGAGCCAAAATTGCCATATACGGAAGAAAAAGATTTTGAGTACATTCCGAGCGTATTTCAGGTAATCGAGACTGATAAACGCCCTGATGTCAGAACATTTAAAATTATTGAAGTTGAAGGGTTAAATAAGGGCACATTTAGAATAGATGGATTACATAAGCAATATGCAAGAAAGATTGGCCTAGATCACATATTGACTGACACTAATATTGGTCAATGCCTCTTCTGCCTAATTGATAATCAATTTTACATGAATATTGGCAATATGGATGGTGGAGCTCCTATATCAAGACGGGCACATCCAATGTACTATTTCGCAATCAACTCAATTGGCGAATAACCAAACGCACAATAATAACAAACCCCCTGTTTTAAGAAGAACAGGGGGCTTTTTTATAACCTACAAACCTAAGTCAAAGATATGAAAAATAATCATAAATTAATACTTCAATATTTCGAGGAGTTCTTAACCACGAATCTTTGGGCCGAAGAACTAAGCGACATACTTCAAATCGTTTTAGACTCTTATGTCAATTCACAAATTGATGAAGATGTATGCCATGGCAAGGAGTCAGCCCGCGAGGCAAGGGATACATATTTTCATTTGCGACGGTCTTATCGATATTCTTAATCTTAGGGGAGATTATGCAGTAAAGGACAATTCATACCCTGAAGAACCTCCTATAAGGCCTATTCATTCTGTTGAGGATCTGAAGTACAACCTTGATCCTAAAAATTCCAAAAAGACAAATAGGGAATCAAAAAGTTTGAATCAAACCTCTTGAATATTGAATCAGAGGCAAACAATTCCGTTTTAAATCACTGGGCCACCTAATCAGGTGGCCTTTATTATTCCACTGAATATGAGAAATATCCTTTTAAATCTGCAATTCATATTTAAGCCTGATTATTGGGCTATTGCTGGAAAGTACAGCCGGGCCATCGATAAATTAATAAATTCTCTGATGGACAATTATAAATTCAGAACTGATAACGGATATGTATTCCATTTAGGCCCTGTGTCATTTACTTTTCAGAAAGACCCTAAAGCAATATGGATTTGGGGTAATGGCTCAACAACTAAGACCTTCAAGATTGACCATACAAAGAGCTTTCAAAAAGCTAAAGAAAGATTTGCTATAGAGATTAACTGTCTCAGATATTTACTCACTTTTTAAATTTGAAAGTCCTTTTTAACTTTTCAAAATAAGTATTCCAGTCCTCACTATTTAAAGGGTTTGCCTCATCATTATAAAAGTTAGACTGTTTCGATATCTCCGTTGTCATCTCGATAAATATTTTGGGCTTGAAAAATTGCTTCCAATGACCTATTGGTTAACCTATTGAAAGATACCTGCAACTGGAAAAGAACTATAGAATTCATCCTGTGTATGATCTTTTTTGTTCCACCCTAAGGGTGCATAATCTCTGTTAAAAACAAACCAGTTACCCTTTTTATCCTTTTTCATGCCATAAGGAAGGCATCTTCTAAAAAAATCCATGCTCAAATATAAGCTTTAATAATAACAAGCCAAAAGCACAATATAATAATCTATGTCCAGGATAAAATACTACAAAAGAACATCGGTAAAGAGCCCGAGTCCTCATATACTCTATGACCAATCAATTGATGATATTAATGAAAGAAGACGCAAGGCAATAATATTCCATTCTACTGCCCAATGCGCAAGCTATCTCGGTATCTCTAAAGCAAGCCATTTACAATACTACACATCCAGGGAAGCAATTATAAACAAAAGAACGTTCAAACATAAGCCTTCAGGGAAAATTTATTCTATCAGGAGGATTTGTAGTGAAAAATATCTTATACTTATAGCTGAACGGAAAAGGTTCACATACAATATAAATCAATAGGTACTTTGAAGAAAATCTATTATTTATGCAATGTATGGGAACCCGCCCGAGTTTATATGTATGAGGTCATTTCATCCATTGTAGTCATTTTGTAGTTTTTGTAGCTAAAATCAAAATAAAATTGACTACAAAGAAATATTAACGAAAGAGCAATGGCATTATTTACAAAAAAGGAATTTGCTGAGAAATGCGGAATGATGACGAAGAATCTTTCCGTCTATGTTGGAAGAGGACAGGTTATCGTCCGAGATGATAAATTGATTGATGATTCTGATCCTATAAATCAGTCATTTCTTCAAAAGCACAGTTCCAAAATAATGACCTCAGATGAGGAAGCCGAAATAATAGAGAGGGTGAACAGTGTTACCAGGAAGATAAACCTGGAATTGAGTGAAATGGCAGATTCTGAAGATAGCAGTGGTGACCTGGGTGGTATACCTTCCTATAAAGTATCAGAACAGCTTCTCAAGTATTTAGACACCAAAAAGCGTGAAAAAGAGGTTCTATTGCTTGAAATTAAAAGGCAGAAGCTCGAAGGTGAAGTCATACCATCTGAACTTATCCCCCCAGTGATACTTCAAATGAACCACTCTCTAATGACTGAAATCAAAAATGAATTAGAAGAAGTTTTAAGGACTATTACAAATAAGCATAGAATTACTCATACAGAACTGTCCGAATATAGGAGGATGGTAACTGATAGTTTGAATTCCGGTGCTTCAAAGGCCGCAGCTTCTGCCAAGGCATCAATACAGGCTCTGATCTCTGAGTATTCAGAGAAAAGAGGGGTTGGAGAAAGAAATTAAACCTTATAGAATGTTTACACCTGAAATTCTTACTGCAAAACTTGAAGCAATTATTGATCAAGCCATCCCCCAGCTTTCAATATTGAAGCCGAGTGAATGGGTTGAACAGAATATTGTAATGGGTAAACCTTTTCCCGGACCTTACAAATATTCAAGGACTCCCTACTGCCGGGAAATTATTGATTGCCTAGCACCTGATCACCCGGCTAAATGGGTAGCTGTGATGAAGGGGGCTCAGATCGGAATGTCTGCCGGAGTATTAATACCCGGAATGGGATGGATTATTAAAGAATCACCAGCAAATACATATTTTACAGTTGGTGCACCTGATATCGTAGATAAGTCAGTAGAAAAACTTGACTTAATGATAGATAATGCCGGGCTTAGACAATACATTAAGCCGCAAATTAATAGGAGGAAAGCACAGAAATCAGGAGACACAAATACCAAAAAGGATTTTGCGGGTGGGTATATCAACATTACGACAGCTAATAACCACAAAGAATTCAGGGACGTATCGTTAAAATACGGCTTCTTTGATGATTTTGAAGCGGCAAAGAATGAATCCAAAGAGTCGGGGAATACAAGAAAGCTGATCGAACAGCGTTTTGCAGCCTATGCTGATAACCATAAAATCTATTATATTTCGACTCCGGAGCTTAAACAAGGATCGAATATTGAACCCGCATACCTTCTAGGGGATCAAAGGAAATATTTGATTCCCTGTCCTTGTTGTGGTGAGGCGATTGAATTAAAGTGGAAAATTGAAGAGAATGGCATTACCGGAGGAATAACATGGCAAGTGGATGAGGATGGCAAACTGTTAAAGGAAACGGTCGGGTACACTTGCCAAAAGTGTGGAGGCTTTTTTGATGATCGGAATAAACATGAATTATTGAATTCGGGATTTTGGCAGCCTACAGCAGATCCCAGCCAGGAGGGATACTTCTCCTATCATCTTTCATCCCTTTACGCTCCTATTGGCATGTACGACTGGGCTCATTATGTTCAGGATTGGATAGATATCCACCCACAGGGGCAACCAAGAAAAGAGGCAGAGTTCAAAACCTTCGTGAATGTGGTGCTCGGAGAAACATATGAAGCAGAGACAGAAGCACCTAAAGCAAATACGATTCAAAGAAATATCCGTAATTACGATATTGGAGCAATACCAGAAAAGCAATCCTTAGTAGATGGCAACGGACATATAGTGCTCCTGACCTGCGGAGCAGATATGAATGGTACTGAAGAAGATGCCAGGCTGGATTATGAGATCCTGGCCCATTCTGAAAGCGGTGCAACGTATTCTATTTTACATGGTTCTGTAGGTACATTTATTCCACGTGAAAACACCATGTCAATAAAAAAAGACAGGAAAAAATACTCCTATAATGAGACTGCAGAGAATTCGGTATGGAAGGAATTCGAGCAGGTGCTGACTGGCTATTACCATACCGATACAGGCAGGAGCATTCAAATATTTGGAACAGCACTTGACAGTGGACACTATACTACAAAGGCTTATTGGTTTGTTGA
Source organism: Taibaiella sp. (assembly GCA_019739295.1). The sequence goes on from JAHHDV010000034.1 coordinate 29,751, forward strand.
TCACACAAATGCACTCAATGTTATTGCTGTAAAAGGTGATAGAGAAGAAAAGTTCATAAAATTTGGTGCTGATACCCGGCTGATTAAACCGGGACTGGAAAGGCCAAAATTGTATATGGTTCAAGTTGGCTTGTATAAAGATAAGTTAGCGGAATTCATGCATTTGTACTGGAAAGAAGGAGATTTTCAACAGCCCCCCAATTTTATGAACTTTCCTCAACCATCTAATGGGCTATATGGCTTCACAAATTATTTTGAACATTTTGAATCGGAAACAAAACGGATTATGAAAAACAAAGATGGAACACTATCCTCAAGGTGGGAAAAGAAAACAGCTACAAGCCAAAACCACCTTTGGGACTGTAGGATTTATAACCTCGCTATAAAGGATGTAATTCTCGATTTATTTAGCAAGGAGTTAAAGCAAAAATTGACTTGGGCTGATTTTGTAAATATTGTTTTAGGATCAAAATAATTTGCCCACGATAGTACACATTTTGTGTACTGCTCCAAAAAAATGAAGGATACCAGAATACTTTAGCATTACTCAAAACATTTTATCCAAATGATTAGTAATGCTATTGGTTCTGAAAGGCTTTCTGCAATTGTAGGATATAAGCTCACTACCGGAAATTTTGCCACATCAACCCCTAATTTACCCGCTCGTATTGCAATAATCGGTGAGGCAAACGCTGATAAGCAATCCGGCCTTTCAACCGATCCGGTAGAAATTACTTCAGCACAGCAAGCCGGTGCTATATTTGGATTCGGAAGCCCTATATATAATGTACTGAGGATTCTTCGTCCTGTTAACGGTGATGGGGTTGGTGGCATACCAACAATTGTATACCCACAAGAAGAGGCTGAATCAGCAGCTGCAAGAGTACAAACAATTACTGTAACAGGTACAGCAACCGGATCCGGAATTCATTATGTGAAGATTGGTGGTCGGGATAATCTTGATGGGGCTGTTTATGCAGTTAATATTGCACTTGGAGACACTGCTACAATTATAGCAGAAAAAATCAGAGATGCGATCAATGCTGTACTTGGTTGTCCGGTATCTGCTACTGCAGCTGTTGCAGTAGTTACAATTACAACAAAATGGAAAGGACTTACCGCACAGGATATCACAATTGAGATGGACAGCAACACAAACGGCTTTGGTGTTACGTATGTGGTAGCCCAAACGACAGCTGGGGCTGGCACACCAAGTATCGCTGATGCATTAGCACTTTTTGGTACTGCATGGAATACTATAGTGATCAATACTTATGGGACTGTATCCACAGTGATGCAATCGTTAGAGGCATTTAACGGGGTTCCAGATCCTATTAATCCAACAGGAAGATACCAGGGGGTTATTATGAAGCCTTTCATTGCGCTTACAGGTTCGGTTGATGAGGATCCATCCTCAATAACTGATTCCAGGAAGACACAATTAACGATTGCTATCTGTCCGGCTCCACTATCAAAAGGTCATCCTATGGAAGCTGCAGCCAATATGGCTGTCCTGTTTTCACGGATCAGTCAGGATACTCCACACCTGGATGTACAGGGCTTGAAATACCCGGATATGCCAACTCCTGTTTCAATCGGGAAGATGGACAAATATACGGAACGGGATGCCATCATAAAGAAAGGGTGTTCAACTGTTGAACTAATTGCAGGTGTATATAGGGTAGTTGACTTTGTGACTACTTACCATCCTGATGGAGAGATACCAGCTCAATTCAGGTATTGCCGTAATCTCATTTTAGATTTCAATGTGAGATTTGGATATTACTTGTTAGAGCAAACAAATGTTTTAGGTCACGCAATAGCCGGTGATTCAGATATTGTATCTGTTTCAAAAATCATCAAACCAAAGCAATGGAAAGCAATAATTAAGGCTTATGCAATTGACCTTAGCAAAAGAGGTCTGATTGCTGATTATCCTTTTATGCATAATTCTATCCAGTGCGATATTTCCACATCTAATCCTGACAGATTGGAAATATTCTTTAGGTATAAAAGGACTGGTTTTATGCGTATTGCATCTACAACTGCGGAGGCCGGATTCAATTTTGGGGTTCAATAAATTAATAAACTAATAAATATTATACAATGCCAGTAGCTGGAGATATAATTGAAGTAACCTGTAATCACCCAACGTTAGGAACATTTTCCTTTGCCCCGGTTGCAGGAGAAGATAGCACATATAATCCCGGAGGATTCATTACAGCTGATGAGAATACAGCTGTAAACGGGCGTGGTGAATCAATTGATAAACTCAATAGGGTCCGTTGGTCATTTGAAGTCCTTACATCTTGGGATAAAAGGGGGCAGGGAGAGGATAAGCAGATATCTGATCTTGCTGCCAGTCTGGATCCGGGGGATTGGACTTTTACCAACGCTGATGGCACAGTTTATGCAGGAAAAGGAAAGCCTGTTGGTGATCTAAACTTTAATGGTAATGCTGGAACTTTCCCCCTGAAGGTGTCCGGGGGTGGGAAGCTCGAAATTGTAAAATAAAAATCTATATACATGGAAAACGTAGTTAGCCTGGAAGTAGCCCAACAGGAAGTAAATAAATGGCTCGATTCAAAAAAGATAAAGGAAAAGGCAAGGGAAACACATAGCGAGAGCATTGAGTCACTGGTTTCCTCAGTTGCTGATAGCACTTTGATACTGAATGATGACAATAGTTTTTGTCACAAACTAAACTTCCAAGTTTTATCAGAAAGCGGAGAACCTATACTTTCAGAATTGGTTTATAAAAACCGATTAACTGTCGGCGAAGTAAATATGGCAAATAAGGGTGTTGCCCATAATGATGTTGATGGCCGTATACTAACGTATATGTCAGTCTTGACAAATACACCAAAAGGCAAATTAATGAAATTGGATACCCAGGACTATGCAGTTGCAAGATCAATAGTTGTGTTTTTTTTATAAGCCAGGATGAAAGTGAGAGTGAACGTATAAACAATGCCATTAAAACTGTTGTAAGGGAGCATCATTGGTCACCATCGGCAATTGATGCTCTTTTTTTAGATAGTATTGATCATCATGGCCTTTTATTCTGGCACGAAGATATAAGGGAAGTTCACAAGGAAATAAAAGAAAGGCAGTCCAAAAAATAAGATCATGACCCCATTTACTATTCCAACTATATACACTGCCATTGACAAGGCATCAGGCCCCTTTCAAAGAATGGCTCAAAGAATGGTTTCTGCAGGTGATGCCATTGAAAAGAAATACAAAGCTATTGCAGATGTAGCTAATGATCTTTCATTTAAAGCAGCAGCGGCAGGTGCAGCAATAATTGCTCCCCTAACTTTTGGTGTCACGCAATTTGCAAAATATGAGGATAAGCTCATTGATGTGGGTAAAACCACAGGAATGACAGGAGATGTGTTGAGTAAGTTTGGTGACGACATGATGAAATACACCAGGGAGACCCGAACAGGGATTGGGGATATATTAGCAATAGCAACCGTTGGTGGGTCTTTGGGGGTAGCCTCTAATCAATTGGATGAATTCACTAAATCAGCAGACAAGTTCAACATCGCACTGGGGTCCGACTTTGGAAGTGTGGAAGAAGCAATAAGAACAATTGCATCTTCAAGGAATTTATTTGCTGAAACAAGGGGGCTTGAAGCTGGAGACCAGATAACCAAGTTAGGTTCTGCTATTAACGAATTGACAAACGTAGGAGCTAAAGCATCAGAACTGGCAAACTTCGTTAATAGGATTGGGGCCTTGCCGGATGCATTAAAGCCATCAATCCAGATTACAACTGCCTTAGGAGCCGTATTTGACAAGTCTGGAATTTCTGCTGAAATAGCTTCATCTGGGTTCCAGAATCTTATATCACTTGGAGGTAGGGATATGCCTCAATTTGCCAAACAAATGAAGTTGTCGACCATAGAGGCGACAAAATTATTCAATACCGATCCGGCCAAATTTGCAATTGAGTTTTCAAAATCATTTGCAGGATTGAAAGCCGATCAGATAACTCAACAACTATACAAGATGGGTGTTAGGTCCAATGAGGTGATAAAAACTGTTGGGGCGCTCGGGTCTAACTATGGATTATTTCTTGAATACCAGGATTTGGCCAATAAGGCATTTAAGGATGGAACTTCATTAGCAGAAGAGGCTGCGCGTAAAAATGCAAACCTTGCTGCACGATGGGAGATTTTGAAAAACAAGGGCATGGAACTTTCAATACGAATTGGAGAATCGCTATTGCCAGCGGTTGATAAGATAATCGACAAGGTTGGTCCAGTTATAACAGCTACTTCAGACTGGGTAAGGGAAAACAAGGAATTGTCGAAAGGCATTTTGACAACTGTTGCAGTGGTTGGTGGTTTGTTACTAATGTTTGGGAGCCTCTTAAAAGTCATCGCACTTATTATTGAAGCAAAAAAGACATGGACAATGGTACAATTGGCATTAGATGCGGCTATGTGGGCGAACCCAATTGGTTTAATCATCTTGGCCATCATTGCATTAATTGCACTGGTGATTTTGATAATATATTATTGGGAAGAATGGGGAAAGACAGTTGCATTATTTACGGGGCAGGTCGGCGCTTTAGCCGAAATGATCCAAACGTTAAGGCGAAATTGGGACATGATTACGAAAGCATTTAATGATGGTGGAATAATTGCAGGACTTATTGCTATCAATCGAACTTTCAATGAAATGATCCTGGCTCCGGTTCAAAGATTAACCGAATTGTTGGGAGACCTGCCTTTGATAGGTGGCATTTTTAAAGAATCTGCCAGGGGTATTCAGATTATGAGGGAAAACAATGGGGCGGTAATGAGCAATGTTGATTCGGATAACCCTATTGAAAAAATTAATCCAGGCAATATGTTTGAAACGGTAGTACAAAGATCATTCAGTGAAATGGTGAAAGAGAATAGATTGAAACTGGAGATCGTATCCCCCAATGCCAATGTAAATGTGATAGAAAATGATAGCGGAATTCCAATTCAAATGCCTTCATCTGTTAAATCGCCTTGGTAATGTTTGATTTGCTATTATATGAAACCGGGTCCGGTGGAGACCTAATGTTGACAGGATCAACAATAGAGTTTATTCACACCAATGAAGTACTGATCTACCTGGCTTTGTTTTCCGGTAACGAGTACTGGGCCAATGAATTTTTTGAAAGTAGTGAAAAAGTGAATTCCAAAACTGAGGAAGCCTTTCAGAATAATCCATTGTCCAGCATTGGCAGATTAAATATAGAGAATGCAATTATTGATGATTTAAAATTCATAAAAGCAAATGTTCCGGATGCTGAGATTGAAGTAAGGACCAGGATCGTATCCACGGACCGGATGAAGATCAGTATCAGGATAAATAACCTGGTTTATGTATATGAATATCTTGGCGACAAAACTATTTACCTGGGAACTAACGAATTATGGTAAACATTCCTAAATTAAGCGAATTATATAATTCAATTCTGGCTGACCTACAGGCAGAATTGGGCGTTACTATCCCTTTGTGGACCAAGTCATTTATTAAGATCCTGGCTATGGTGCAAGCTACAAAAATGCACTTAGCGTACCTGGCTCTTGGAGATGTGCAGCGGAATATATTCCCGGATACAGCAGACCCTGAGGCAATGGGAGGAACCCTGGAGCGATTTGGAAGGGTCAAAATAGGAAGAATGCCACTAACGGCCACTCAGGGTAAATATATAGTTCAGGTAACTGGGGATCCTGGTGCCACTATTCCAGTAAGCAGCACCATGGTAACGGATGATGACAGTTCCA
>JAHHDV010000035.1 GCA_019739295.1 Taibaiella sp.
ACCAATGTGGAGATCTTCCTTAAACTTGAGAATATATCCCAAAAGGTAAAAGACAAAATTGCAGAAATAAAAGTAAGTATTCCAAAAGCATCCTTATTTGCGAAACATGAGTCCAAAAGTTTTGAAGAATCATTTGACCTGGCACTGGATTCTATGGTCGCACAGATCAAAAAGAACAAAGAAAAAAAGCAGCAGCAAGCTATTGCTTAACAGCTTCACGAACATATCATTTATCATTGTTGACCTGCCTCCCTGAACCGGAGGCAGTTTTGTTTTATGTCGCGACTCCTTTATGCTGACTTCCGCATCTCCGCTGAGACCGGCGGCATGAGGACCTCAGACAATCCTTTATATTATTACGGGCCGAAAGCGGATCAGTAGGTCTCCTCAAAAAGGAATGCCGGATATGACTATCCGGCATTCCGCTTAAACTGGCTTTTTAAATCTTATTCGGTAGTTCCGGCATCATTATCTGTATGATCCGTATCTTCTGAAGGACTTTCTCCCCCGGCACCGGCATCATTTTGCCCACCTGTTCCTGCATCTTCCGCTTCTTCTTCATTTTCTTCCTGCTCCTGGATCCTGGCTATCGCAGAGATCTCATCCTGTCCTTCCAGGTTGATGAGCTTCACTCCCTGGGTAGCACGGCCAGCTTCACGGATAGCCTCCACCTTCATCCTGATCGTCATCCCCGAACGGCAAATGATCATCAGGTCTTCCGTATTTTGTACACCCAATAAACCCACCAATGCCCCGGTCTTCTCCGTGATGTTGATCGTTTTTCACGCCCTTACCGCCTCTGTTGGTAATCCGGTAGGTGGTCTGGTAAAGATCTTCGGCACCTTCTTCATTGGTGATGCGGATTGCTTTTACCTTGTCTTCCGGAGCAGCATCCACTTCCAGTTTTTCAAAGAATGGCGTTCTCTTACCGAGCCCCTTCTCCGAAACCACAAGTACCTGCTTATGGATATCATCGGCATCCACACAGATCAGGCCGACGACCTCATCCTGGTCATTCTCCAGCTCAATACCTGCCACACCTATGGCACCACGGCCTGTAGCCCTTACTTTTCCTTCAGGGAAGCAAATAGCGCGACCGGAACGAACGGCCATCATGATATAAGAATTGCCGTTGGTCAGCCCGATATCCAGCAGCCTGTCTCCTTCCACGATCGTAATGGCATTCACACCGCTCTGGCGTGGACGGCTGAAGTCTTTAAGCGAAGTCTTCTTAATGACCCCTTTCTGTGTACAGAGCACCACATAGTGCTGATTGACGAATTCTTCATCATCCAGGTTCTTGATATCGATCACTGTACGGATCTTATCATCACCCGGGATCTGGATCAGGTTCTGGATAGCTCTTCCTTTGGCATTCTTATCCGTCTCAGGAATTTTATATACTTTAAGCCAGTACAACCTTCCTTTCTCCGTGAAGAAGAGCAGCGTATGGTGCGTGGAAGCGATGAAAATATGCTCGATAAAATCTTCTTCCCTTGTCTTACCTCCACGTGCGCCGCGGCCCCCCCTGCGCTGTGCCCTGTATTCTGCTACAGAGGTACGCTTTATATATCCAAGGTGAGAAATCGTGATGACGACATCTTCCTCTTCTATGAAATCCTCATAACCCAATTCAGAAGTCAATACCTCGATCTCAGAAAGACGCTCATCGCCAAATTTTTCCCGGATCTCATTGAGCTCATCCCTGATGATCTGGTACCGCATCGGCTCGTTGGCCAGGATCTCTTTGAGATGGCTGATCGTTTTCTGTAATTCTTCGTATTCTTTCCTGATCTTATCGATCTCAAGACCCGTAAGTGTTCTTAACCTTAAATCCAGGATCGCCCTCGCCTGGATATCCGAAAGATCGAAGGCTTCGATCAAACCCGTTTCTGGCCAGGTCCGGTGTGGCGCTCTCCCTGATGATGCGAATGGCTCTATCCAGGTCATCCTGGGTCCCGATTACTTTCATGTACCCTTCAAGGATATGTGCTCTTTTCTCCGCTTCCCTCAGTTCATATTGTGTCCTCCGGATAACGACCTCATGACGGAAGCTGACAAATTCGGAGATCAGGTCCTTCAGGTTCAGCGTACGCGGCCGGCCGGCTACGAGCGCGACATTATTGATACCAAAGCTGGTCTGCAGCTCGGTATATTTATACAGCTGATTGATGACAACCTGTGCGATCGTGCCCATTTTTCAGCTCTACTACGATACGGGTGCCTTCCTTATTGGATTCGTTGGCCACATTGGTTACCCCTTCGATCACTTTATTATTGACCAGATTACCGATCTTCTCGGTTAAAGCGTCCCGGCTGACCTGATAAGGAAACCTCCATGATCACGATCAGTTCTTTACCGGTCCTGGTAGTCTCTATATTGACTTTACCGCGCATCACTACCCTGCCCCTGCCGGTCTCATACGCCTGCTTCACCCCTTCCAACCCGTATATAATACCTTTGGTAGGAAAATCCCGGGGCCTTGATATACTTCATCAACCCGGCTACATCGATCTCCCTGTCATCGATGTATGCCAGGCATCCGTCGATGACTTCGGTAAGATTATGCGGCATCATATTGGTAGCCATACCTACGGCGATCCCGCTGGAACCGTTGACCCAGCAAAGTCGGGATCCTGGTCGGCAATACGGCAGGTTCTTCGAGAGAGTCATCGAAGTTCAGGGTGAAATCCACTGTTTCTTTCTCGATATCTTCCAGCATTCTTTCGGATATCTTATGAAGACGTGCTTCCGTATAACGCATCGCTGCCGGCCCGTCACCGTCCTGAGAGCCGAAGTTACCCCTGCCCGTCCGATCATCATGTAGCGCATGCTCCAGGGCTGCGCCATCCGCACCATGGCATCATATACCGATGCATCGCCATGCGGGTGGTTACTTACCGAGCACTTCTCCCACTACCCTGGCAGACTTCTTATAAGGTTTGCTGAATTGCATACCCAGCTCATTCATCGCAATACAGAAACCCGCCTGTGCACAGGCTTCAATCCATCCCTGACGTCCGGCAATGCACGGCCCACGATTACAGACATAGAATAATCGATATACGCTGCTTTCATCTGCTCCTCGATGTTTACCTGGATGATCCGGTCAGTTTGTTCTCCGCCCTCTTCAGGATTGAGGAGGTCATTGTTATTCTCTTCCAATTATTCAGTTTTAATAATAAAATTTTTTGGCTTCGCAAATTTACGAAAATCAAGGCTCTCTTTACCGGAAAAAACGCCGGATAGTTTTTCCACTTTCCGGCATTAATAAATAAAAAAATTTATAATATTTATAAATATTAATTCCAGACACTTAAAAAAAGATATGTAAGAGTCCTGAAATTCATATTCACGTTTTTATACACCGGTCATAAACCAGCTCCTTCACAGCAGGCGCCTTTTTATGGAATTTCAGGCCGGTTCGGGGCCGGAAAAGAATGTGGTTCAAGGGATGATGCGGTTTGTAAATGCTCCCCTGAATTCCTAAAGCTAATACTTCACCTGTCACACCTTCAGACGACCCGAATTGGTAATACAGTGTATCCAGCTCTTCTGACATCCTATATGTTAGTGCCAAATTCAGCCAGCTTAATTTCGTCAGGACTGATATAAGCGGTCAGCTCATACAAGGAATCCCCCGAAGTGTACCAGTATTTTTCTATTTCGTAGACCCTGATCACCTCATCATCATAATGCAATTCCCAGATGATGGATCCCTCGCTTCTGTAGGTATATACCGGCAAAGGATAATCTTCGGCCTCTTCCGGGTCTATATAAGAACCCAGGACATTTACATCCCGCCCCTGGGCTTTATAAAATTCGACTTTGGCATCATACTCCCTGGTCTTATTACAGGATGTACCCGCCCATATCAGCATGCTCCACAACAAAAACGAAGGGATTGCCGATGCTGCCGGTAGTTTTAAACTTTTCATGTTTCCTGAGATATTTTCTATAAAAATAAGCAATTATCCCAAGACAGGCAAGCAGCTGGCGTCCCCTGCCCGGCACTGACTGCATCAACCGGATATAAAGCCGCTCTGCCGGCTCATCATTTTTGTTTTGTTCCACCCGGGAACTTCTCAGTATAAATCTTCATGCAAAATCCTACCTTTGCGAAAAATTTTTTGAACAGCTATGGCATTACAAGTAGGTATCGTAGGCTTGCCCAATGTAGGAAAATCGACTCTTTTTAACGCTGTGAGCAATAGTGCAAAGGCCCAGGCTTCCAACTATCGTTTCTGTACCATTGAACCGAATATAGGCCTGGTAGAAGTCCCGGATCAAAGGCTGAAAGCATTGGCGGAAATCGTCAGGCCGGAGCGCATTCTTCCTACAACCATTGAATTCGTGGATATCGCAGGACTGGTCAAAGGTGCTGCAAGCGGTGAAGGGCTGGGCAATAAGTTCCTCGCCAATATCCGGGAAGTAGACGCGATCATTCATGTGCTGCGGTGTTTCGAAGATGAAAATATCCTCAGGGAGGAAGGCGAGATCAACCCCGTTAATGATAAGGAAATCATAGATACGGAATTACAGCTGAGGGACCTGGAAAGCGTCGACAAGAAAATAGCACGTACCGAAAAAATGGCGAAAGCCGATGCCAAGCAAAAAGCGGTCCTGGATACTTTGCTGAAAGCCAGGAAACATCTCGAGGAAGGCAAAAAACATCAGGGAACTGAACCTGACCGAAGAAGAACAGACTCATGTCGCCGATCTCTTCCTGCTGACCAGCAAGCCTGTATTATACGTAGCCAATGTCGATGAGGGTGCCATCAATACCGGTAATGCATACAGCCGGGCGGTAGAAGCCATGGCCAAAGCAGAAGGCGCTGAGGTGATCGTGATGAACAACAATATCGAATCCCAGATTACGGAGCTGGAGCAGGAAGATGATAAAGCCCTGTTCCTGGACGAATACGGGCTGACAGAGCCCGGGCTGAACAGGCTGATCCGTGCAGCATACAAATTGCTGAACCTGATCACTTACTTTACTGCAGGTGTCCAGGAAGTAAGGGCCTGGACCATTCTGGACGGCTGGAAAGCCCCACAGGCCGCAGGTGTGATCCATACCGATTTCGAGAAAGGCTTTATCAAAGCCGAAGTGATCGGGTATGATGATTATATCGCCCTCGGAGGTGAGCCCGGCGCCAAGGAGAAAGGAAAACTCAGGATAGAAGGAAAAGAGTACCTGGTCAAAGATGGCGATGTGATGCACTTCAGGTTCAATGTTTAATACAGGAAAGTTAGCCTAATGTGACTGTTAGGGAAGTGATTTCCCGTTTCCCGGGTATCCTTCTGCGTACCCACTATCTGACTCATTTACTATGGTTTTTGCTCTTTGCAGCGCTTTCCCTGCTGCACATCTCATATTGCCTGTGTTTGAGGTTCTATCGGCTAGTTTTGGAAAACTTATGAAGTTACAAAAGCTATATAACTTTCATAAGCAATGTCAGGATTCATGCTATCAAAACGTAAAATCGATCTAAATGATAATTTTCATTTGCATTATCAAATAGCTCATATCATTTTTACATCCCCCATCTTATCAAATCGAGATCAAGCGGATTTTGTATAAATAGGGCGATAGCTCTTAAAGGACTAAAATTTAAAACCTTCAGTGCTTTATAAGATGCTCACAGAGATTAAAAAAGTTTAAAACAAGAACATCACTGACCGTTGTATTTTTGTAAAACGAAATACCCTGATAACACAAAAACAAATTACACCTTTTCAAAGTAAATGATAAAGGGGAATTATAGAATATAGACCTGAATATCGAGTGACTATTGCGATCGGAAATAAAAATTTATGAACAGGAACAAAGAGGCGACTTTGAACAAAAACTGCTGCCAACAGGGTATGGACAAAATAGTAAGTTTCAAGTACTAGGATCGACATCAGTATTTCAGTTCCTGCATAAAAGCGAACTTTTGTGCTTCAATTTCCGCCATTTCGCCAAGCTGCAACCTATTGGGCATTGTAAAGCGGCCCGTGACAATAGTAACAATGAATGAAAATGACCATTCAAAAAATCTACTCTTCCTGACAAATCAATTTTAAAAACTGATGGACAAAGCGTATGATTTCGTGGATAGCTTTCAAGGTTTTTTTTGTGGATAAAAACGGTGATATCACTTCAACTGAAGTTGGAAAATTATTTTTTTATAAGTGGCCCAAAATGGATTGACAATCTGTTCGCATTCAGAAATAAATTAGTTGGTCTTTTGGGGCTTAAAACATCAGGCAGAATTACTGCCAGACAAAAGATGCTTGACCACTTTACAGGTGAAAAAGGCGAGCAAATGGGTCTTTTCAAAGTGCTTGATAAAACGACTGAAGAAATCGTATTAGGAGAAGACGACAAACACCTGGATTTTAGGGTTTCATTGTACATTGATAAACTAACTAACGATAATATTGATAAAAAATTAATAATTTCGACAGCAGTAAAATTCAATAATTGGTTTCGGAAGACTTTACTTTCTGCCAGTCAGACCGTTACATAAACTTATTGTCCCGACGATGTTGAAAGAAATAATAAAAAAACATTGAAAATAAAAACTGACAAAAACAACGAACCGGCCACATCCGATTGGCAATAGCAAGGCTGGACGGCGTAATAACAGGTGGCTGGGCAGCTTTACATAAACATCTTTATAAGGATCGGCCGCGATCACGGCACGGCAACACATTAAAACGCTAATTTTCATGCCTGCCCCGGATCTATTATCAAAGGAGGATTCAATGATAAAAAATGGAGCGGTCTAAAAGTAAACAAACCTGTCCTATTGAGCTAAGTCGAAATACAGACAGGTTTGTTGATCCATGCATATCACATTTCGACAAGCTCAATGTGACAAAAAAAGAGGCTCTTTAGGCAACTCCTTTTTTGATGGTGATCATTATGTTTAGTTCTTCATACAGGCGGAACATATTTGCGTCATACCAACACAAACACTGCGCTTATCTTTTCAATTTCCAGTTGCTGACTTTCCCGCTGGTTTCCGCCATTATGGGTTCTGTCTTCCCGTTTTCCCACTGCAGTGCCGCGAAGGCCGCTAAAACGGCCTCTTCTCCCGGATCACCGGGCTGGAGATATTCCGGCTTGAAATACCTGGCTATAAATCCCGTATCGTATTTTCCTTCTTTAAAAGCAGGCTGGTTAACCGCCCATTTACCGAACTGCAAAGTGGTCTTAATGCCATTGATTATATATTCATCGACAGCCCTGCCTAACCGGGAGATCGCTTTGTCCCTGTCTTCAGCATGAACGATGAGCTTTGCAATCATCGGATCATAATAGATTGGTATTTCCATACCCTGTTCATAGCCGTCATCCACACGCACCCCGGGACCTTGCGGGCGTTTGTAAACCGAAAGCTTACCCGTATCCGGTACGAAGTTATCCATAGGATCCTCTGCACATACCCGCAGTTCAATGGCATGCCCGTGGATCCGGAGATCTTCCTGTGCAAAGGAAAGCTGCTCACCATTGGCTATCCTGATCTGCTCCGCTACCAGGTCTTTCCCGGTGATCATCTCTGTCACGCAATGCTCTACCTGGAGTCTCGTATTCATCTCGAGGAAATAAAAATTCAGGTCACCGTCTACCAGGAATTCCACAGTACCCGCTCCGTAATATCCGCAGGACCTGGCCACATTGACCGCTGCTTCCCCCATAGCTTTCCTGACATCAGGTGTCAGGCAGGAGGACGGCGCTTCCTCTACCAGCTTCTGGTGACGGCGCTGGATAGAGCATTCTCTCTCGAAGAGATATACATAATTGCCATGCTGATCCCCCAGGATCTGGATCTCCACGTGCTTGGGCTCTGCCACAAACTTTTCTATAAAGACATCATCATTATTGAAAGCATTCAAAGCTTCTGACTTCGCCAGCCTCATCTGCTCTTCCAGCTCTTCCATATGATGAACGGCACGCATGCCTTTACCACCGCCACCTGCAGATGCTTTGATCAGGATCGGGAAGCCCACACGGGCTGCAATCTCCTGTGCTTCTGCCAGGTCCAGGATCGGCTTGTCTGTACCCGGCACCATAGGAACTTCAAACTGCAATGCAGCCTGCTTGGCCGCGATCTTGCTGCCCATGGTTTCGATCGAACGGGCAGAAGGACCGATAAAGGTCATTCCCGCTTGGCTCACCTCACGGCTGAAGTCCGCGTTTTCGCTCAGGAAGCCGTACCCTGGGTGAATGGCATCGGCTCCGGTCTGCCGGGCTGCTTCCAGGATCTTCTCCATCCTCAGGTAAGACTGCGCACTGGGTGCGGGCCCTATAGATACCGCCTGATCTGCAAAATGAACAAAAGGCATATTGCGGTCCGCGTCCGAATAAACGGCGACTGTTTGGATGCCCATTTCCCTGGCTGTACGCATCACACGCAATGCGATCTCCCCGCGATTGGCTACTAATATTTTTTGGATCATACTGAAATTTAAATAAACAGAAGGGCAATATTAAGGCAAAATGGTGAAACCGTTACTTTTAGGTGTCATGGCAAAATAAAAAACCAGGAATACAATACATGATATTTTTACGCTTGTTCAGCATCCTGGATGCTTTCCCGTAGAAGTCCGGTATATTCACAGGAAAACCGGCAGATATCCCTTTGTTTCCTATACACCTTTCCACCCGCTTACCTTTTATCCGGGCCGGCTGAAGATTAACTTTGAAACCACAGGCATCCAAACCGTTCCCCTTACCCGGCAGCTCCACCTAGTGATCTGGGAAACAACTGCTGCAAATCCAGTCCGTCATAGGTCCCGGAGCTCATCAGCAGCAGGCATACCGGCTTACCGGCTTGCTTTATTTCTTTATGTATCCATTGCTTCAATGCTTCGTTCTTACTGAATACCCCGAGCGATGGCTGGTTGAATGCGGTCTTTAGCTTCCCGGCGTCCAGTAAGGGTAACCTTTTCAACTGCAAGGCATGCTCACTGAAATATACGGATGCAGCATCAGCACTTTGCAATGTATCCTTATACTCGGAATGAAATTTCTCGTTCAAGCTGCTGAATGTATGTAATTCCAGGCAGGCTATCAACCTGTGTTCCGGGTACCTTTCCCGCACAGCCTGAATTGTCGCCCTGACCTTGGAAGGAGCGTGGGCAAAATCCCTGAATGCGACCATCTGTTCGCTTTCTTCGATCTTTTCCAGCCTCCTGGCCGCCCCGCTAAAATCTGCCACCGCTGTATAAAATGCTTCATTGCTTATACCCAGTTGATTACAGACCATCCTGGCGGCTTCCATATTCTGCAGGTTATGTGCTCCAAACACGCGGATGGCATATTCCCCGGCTTCGTCCATTATGATCACCTGGTCATTTTCTATTTTGTATGAAGGCGTCTGGTAAGGGATCTTATCCAGTTGCATGCCTTCCCTGCTGACCAGGCTGGCCACTTCAGCGTCCGCATTGCAATACACCAGTGTGGCTTTGTCCCTGGTCATCTGCCTCAGATAAATTGCGAACTGCTCTACATAATGCTCATAAGTGGGAAACACGTTGATGTGGTCCCATTCTATCCCGGTCAGGATGGAAATGTGCGGATGATAAAAATGGATCTTAGGTCTTTTTTCAATTACAGAGGCCGGGTATTCATCCCCTTCGAGTATGATAAGCGGCGCATCGCTCAGGCGTACCGAACGGTCAAACCCTTCCACTTTGGCACCCACCAGGTAATCAAAAGCAATATTTTGCTTCTGAAGGACATGCATGATCATCGAGGTAGTGCTGGTCTTGCCATGTGATCCTGCCACCACTACCCTCTTTTTAGGCTTACTGTATTCATAGATATATTCAGGGAAGGAGTAAATATTTAAACCCAGTTCTTTTGCCCGGACCAATTCGGGATTATCCTCCCTGGCATGCATCCCTAATATCACGGCATCTATAGAATCATTTAACTTCCCGGGATCCCAACCCATCCGGTCAGGCAAAAGTCTATAGGATTGCAGGTTGGAATAGGCCGGTTCGAAGATTTCATCATCACTACCTGTAATATGATGCCCATTGCGTTGTAATTCAATAGCCAACTGGTGCATGATGGCACCTCCGACAGCGATAAAATGTATTCTCATTAACAAAAAAAATATTAGATTTGCACAAAAGTAATTGTAATCCATTACTTTTACCTGATAAAAAAAATTCTAAAAGAGAATGGTCAAAAAATATGCCAGGGGAATTGTAGCAGTTTTGCTGATGGGAGTATTGTTTTTGGGTGTTGCATCCTGTGGGACCCAGAAGCATTACAGGAGCAAATCTTCCTGCCCCAATAAGATTTAACTAATTTTTTTAAGAAGAAATTAAACAAACCGATTTTATATATTGTCTAACTTTGGTACATCATTTTTTAATTTTTAACCCCTATATTCAATAAAATGAAAAAATTAATATTTACCGCGGGAATCATGGCGCTTACAGCTGGTGCTACTTTTGCACAAGGAAAAAAATTAACCAAAACCACTCCTTCCACTACTCCTGTTGAACAAAAAGTTGAAGACAAAAGTCATCTGATGAAATTCAACGAGGAAACGCATGATTTCGGTAATGTAAAGAAAGGAGATCCTACTACTTTCGAATTTGTATTCACCAATGTAGGTAAAGAGCCGATTACGATCCAAAGTGCAAAATCTACCTGCGGATGTACTGTGCCTAAGCACTCTACCGATCCGGTAATGCCGGGTAAGACAGGTTCTATCAAGGTAACCTATGATTCCAAAAGAGTAGGTCCTATCAATAAACCGATCACTGTAACTACGAACGTGGGTGTGAAAACCTTACACATCAAAGGTAACGTAGAAAAAAACTCCTGAAAGTTCCGTACCAAGCAATACGTCTACGATCAGAACCAAATAAAAGCGTGATTTATTGAATTGAATAATCCAATCAGCATGAAAAAAATAATTGCCATCGTTACCGTGCTGTTGTTAACAGCAGGTCTGGCACTGGCGCAAAGCGGACCCAAATTCAAGTTTAAGGATACAGATCTTACACATGATTTCGGTAAAGTAAAAAAAGGAAGTACGGCGGAATATTACTTTGAATTCACCAATACAGGCGATAAACCTATCGTGATCACCAATGTAAGCACTTCATGCCAATGTACTACACCTGAGTGGAATAAAAAGCCTATACTTCCGGGCAAATCAGACAAGATCAAAGTCGGCTACAAAACCGATAAAACCGGTCCGATAAACAGGAGTATGACGGTAACATCCAATGCAGGTGACGTTGACCTCAAGATAAAAGGTGAAGTAATTGATTAAATTCAGGTTACTTCCTTATATAAAGAATCCCACGTAATATTGCGTGGGATTCTTTATATGCCATACCTTATACCTATGATTTCTAAACTGCAAGATATACAAGCTGCTGCCGATACCTTATCCCGGCAAGGGACCATCCTCTATCCTACCGATACGATATGGGGCCTCGGGTGTGATGCCACGAATGCAACAGCTGTAGAGAAAATCTACCGGATCAAACAACGGCCGGAACGGAAAAGCTGCATCATACTGGTCCCGGACAGGAGACATTTGCTGCAATACATCGCCACTCCACCCCTGAACCTGGATGAAATAATGGATCAGTATGCAACACCTACTACCTTTATCCTGGATCATGCGATCAACCTTCCGGATAACCTCGTCAATACAGACGGAAGTATAGCGATCCGGATACCGGATGATGATTTCTGCAAGCACCTGCTCAAGAAATTCGGTAAACCTATTGTCTCCACTTCTGCCAATATCAGCGGAATGCCCAACGCCGGGAATTATGCTTCCATAGCAGATGATATTAAAGCACAGGTGGATTATATCGCTCATCACCGGAGAGCGGAAACCACACAGGGGAAAGCAAGCAAAATACTGAAAGTACTGGAGGATGGCACAGTCCGGGTGATCAGGGATTAAGAGCTGGAATGAGTATATTAGGATTCAAGGAAGCTCACTATGCTGATCGGTCAAAGCCGAATACCGGTATTACATGAAGGCAATCCTGCGTATGAATGCACCATCCTGTTCCCGGGAACACTTTTTTTCTTATGGGTGTATTAACTGATTTTCACAGGTTCACCCAGGTACTTTGGTCCCTTTCCAAAACATATATCCATCATCATTTTCACCCTTGCAATTGCTTCCCTGATTTTTACTTTGACAGAAGATGAACCGGGGACATCCTTCGCATTATAGGCCACAGCGCTGATATCGAAATGCCTGGCAAGGAATAAGGCCCGTGCTGACCAAATATCTCCCTTGCCCTTATGACGCTGTCCAGTGTCCTGAAGCCTGCATAATCCAGGTAAATACGATCTTCAGGAATTCCTGGCCCTGATCAGGTCCTCTTTGAATGCAACAGGTTCATCATAATGCCGGCTGCCATTATCCCCGCTTACCAATATATATTCTATCTTTCCGGCTTTGAACAACCGGACTGCAGCATCGATCCGGTATTTATAGAAAAGATTGATCTTACCGCTCCTGTTATATTTGGATGTTCCCAACAGCAAGCCCACTTTCTTCTTCGGGATATGATTGGTACTGTTATACAGGAATCCTTCGGCACGTTGGTCTACCCAGTAATTGCAGGCAAAAAGAGTCACCAAAATCAGGCCCAGGCTCATTCCCGACCACTTTACCAGCCTTTTGATCCGTTCTCCGATTTTCATCATTTTACCGGTATTAAAGTATCATAAAAGTGTATGCTCCTGTTTCATCAGATGCATCGTATCATCACATGCAATGATTGAAGTTCAGGCCGTTCCGGGCGATTGAACCCTGAAGATTTCGCGGTATCTCCAGGATGGAGCAGGTAATCTAAGATAAGTTAAAGATAGAATCTACAAATTCCAGCTTGTCAAACACCTGGAGGTCAGTCATCTTTTCTCCCACACCGATATACTTTACCGGGATATTGAATTGGTGAGCGATAGCGAGCACCACACCTCCTTTGGCAGTCCCATCGAGCTTGGTGATCGCTAAAGAATCGACTTCTGTAGCCGCGGTAAAATGCCTGGCCTGTTCCAGTGCATTCTGTCCGGTGCTTCCGTCCAGAACCAGAAGCACTTCATGAGGAGCATCCGGCATCTTCTTGCCGATCACTCTTTTGATCTTACTGAGCTCATCCATCAGGTGTGCCTTATTGTGCAGTCTTCCGGCAGTGTCTATGATCACGATATCTGCATTTTGAGCCATAGCCGAGCCAACGGCATCGAAGGCTACACTACTGGGATCAGAACCCATTTCCTTCTTTACAATCGGAACCTGGACCCGCTCACTCCATATGGTCAGCTGGTCTACGGCCGCTGCTCTGAAAGTATCGGCAGCGCCGAGCACGACATTATAACCTCTGCGCTTAAAATTATAGGCCAGTTTTCCAATCGTGGTGGTCTTGCCTACACCATTGACACCTACGACAAGAAGCACATACGGCTTCTTATCCTGAGGCAATACGAAATCCCTGAACTGGGGATCCGGGGCATCGGTAAGTATGGAAGCCATCTCTTCCTTTAATATCTGATTGAGCTCGGAGGTATTGATATATTTGTCCCTGGCGACCCGGTCTTCGATTCTCTTGATGATCTCAATGGTGGTATCCAGGCTTACATCAGCAGTGATCAATGCCTCTTCCAGGTCATCCAGTATCCCGATATCTACAGTACTCTTACCGGCTACGGCTTTGGATATCTTGGTAAAGAAACTCTGCTTGGTTTTCTCCAAACCGGCATCCAATGCTTCTTTCTTCTCTTCTTCTTCTTTAGTTCTCTTGAACAACTTATCAAAAAATCCCATAATCACACTATTAAATTGATAGAATGCACAAAAGTAAATGGAATTCCCCAACCTGAGCAAAAAATTCACTCCGGGATACCTGCAATGATGATTTATTCATATGGAATAGAGCGAAAAGGAGATAGGAGCGTATATTAGTTGGCTTTTTTAAACCCGGGATCCGGCCTTTAGAGCAGTACTTTATCATCATCCGCAGGCTTACCGGGATCTCCCGGTTGACCTATCCCCTTACGGTCGAAGCAAGGCGGGATCATGGATGGCCACCCTCCTGATAACAATTTACCCGGGATATTTCTTCTACTTACCTTATTTTTGACAAAAAAGAAGCAGATGGAAAACGGATCAGAGCTCATACCGGTTACCCTGTGGATCGCAGAACGGGGATACAGGATCAAAGTAAAGAAGGAAGATGAAGAGGCCGTACGCATGGCCGTAAAGATAGCGGACAATAAGGTCAATGAGCTAAGACAGACTTTCGCCGGTAAGGATGACCAGGATTTCCTCGCAATGTGCCTGCTGATGTATGCCACGGACCAGGTCACCGAAGCAGACGAGCTCAATCCTGTAGTGAAGCATAAGATCCAGGAGCTTATCGGTAAAATAGATACCCTCATCAAAGGATAAATTCGATGCCCTGCACCTGATGGCCACGTATCTCATTTATAAACCTTACGGCATGCATAGCCAGTTCAGTCGGGAAGAAGCACACCATACGACACTGGCTGACCTGGATTACGCTTTCGGGAAGGACGTATACCCCGTTGGAAGGTTAGATGCCGACAGCGAAGGATTGCTGATCCTATCTAATGACAAATCATTGAATCAAAGCATATTGCACCCTCATCAAAAACAGGTCAAAACCTATTGGGTCCAGGTAGAAGGCATACCTGCAGATAAGGATCTGGAATTATTGGGAAAAGGCATTTCTATCCGGATAAAAGGAAAGGAACACCAGACTTTGCCTGCTGCTGCATCCGTCCTCAACCCCGCACCAGACCTCCCCGAACGCATTCCTCCCATCCGGTACCGGAAGAACATACCGGATACCTGGGTAAGGCTCAGCATTATGGAAGGGAAAAACCGGCAGGTCAGAAGAATGATGGCAGCCATCGGATTCCCCGTATTGAGATTGGTTCGTGCCGGGTTATTGAATTTTGAATTGGGAAAGGGAATGTGTAAGAAAATGAAGCCGGGAAATGTCATTCAAATTAACACCCAATTGATATGAATGCAACAACAATACAAAAAAATTAAAATTCTATTGAGAAAGAATTGCTATAACGTTTACCAATGATAAAAAAGTTTACCAAACTACAGGCACTAAGCAATAATGATTATCTTCAAATTCCGCCTTCTTCGAACAACTAATAAACTTGAATCTTGAATTTGCCGTTTTTCAGATGAATCGTTTTATCCGGTCTAATATCATTATAATCGTTGGGATTTGCGCTGACCATCCTAAAGTCAAATGACCCTTCTACATATTCATCTGAAGCATGAGTAAACCAAAAATAACCCGGATAACGCTTATCCAACACATAAAAATCGCCATCAGGTCCTCTATAATTATCAAGGGTGACAAAAAAATCATCATTTGCCACGGTACTGTTTAATTTAGGTAAATCATCAATAGTATTGTGGAAAATGATATCAATCGTGTTATGGGATGTTTCAGTATAATTAGCATACATAACAAATCCGCCACTAATCTGTCTGGCATCTATAGTCCTGTAACTTCCTCCAAACAAGGATGAAGATGTTTTATATTCATATTGATATTTTTTGCTTTTTATCCGATAGCTAAAATTATTATCTGGATTGACTTCAATCTTTTTACTACATCTTATAAGAATCAATGCTAAAACCAGTAAAAATATCTGAATCAATACATTATTTATATTTTTCATTTCGATAGATGAAAGGGGTAAAATAATAACAACCGGGCAAGTTAAAAATACTCAATATCAGAAGTAATCCTTTACAAAGATACAAAATCGCCAAAGCTATATTAGCAAAGGGACGAACAAAGAAATTTACTTAGATCCATCACATCCTGAAATACTTTTTTTGATCTTTTAAAGGACATGACTATTATCTCCTTACTCGTTCTCAAGTTTAGATATCTTAATTATGCTTTTTTCTATTACTTTTGTTGCTCACGAATTGAATTATTGATATAATCCCTAACACTACATGGAAGGAGCAAAGCCGGTCGAAACTGTCAGGAAAAAGAACCCTTTTAGCAAGGTCATCTTATGGGCAATCGTGCTGGTCATCATCAATATACTGGCGTATCAGGTCTGGCTTCAGGTGGACCTGACCAGGGACAAAAGATTCAGCATCAATTCCAAAACGGAACACTTGCTCAAAAATCTCCCGGAACCTGTCCGGGTAAAAATTTTCCTGACCGGTGACAAATTACCGTCCGGGTTTAAAAAACTGGCTATCTCCACTGAAGAACTGGTACGCAACTTCAGGGAAATCAGCCGCAGCAAGGTGGATTATGAAGTGATCGATCTCCAGAAAGCAGATACGAATCTCCTTAAGGAGATCAGCCGGTATGGGATCAGCAATTTCCCTGTTACCGTATCTGAAGGGAAGGGAAAAACGACTCAGATTCCTGTTACGCCTTACGCACTGGTGGAAAAAGGAAGTCAAAAGATCCCGGTACTGCTTCAATCCTTCAAAACGGCACAGCTCTCCGAGAACGATTTCAATAACTCTCTTGTTCTTTTGGAATATAATATTGCCAATGCTATCCGGAAAGTGAGTAAACCGCACCTGGATTCTGTCTTATACCTGTTGGGTAACCAGGAATCCGGTGGTTATGAAGTATTCCAGCTGGCCAATACCCTCAGTGCTCAATATATCTTCCATGCAGATACCCTGCAACGGATGCCCGCTATCCCGGCAAAGTACAAAGCAGTCATCATCAATCAGCCGAAGCAGGCATTCTCGGAGGAAGACAAGTACAAGATCGATCAGTACCTGATGCAGGGCGGCAACCTGTTGTTCTGTATCAAGGGTACAACAGCATCCTTTGACAGCCTGAAAACAGCACAATCCTTTACAGCTGTGCCGATAGAAACGAATCTCAATCATCTTTTGTTTTCGTATGGCGTAAGAATCGGCAATACGATTGTCTCGGATCTGGAGAAATGTGTGGATATTCCTTTGCAAAATGCGGATAATCAGGCAGGACAAAGTGAATTTTACCTTTGGCCATACTTCCCGATCTTCAGTACAAACCCGGATCACCCGGTTACCAAAAACCTGAATGAAGTACTCGGAAAATTCCCTTCTGCCATCGAGTTGGTCAATGACCAGCCGGGGATCAAAAAGACTGTATTGCTCCATACATCCAACTATGCTAAAATAGAGACAACACCCTTACTGATTGATATCACTTCCGTTGTCCTGCAGCCAGAGCGGTTTAGCTTTAATAAAAAACAGGTTCCAACCGGAGTATTGCTGGAAGGAAAATTCAATTCTATCTATGCCAACAGGATTCCGGAAGAGCTGGCAGCTACTGCTCTGAACCCGCTTAAAGAATCCGAACGCAGCTCAAGAATCGCTGTGTTCAGTGACGGGGATATCTTCAACAATGAATTTGCCCAACAGTCAGGACCAAAAGAAATCGGCACCTATATGTTCAGCCCTTATGTATTCGACAACAAAAACCTGATGCTGAATACAATGGAATACCTGACGGATACGTTAAACCTCCTGGATGTAAGGTCCAAGACCTACCAGGCCAGTATCCTGGATAAGAAACGAAAAGAGGATGAAGCGCTCAAATGGCAGATCATCAATATCGGCGTACCGGCAGGACTGGTGATCCTGTTTGGTATTATCTTTAATTTTGTAAGGAGAAGAAAGTATACCGGCAGCTAGATTACGGTTCCGATACCAGGGAATTACCCTCCGAAGTACAATAAATAATTAATATCTTATCTTGTGACAGGATCATAAGATTCCAATATCATCAATAATCTATCGATATGACAGTGGTAACAATCAAGGCGGATAAATTGGTCAAGCGATATGGAAAACGCACAGTAGTCAATGAAGTTTCCTTTGAAGTAAGCCAGGGGGAAATCGTAGGATTGCTGGGCCCTAACGGCGCAGGTAAGACCACTTCATTCTATATGGTGGTCGGGCTCATCAAACCCGATGGCGGCAGGATATTTATCGATGACCTGGAGGTAACGAAATTACCGATGTACAAGAGAGCACAGATGGGTATCGGTTACCTGCCCCAGGAAGCCAGCGTCTTTCGCAAATTATCTGTGGAGGATAACATTCTTGCCGTCCTGGAAATGACCAGCCTGTCGCGAAAACAGCAACTGGAGAAAATGGAATCCCTGCTCGGGGAATTCAGGCTGACCCATGTACGCAAGAGCAACGGGGACGTGCTCAGTGGCGGAGAAAGAAGAAGAACAGAGATCGCCAGGGCATTGGCAGTAGACCCCAAGTTTATCCTGCTGGATGAGCCTTTTGCCGGTATCGATCCCATAGCAGTGGAAGATATCCAGACCATTGTGGCCAGGCTGAAATATAAAAATATCGGTATCCTGATTACAGATCATAATGTGAACGAGACTTTGTCGATCTGTGACCGTGCTTATCTCCAGATAGACGGTAAAGTTTTTGAAAAAGGAACCGCTGAAGAGCTGGCCAGTAACGAACAGGTAAAAAAACTCTACCTAGGCAGGAACTTCGAGCTGAAGCGCAAGGATTATATCTATGAGAATATCCATATGCCCGAGAACAAGTAAAGGGACAGCAACACAAGCTATTTGGACTAAAGTGTTCATAAATCCCGTTTGTCAGATCATAACCTGCCAGCTTGCTCATCGACTTGATTACAGGCAGGTCCGGCCGCTTTTTTTTTAGTAATTCAACACGGAATCATTTACCGGCAGGAGTTCTGTCCAAACCTGTGAGGTTGTGAAATCATCCAGCAACCGGGCCTGGAACATGGACAGATAATATTCCATTAACAAGATAAAAAGACAAGACCACTGTCATTTTTTCGACTAAAAAATGACATTTCTTCAAATTCCAAAGTCAAAAATTCACAGTTTATCCCTTCGATTCCACTGGTATATTATTTGTTGCCCTATAAACAGGATCCTTTGGAACACCAACCCTGTACAGGCATTTTTAGATTCTGGTTTGATTATTTATTCATTTAAAAATCTGATCATTATGACGATATCGATGCTCCACGCTCCACCACTGCATACCATACTACAGGTTTGCTTCTATTAAATAAAAAAGAACATTAAAAATATAATTTTTATAACCCATAAAAAGGAGGTGTATTATGTCACTTATCAAGAGAAATGAAAATTTTTTCAGCGGATTTCCCAAACTGTTCGAAGATTTTTTCGGACATGAGCTGTCGGACTGGAGAAAGGATAACTTTTCTGCTACCAGCACGACCATACCCTCGGTAAATATCAGGGAAACAGCCGATAGCTACCAGGTAGAGCTGGCTGCACCGGGAATGGAAAAGTCAGACTTCAACATTGAGCTGGAAGGCAACAGGCTGATGATATCCTCGTCAAAGGAACAGGAAAACGAAATACAGAACGTCAACTATACCCGGAGAGAGTTCAGCTACCAGTCATTCCAGCGCAGCTTTACACTGCCGGAAAGTGTAGTGGATACCGACAGCATCAAAGCCAAATATGAAAACGGACTGCTTTCCATTGATATTCCTAAAAAGGAGGAAGCAAGGAAAAAAGCCCCGAAACAAATAGAAATCAGGTAAATCCCATAAACGGCACTTTCTAAAAAGTCAACAAACCTGTCCTATTGACCAAATTGGAATATAGAGACAGGTTTGTTGGCTCATACACATTTAGCCAAGCTCAATGTGACCACAAAGTTGAAACGATACAAAGAAATCGGCATTCCGGCATGAGGAACAGAAAAAACCTTACTGATCAATGACTTGACCATAGCTATACTGTCATTTCTGCGGATGGCACGATGTCCGCAAATACATTTGGTAGGCTGTCCCGGGAACACAACAATTCATTTTTAACACTTCAGCAATATACCGGTTCCTCAAATCTTTTTGAAAATGCTTGTTGCCATATGCCCACCAAACCCAAAAGTATTACTCATAGCATAATTTACCTGCCGTTGTTGTGCAGTATGCAATGTCAGGTTGAAAAGATCTTTATATTCTGGCTCTATATCCGTTGAATTGACTGTTGGCGGAATAATATTTTCCTGGACAGCTTTAATGCAGGCAATAGCTTCAACTGCTCCTGCAGCACCTAACAGGTGTCCTGTCATTGATTTTGTGGCGCTGATGTTCAATTTACCTTCTTTTCCAAAAACTCTTTCCACAACTTTCAATTCACTGTGATCTCCCTGAGGAGTAGAGGTGGCGTGTGTATTCAGGTAATCTATTTCATTAGCTGAAATGTTCGCGTCTTCCAGCGCTGCCAGCATGCCCAAATAAGCACCTTCACCTTCAGGATGTGTACCCGTAAGATGATAGGCATCTGCTGCCATACCACCTCCGGCAACTTCGGCAATAATGACTGCGTTACGCCTGACAGCGTGCCCGTATTCCTCCAGAATAATCGCTCCTGCCCCTTCTCCCATAACAAACCCATCCCTGTTGATGTCAAACGGACGTGATGCAATTTCCGGATTTGAGTTGTGTGTTGATAATGCTTTTGAAGCATTGAAGCCGCCCACGCTGCTTTCGTTGATAGGCGCTTCCGAACCTCCGGTAATTATCATATCGGCTTTTCCCCATCGGATATAATTAAATGCTTCAATAATAGCCGTATTGGAAGTGGCACAGGCGGAAACGGTGGTAAAGTTCACACCTCTCAAACCGTACTTAATCGATATGACCCCTGAAGCAATATCCACAATCATTTTGGGAATAAAGAACGGGCTGAACCGTGGTGTACCGTCCCCCTGCGCAAACTCTGTCACTTGTTGCTGAAATGTACCAATACCACCATTACCCGAACCCCAGATTACTCCAACCCTGTTTCTGTTCAGCCTGTCAAAATTGATGTTTGCATCTTTAACAGCTTCATCAACGGCAATTAAAGCATACTGTGTAAATAAATCATATCTTCTTGCTTCCGCCTTTTCAATATAATGTAGCGGGTCAAAGTTTTTAAGCTCGCAGGCAAACTTTGTTTTGAATTTGCTGGTATCAAATTTGGTAATAGGTGCAGCTCCATTTATACCGTTTACAAGCGATTGCCAGAAATCATTTACATTATTTCCTACGGGCGTTAATGCTCCCAGCCCCGTGATGACTACTCTCTTCATTTTTTTATGGTTTTATTGATTATTTTTTCTATCACCGGTGCTATAAATAGAATGCAAGGAATAACAACCAGATAAGCAATTCCCCAGGACCTGAACCAGGTATATAAAAATGCATATCCGGAAAAATCCGTATTTATTGACAATAAGGTGAACGAAATGATTCCTGTTGTGATGATACCCATCATTAAGGCAAATGTTATTTTTCTTTTCATCCGTTAAGCATTTATTGACCCGGCTTAGACGTTGCTTCCTGTAAAACAGCATAAACGGCTTTCGTTTGCCCTACCGGAACATCAAACCGGTTGCTTTCAAAGGCGATAAACAACTCTTCTGCCACTTCTTTTGGCGGAATACCATTTGCTCCGCCTATTTCCGCAGAAAAGTCTGTATTGACCAGTGGCGGCATTACTTCAAATACATTGATATTGGTTTCAGCTAATGAGCTGCGCAATGATTGCGTATAAAAATGTAATGCGGCTTTACTCGCAGAATAAGTGGGCAATCCTGTTGAGGGAATTAACCCGGCTATTGATGTCACATTGGCAATAGCAGCATTTTCTTTTATTCTCAGATGCGGCAGCAGCAATTCTGTAAAATGGATTATGGAAACATAATTGGTGTTGATTTCCTGAACTGCATATTCATAAGTTTTCTCTGCATCAGCCAATGAATACACATAGGCAGCACCTGCATTATTGACGATTACATTCACGTCAGGATGTTGTTGTTTTAATGCTGCGGCAATCCTGATACGTTCGCTTTCTACCGATAAATCGCCCTGTATGGCTGTCGCATTCTTTAATCGCGTTAACGCATTTTCCAAACGTTCTTTGTTTCGTCCATTGATGATGATCTTGTTTCTTTTTGCCGAAAACAGTTTTGCAATTTCAAAGCCGATACCTGCCGAACCACCTGAAATAAAGATCGTGTTGTTTGATGTATTCATTTCTTTATTGATTTTATTTTTGATTGTTTTGAAAATTCAGAAGCATACAGGTAGATGTGCCGTGCGCATATAATCTCCCTTCTCCATCCTTAAGATCAGCTTCAATAAAAGCAGTACTCTTTCCCGCGTGAATGAGCCTTCCTTCCGCTTTCATTGTTCCGCTCTTTAGCGTTACGGCTTTGATGAAGTTTATTTTTAATTCCAATGTGGTGTATGCAATGCCTTGCGGTAATCTGGAATGTAGGGCACAGCCCATGACCGTATCCAATACCGTAGAAATTACGCCACCGTGAATACTGCCTATCGGGTTGTAATGAAACTCCTGTGGCTGAAACTCAAATGCTACTTTCCCTTCTTCCAGACTCAGTGGACGAAAATCCAAAGTTGCTGCTATTGGCGGTGCCGGTATTTCACCTTTTAAAATACCGTTCAAAAAATCATATCCTGACATTTCTTTTCCTTTTTCCCCAGTTTCCAAAGGATTGACCCATTCATAGGTTCTCGTTCTATTTGTTTGGCTCATGGCTTTTATTTAATTATTTACTCTGCAAGAGAAAAGTTCAGGTTTTCAATAATAATGGCAGAAGCTCCTCCCCCACCGTTACAAATAGCGGCTACACCATATTTTCCCTTTTCCTGCTGTAATACATTCAAGAGTGTCACGATTATTCTCACACCAGAAGCGCCAATCGGATGCCCTAATGCCACTGCACCTCCATACATGTTTACTTTGCTGATGTCAAAACCTAAGATTTGTTGATTGGAAAGGATCACAGAAGCATAGGCTTCGTTGATTTCAAAATAATCGATGTCGGATAATTTGAGATTGGCTTGTTTCAATGCTTGGGTAATGGCAATAGATGGCGAGGTCGTAAACCACTCAGGCGCCTGGGCAGCATCGGCATATGAAATAATTTTCGCCAATGGTTTCAGGCTATATTTTTTTATGGCTTCTTCCGAAGCAAGAATTAAAGCTGCGGCACCATCATTCAAATTGCTTGAATTAGCAGCAGTAAGCAAACCGTCATGTTCAAAAACAGGCTTTAGCTGTGCCACTTTTTCAGGAATGAGCTTGTAAATGTCCTCGTCTGCACTTAGGGTAATGGCTCCTTTCCTGTCCTGAATATTCACTGTTACCAGCTCATTTCTAAATTTGCCTTGCCCGGTTGCATCCTGTGCTTTTTTATAGGATCGCGAAGCATAATCATCCAGTTGTTGTCTCGTGTGCCCGTATTTCTTAATGCCCAGCTCTGCAGCACTTCCCATATGGAAATCATTGTACACATCCCATAAGCCATCTCTGGTCATCCCATCGGTAAGCGCAATATTACCCAGCTTTGTTCCATTGCGTAAAAAAGCATAATGCGGCACATTGCTCATACTTTCCATACCGCCAGTAACCACAATTTCGTCTATACCTGTTTGAATTTGTTGCGAACCCAGGATAGCTGCTTTCATTCCTGAGGCACAGACTTTGTTAATGGTTGTCGCATCTTTGTCATAAGGAATTTTTGAAAAAAACGGCTGCCTGTCGTGCCGGCGATTGCCCGACACCGGCACTTAGTACATTCCCCATATAAACACTGTCTATCCATTCGGGACTCAGCGATATGTCCTCATAAGCGTTTTGAATAGCAATGGCTCCCAACTGTGTCGCCGTGTATCCTGCCAAACTTCCTAACAAACTTCCTATAGGCGTACGTTTTGCTGATACGATAAATACTTCTTTCATTATTCCTGTTGTTTTAAATATACCAATCGGTATATTTTGAGTTAAAAAAATTTATGCTTTTAAGCTGCGTATTGATTTTTCAAGATAGTTCATAGCAATGTCAAGATCTGTCGTTTTCCCTGAAACCTTTGCCTGCATAATGGCACCTTCCACCATTGAAATCAGGATTACCGCAACTTCCGTCGGGTCAATGTCCGGTTTTATTTCTTTCCTTTCTATCCCTCTTTTTACCTGATTTGCTATGGATTTTTTCCAGGATATTAAGGCATTTACTGCTTTTTTCCTTAATAAAGGGTGTGTGTCGTCAGCTTCAGTTGAAGTATTTAAAAGAGGGCATCCTGCCTGCAAAAAAGGCAATGCCAGAAAGTTGCGGAAGGTCTGCGGATACATCAATAAACGGTCTACGGCGTTTTCGGTCGTTGATATTTTGCTTTTCAGGTAAGCAGTAATCTTACCAAAATTATAATCAAATGCAGCCAGCGCCACTTCGTCCTTGTTTTCAAAATTACCGTAAATACTTCCCTTTGAAAGCCCTGTTGCATTCATCAGGTCGTTGATAGAAGTCCCTGCATAGCCCTTTGCATTGAAAACAGGTGCAGTTTTTTCAACGATAAACTGCTTTGTGCGTTCTGATTTTGACATTGCTTCATGCATACCGGGCCCAAAGATAATGAATAAATATACCGTTCGGTATATTTATTCATTATTTAACATCCCTTGTTTGAAGCTGCGTTCCAAAAGGATCTTCTGTTCTTAACAGATCCGCCCCTTCATTGAAAGCGGCTTTCCTGTGTTTATCAATAAAATAAACAGTTTGGCATCAATCATCAACTTCAACAGCTTATTTTTCTATCCACATTGGTTTCTGTTTCAGGATTTGCTTGTGTACAGGACAATTTTCGGAATGTGCCCCATACAGATAGCCGATGCTCATCAGGAATTCATTTACAATCTCGCCTCCTGTAAAACGAAATGTCTTTTTGAACAGTTTTACCCATTCTTCTTTTGTTTTCGGGTGGTGGTGTTCCAGCCATTTTTCAAATGAGCCGAACTCTTTTTGCAATGCAAGAATTGTTTTTGCATTTTCTATTGCTGCATTTACTTTCAGCTTGTTGCGAATAATTCCTGCATCAGCCAAAAGCCGCTCCCGGTCTGCTTCCGTATAAGCAGCGACTTTCCTGATATTGAAATTGCTGTATGCTTTCCTGAAAGAAGTTTCTTTCTTTAAAATCGTTTCCCAACTTAAACCTGCCTGGTTGATTTCCATAATCAACCTGCCAAACAATTCGTTGTCATTGTGTATGGGAAAACCGTAATGATTATCATGATAAGTTTTATGCAAATCTTTCTTATCTCCGGCTTTCATCTTTTCTATAGCGGAACAATAGGACATATTTTCTTTTTTTGGTGTACTTTCTGAATTACCCTTTATAATCCAAATCAACGGATCGATTACACTGTTCGCTTTTTACTCATTTTATACAAGAATTCGTCACAAATCATCTTGCTTCCTTTTACTTCATAAATGTAAATTTAGCCTGGTCTGGTGTTGGTCTGATCTGTATTTCAATTATTTTATTCCGGCAAAATTAAATTGACCGATGACAATAGTATGTCAGGAGCTTAAAGTATTGTTTATGAACTTTTGAGGAATCACTCCCGTCAGCGCATCATTTTTATTGCCGGAAGTACTTTCGACCTCTAATTTCCAATGATTGAACCAGCCCTTTTTGAATTTAAAACTGTGGTTCAAATAACAGGGCATCCGGGAAATATTCCTGGGCTTCTCCTTTCAAAATACCTGTTATTAAAGCTGACACGCTTCATCACGGTTGCTTCCGCGATCCAGTGAATGTAATACAATTTGTACAATACATATTTCCGGCGGTGCTCAGATTACTCAAAGAGTGGAAAAATAATATATACGGGTACATTTTTTTTCTCTTTTTACCGTTTCCAGCCTGGTGTAATTCATAAGAACAATTTCCATATCACCAGGAAAATCCTTTCCATATCAAATCTTATATTCCTTTGAATGATGCTCATTCATGACCGGGATGCAGGTAGTGAATTTATTATGGATCAATTTAAAGCCAAGCCTTTCATACACTTTTACATTTTCGGCTCTTTTTTTACTGGAAGTTACTTCAAGACTTTTCACATCCCTTGCTTGTGCACATTGTTCCACTTTGTTTATCAGCAGCCTGCCTATACCTTTTCTCCTGAAACCCTTATCAATGTAAAACTCCTGTATCTCCCCGACTGCCCCACAGTAATGCAACAATTGCTGGATATGCAGGCTGATGAACCCGATGATTTCTTTGCCGGCTTCGGCCACCCAATAAAAACAATGCGCACTACCTAAGTTTGCCTCATATACCTGCCTGAAGCTCCCCTCATCCAACAGTTCATCTTCCAGTCCGCACATTAACCGGTAAACGTGAACGCTATCGTCCAAAGCAGCTTTTCTGATATGAATGGTCATATTATACTTTTAATATAGGTTATTGGTTGCTTTGTAAATACTGGCCGGCCCCGATATGTACCCTGATTTTCTCACTTTTATACGCTTACTGCTAACCTGCTATCTGTCTATATATGCTATTGAAATAGTCCACGGCATGTGCTAACCTGCTTCCATACC
Source organism: Taibaiella sp. (assembly GCA_019739295.1). The sequence continues at coordinate 26,455 of JAHHDV010000035.1, forward strand.
ATGAGAAATAAGTCCCATCTACAAGAAGAATTCTGGTATCAGGAAGGAGCCTTTGAAAACCGGCAATGTGCCGGTCTCCGAACGGATAAGGCTCGGATGACAGGAATAACACCTCAGGTGCTGCTGCTACCAGTTCTTCCTGGCTGATCCCGGGGTACCGCTGATAATGGGTGAATACATTATCCCAGCCGTTTCTCATCATCATATCGTGAATAAACGTGTCCTGCCCGATGGTCATCAAAGGGTTTTGCCAGATGAGGTAAGCTGCACTTACTTTGGCTGATGCTCTTTTGCCAAGCTTCCCGAAGTCTTCGGAGATCTTCCCGGCCAGCTGCAATGCGTTTTCTTCTTTATTAACAATTTTACCTATATCAGCTATCATCTTAATGGCATCATCCAGATCGGATATATCACTGACGTAGATACTGGCCCACTGGCTACAGGCTTCGATTTGTTCTTTGACATTCTCCTCTTTATTGGCCAGCACCCAGTCGGGTCCGAGTTGCGCGATCTGTTCTAAATGAAGGGTTTTGGTTCCTCCTACTCTTGTCTTCCGGCGGAACCAGCTATCCGGGTGTATACAAAACTTCGTGATACCTACTACTTCCTCATCCAGCCCTAAATAATACAATAATTCAGTCTGGGACGGCACAGTAGATACAATACGCATAGCTATCTTATTTTTCTGAAATAGATCAGAATAATAAATGAAAAAATCAATCCTAAAGGTACGGGATTGACCATAAAATTGTCCAGTAGCCGCCCCACCATTTCATTTTCCTTAAGAAAAATCACAGCCACCAGATGCAGTATCGCAAGGATCACGAATGCAACCGCACCCCATTTCTTAAAAAATGTAGCAGCGATCCAGAAAAAGGTATACAGCACTACAGGAAGCGGCCGCAGCCAATAGATCTTCATTACCCGATCGAATCCCACCCATTGGGCAATATCATAAATGCAGATGACCAAAAGAAAAACGGAAATAAGCGGGAATACAACAGGTGGGCGCTTAAAAAAATATTCAAAAAATCTGTTCATGGGGCGGGCGGGTTAAAGCCTAAAAATTTGCTGTTCTATATGCAATGCTGCTCCTGAAAAATATCTCTACTGTTCAGGACCGGTATATGCAGGTATATCGGGTAAGGAGTAAAATACAGGCAGTCCTTTCTCTACAAAAAAGTTTACTTCCTGGTCTGCTCCCCGGGAATACCCTTCTATTCTCAGTACCGCATCACATTTCTCTGCAAAGGCTAAGCTGACGGGCATCATTATATCTTCATAATGCGCTTCACCTGCTGCTGCTATTACCGGCAATGCTGCATTCACACCAATAACCGGAATGTGTCCTTTTTTGAAAATTTCAAATGCAGCATGGTTTAACTTCTGGAAATTGGCATGCCAGACCTGCGGATCATCTGAAGAGCCTTTATAAGGGCCGGCTATCATGATATACCATCTCCTGCCGGAATTACTTTGCATACAACATTCTATAATCCATCTTCACTTTCCCTGCACTGATATCGGACAGTTTCTTATTCAACAATTTTCTCTTCAGGGGGGCCAGATGATCTATAAATAATTTCCCTTCGATATGATCATATTCGTGCAGGATCACTCTTGCAGTGATTCCGTCGAACTCGCCTATGTGTTCCTGAAAGTCTTCATCATAATACCTGATCTTCACCCGCTGCTCTCTTTTTACATTTTCCCTCACCTTGGGAATGCTGAGACAGCCTTCATTGTAAGACCACAGATCGCCGGTTTTTCCCTGGACTTCCGCATTGATGAATACTTGTTTCACAGGTTTTTCATCCGGGTACTCTGCTCTATCCTCGTCATCAAACCCTTCTACGATCTGAACCGTATCGATCACAAACAACCGGATGCTTCTGTTGATTTGCGGTGCAGCCAATCCTACACCATTGCTATGGTACATCGTCTCCCACATATCCTCTATAAGCTGGTCCAACCCGGGATAATCCTTGTCTATCGGTTTACCTACAGACCTCAGTACCGGGTGTCCATATGCTACTATTGGCAATATCATAACCTTAAAAATTCTGATTTTAAATGAAAACAGGCCGCAAAGTTACGAACTTACAGCCTATCGGGATTTTTTTAGAACAACAAATTAATCAAAAAGCGGTTTTGTCGGGATATTGATGCCCATAGTAAGGGCAATGATATTCACGTTAAACCCAGCGTAAGGCTTGTTACCCTGCTCATCCGTGAAGTCGGGATTCATAAAATTGGTAGGATAATAGCTCAATTTCAGGTAGCCCAGGTTGTTCTGGAACCCTACAAAGAAATTCGGCATAATCATGGGTGTCCGCTCGCTGAACCATTCATTGAATTTTACTTTATCATTCCTCTTCACAAAGCCTTTTTCCTTATAATTCAGGGCCAGGGATGCTTCTGCCCCTATAAATACAAATTTATTGGCGCCCATGTTACCGAACTTGAATCCCAATGGTACATTCAGGGTATACAACCTTCTTTTCACCGTGCTGTCCAGGGCATCGTACTTATCTATAAACCCGATATTCTTTAAAGATAGCCCGACCATCATGCCTGTTCGGGAATTGAAGTTATAATTATACAAATAGCTCAGGTGGAAGAATGCGGTAAACCTCAGTGTGCTCAATCCACTTTCCCTTCCGGGACGCTCCAGGATAGCGGTACTGAAAATCAAGCCTTCAAAGCCTGTGGATATATAGCTTTTTTTAAATGGCAAGGTCGAAAAAATCATCAGAATGTACAGGACCCGGGGCAGGCACTTCTATTTGTGCATGAGCATTGTTCCCCAGCTGCAGCCCTAAACCTATCAATGCCAGTGTAATTATTTTTTTCATATTTGAGTTTTAAAAATTGTCAAAATAGAATGTATCTGTCAGATTGCAAAGATATTCCAAAATATTTTCGGAAAAAATTTACAGTCTCCTTATTATGGCATAATACTTGCACTGATTAGGTCTAAGACAATAATATTCAAACCAATCCAACAATCTGCCAATTTGGCAAGTCAATATATTATGAATTTTAAAGATTTTATGAAGCTGAACAACGAAATGGATGTAGAGTTTATGCCTATCGCCCCTATGGGGGAGATTGCAGTTGATGAAGAAGAACAGGCAGGATTCCCGGAGATCCTTCCCATAGTAGCTTTGAAAAATACAGTATTGTTTCCGAGTGTAGTACTCCCGATCAATGCCAGCAGGAATAAATCCGTGGAAGCTTTCAGGATGGCTACCCAGAACAATAACCTGGTAGGCGTGATCACGCAGAAAGACGTATCTATCGATGAGCCGCAGGAAGGTGACCTGTACAAAGTAGGGACTATCGCTAAGATTGTAAAGCAAATCAATATTCCTGACGGCAATAAAGCTGTGTTTATTATGGGCAGAGCCAGGTTCCGCATCACTGAAATTATCGGAACCGAGCCTTTCTTCCAGGCAAAAGTAACTTACCTTATAGAGGATGAGCCGCAGGAAAAGGAAGACAAAGAGTTCCTTGCCCTGATCTCTTCGGTTAAGGATCTTGCAGATAAGATCATCAGCTTGTCCAATAATTTTCCCCCTGAAGTATCCCTGATGCTGCGCAATATTGACAGCAATAAATTCCTGGTCAACTATATCAGTACCAATATTGATGCACCGATCGAGACCAAGCAAATGCTGCTCGAGGAAACCAATCTCAAAACAAGGGCAGAGAAACTGGTCCAGCTTTTGCAGAATGAGCTGCAGATAGCTGAACTGAAGAATGAAATCAATGTCAAGACCAAAGGCGAGCTGGACAAGCAGCAGCGTGAGTATTTCCTGCAGCAGCAGCTCAAAAGCATCAAAGATGAACTGGAAGGCGAACAAGGCAATGTTGAGGTAAAGGAACTATCGAAAAAAAGCAGAAGGAAAAGAGTGGCCCCCGCATATCCGGGAGGCTTTTGAAAAAGGCCTGGGTAAACTGGAGAAGATGCATTCTCATGCCCCTGATTATCCTATTCAGTATAACTACCCTGACCTTGTTAACGGAACTTCCATGGGATGAAGTCACTAAGGATGATTTTGATCTAGAGAAAGCGGAAAAGATACTGGACCAGGATCATTATGGATTGGAAAAGGTCAAAGACCGTATCCTGGAATATCTGGCCGTGCTCCAGTTCAAAGGAGACCTCAAGTCTCCTATCTTATGCTTTGTCGGACCTCCCGGCATCGGTAAGACTTCCCTGGGGCAAAGCATAGCCAAAGCCATCAACAGGAAATATGTCCGGATCAGCCTGGGCGGTATGCATGACGAAAGTGAACTCCGTGGTCATAGGAAGACTTACATTGGCGCTATGCCCGGCCGTATCATTCAGTCCCTGAGAAAAGTAAAATCCAGCAACCCCGTTTTCATTTTGGATGAAATCGAGAAAATGGGAAAAGACTTCAGGGGAGACCCGAGTACAGCCCTCTTGGAAATACTGGACCCGGAACAGAACCATACATTCTATGATAATTACCTGGAACTGGATTATGATCTCAGCAAAGTGATGTTTATCGCTACTGCCAATAGCCTGAATGATATCCAGCCTGCACTCAGGGACAGGATGGAGGTGATCCATCTCAGCGGCTATAGTGTAGAAGAAAAACTGGAAATCGCCAAAAAGCACTTAATCCCCAAGCAGAAAGAAGCACATGGATTGTCCGGCTTTAAATTCACCTTTGCCAAAGATGCGCTGGAATCTCTGATCCATGCTTATACCAGGGAATCCGGGCTCAGGGAACTGGACAGGAACATAGCAGCTGTAATGCGTTATGCTGCAAGACAGCTTGCAGCCGATCCTCAATCCATAAAGAAAATAGACAAAGCGGTTATCCAGAAAATATTTGGCAAACCTAAATACACCTATGAGCAATACCAGAAAGGGAATCCTCCTGGTGTAGCTGTAGGACTGGCCTGGACTTATCTGGGTGGAGATATCCTCTTTATAGAATCGGTGATGAGCGATGGTAAAGGTAACCTTACCCTTACCGGTAACCTGGGTGATGTGATGAAGGAATCAGCAATGACCGCGCTCACCTATCTCAGGGTACATGCTGACCAGTATGATATCGATCCGAAATTATTTGAATCCCGGAATATACATATCCATGTACCTGAAGGAGCCATCCCTAAGGACGGACCCAGCGCAGGGGTCACTATGCTTTCTGCCCTGGCATCAGCTTTTTCGGGAAGGAAAATAAAATCATTCCTGGCTATGACCGGCGAGATCACGCTTAGGGGCCAGGTACTGGCAGTGGGTGGTATCAAAGAGAAGATCCTGGCTGCCAAGAGAGCCGGCCTGAAAGTGATCATGCTCCCGCAGAGCAACCAGAAAGACGTAGAAGAAATCCAGGGGGCATTTCTCCGCGGATTGAAATTCCATTACGTTTCGACTATGGAAGAAAGTACTGGAGTTTGCTTTAGAGCCGGAGAAAAGTCCGAAGAAGAAATGAGCTGAAAGCTACAAAGCCTGGAACTGAAGTCTGATGCCTGTTGCCTGATCTCTAAATTCTACGTAAAACAATAGAGATTCTCCGAGATATAATTATCTTTGTCATTAAAAAACTGACAAATGCTTACAGGATTATTACACACGCACAACCTGCTGAGGTACATCATCATTATCGTAGCGGTATGGGCCATCGTAAAACTTATCAGTTCCAGAAATGCCGGGAAACCATTCGGCAAAAGTGAAAAAAACACCTTCGATGTTGCTGATGATCCTGATGGATGTGCAGTTTTTGATTGGTATCGTGCTTTTCTTCCTGACCAAGTATCTAACCAAATTCCAGTCCCTGCCATTTTCAGAATGGGATAAGACCTCTAAGTTTTTTGTCAGAGAACATGTACCGCTCATGCTTGTCTCTCTGGTATTGATACATATCGGTTATAGTGCGACCAAGAAACCGGCACTGCCGGACAATAAGAAATACAGTAAAGCGATCACCATGTTTCTTATTGCCTTTATCCTTATACTGGCTGCTATTCCCTGGCCATTCAGAGATTTGGGAAGAGGCTGGCTACCGGGAATGGCATAATCAGAACTTTTGCAAAGGAATTTGAGCATTATCTCCAAAATTGTACGACGGATCAGCAGTTACATATACACGTTATATGTACTTACTGTATTTGTAGTTACATTCTTTATTCAGCTCCCGTTCTTTTTTATTTTCAGCCTTTTTTTCCGGGAAGACCAGGTACCGGCTGATCTTTGTGTTGTTCAAAATCTGGGGCCACCTGTTTTTCTTCCTGATCGGCATCACCATCCGCATTACAGGGAAGGAAAAAATCAGCAAAAACACGAAATGTGTGGTGGTTGCCAACCATCATTCTTTCCTGGATACACCTATGATATATGCTGCACTTCCTTTTTTCGTCAGGCCCTTGGCAAGATCGGATTATGGGAAGATTCCCCTGTTCGGTTATATATACCGTATTGCAGCCATACCCGTTAACAGGGATAGCATTTCTTCTAAAAAGGAAAGTTTCCAAAAGATGCTTTCCGCTATCCGCGAGGACGGAACGAATATTTTCATTTTCCCGGAAGGCTCTTTCAATGAAACGGATAGTATCCTCAAGCCATTCTTTGATGGTGCATTTCGTATCGCGAAGGCATCCGGTCAGCCGATCGTACCGGTGCTGTTCCCGGACACCATCAAGAGATGGCATTACAGCAGCTTCTGGAGCTGGCGCCCCGGCATCAGCAGGGCCTATATCCTAGATCCGATACCTGCTGAGGTCGTCGCCCGATTGGAAATAAAGCAACTCAAGGAGCTTGTATACAGGGAGATGGAAATGCACCTCATCCATATAGATACCTGATGTGCCCCGTTGGAAATTGCAAGTATTTTTCTGTTGATATAAGTACTGCTATCACTTATTTTTCGGTTGTGACACGGTTCGGTTATTCCTTATTAAAAAAATATACGGCAGGATCTTATAGCATCTTGCCGGATAGACCCGGAAGGTACATAGCATTGTTTTATTGCTTTACTACCGGATATGTAAATTGGCGACCTGAAGCGTTTTGTATCAATAATAAGTAATGACCGGGACTCAATTGTCCTAAAGAAATTTCTTCCCTGGCATTATTTTTAAAACCTTCTCTGCCCCATACTTTTTTACCTAAAATATTATAAATCGTCAGATTGACGGGTTCCAGATTGGGATTATCTATAAAGAGTGTGTTATTTACAGGATTAGGATAGATAACAAATGTACTCCTTTCCAATTCAGTTACACCTGTAGGATCCTCGTAGAGGTCATAATAATAACGGTTCATGCTATGGTGCTCCGGGATATTTTCAAGCACGGTTCCCGGTTCAGCAGGCGAATTATAATTATTTAGTATTGAAAGTAAAGAGTCGGGGTTATTAAATTCATTTCTATAGGTAATATTCCTGAGCGTTATGTAATGGTCCTCTTCGAAGATATAATAATCTTCGCCCAGGATACTGATCAGGTATTCCTTGGTATCATAAGACTCTTTCAGCGTTTCATACCCGTCTTCATTATACTCTGTAATATACAAATGATGCCTGACAAATGCCCCATCTATCCATTTATAATCTTCTCTAAGGATTTCATGGCCGTCTGAATCATACTGGTAGTCTGTCCTGGTACTGTTTACCCAAGTTCCACTCATGAAGCCCTGCCCTATCCGGGTCAGTACATTTCCATCATCATCATAAGTATAAATGGATTTTGCAGTGTATGAGCCATCCATAGTCTGGGTTGCAGTCAATACATTTCCATCGCTGTCAAAAGTCCTGGTTATGATGTATGTTTCTTTCATAATCAATAGCAGTAGAGTCCAAGGCTTTATAATAGACCCTGACTATACTATCTTTCACAGATATCTCAAATGCTCCATAGTCATAATATGAATATTCATCGTAATTCGGGTATCCGGCTTCCTCTGTAAAATACCTGAATTTCATCAGTTGATAGGTTTTCTTTCCTCCATCTTCAAATGCTCTCCAGTACACCTGCTTATAATTGTAATAGGGAGGGTATTCGGGAGCATCCTGAATCCTTAAATTATAGATTTCATTTCCTGCTCCGTCATTCTCAACACATAAATATAACCCTAAAGACTCGGTTACCTGGCTTGAGGTATCCTTCTGAACATGCATTCCATCAAAATAGGTAACTGTTCTTTCAGAGTGAAAGGTCCCGTCTTCATTGTCTGACTGATAATAGGTAACATTGTCGTGTTCATTGTATTCATAAAAACCGGTATTGTACAGATCGCCTCCTATCTCCGTATAATCATATACCGTATCCGGTTTATTGGTCTCCGGGGTTGTACCCCTATAGGCACCGTATACATAAGTGATACTATCGGTTTCCCCATATTCCATTTCTTCGGTATCATGACTGTAATCATATCTTTCGTTTGTACTGTAAACCATCCTTTGTTTGGTAACAGTGATCTCTCCGTCAATTTTTTCCGCTTTCCGGATCCAGGAGATCCGATTCCTGATCAGGGTGAAATGGCACCAGTTGCTGACGGAGGTCTTGCGCATAGGATGGAGCCAGCATGATATGCAAGGCAGAAACAAAGAGGAACAGTTTTTCTCATACATCTATTTTTAATGTAGCAGCAATATACAAAAAAAAACTTAAAAAAAAAGCTGTAATGATTCGCTATGACCAGCCTTCCCTTCAGGATGAGGGCTGCACCTCCTTTGTAAAGAGAAAAGTCGAAATGTATATACCTACTCTGAAATGGCTTACATTTGCGACTGAACTATTCGATTGATTAGAAGAATTGTCTATTAAGAAACTTGCAGGACAGACAATGTGGTATGGTATGAGTAATATCATAGCCAGGCTGATCAATGCAATCGTAAGCCCTTTATTGACCTACCTGCTGGGTGATGACCAGGCCGGCATGATCGATATGGGCGCTTTCAGCATGCTGTATGCTGCCATTGCCGTCGCCAATATCATTTATACTTATGGATTCGAGACAGGTTACTTCCGCTTTGCCAACCAACCGGGTGTAGAAGAGAAAAACCTGTTCCGGACCACGTTAAGCTCCCTGCTGATATCATCCGTATTTCTGAGCGCCGCACTGATCATCTGGCGGCAACCCATTAGTGATGCATTGGCCATAGGCGAGTTTCCCGGGATCATTACGCTTATGGCACTGATCATAGGCATGGATACCGTGGCTACTATTCCTTTTGCAAGGCTCAGGCATCAGGGCAGGCCCAAACGGTACGCATTCATCAAGATATCCGGCATTCTCATCTATATTGGATTGATCTTTATATTTCTCTATATCATTCCTGTCATAGAGGGAAATGAAAGCGACAATCCGATATCCCAGTGGATCAGGTCCCAGAACCGGGTTTTCCTGATTTTCCTGGCCAATTTTGTTCAGAGCCTGGTTTCCTTACTTTTACTGGCGAAGGAATTCAAAGGATTCTCGCTGAAAATAGATCAGAAGCTATGGTCAGCCATATTTAAATACAGCGCTCCCATGATCCTCATCGGTATGGCCGGGATGATCAATGAAGTCATGGATCGCTTTTTCCTGCAATACTGGCTGCCGATGAGCCCTGCCGATGCCCAGGCCCCAAATGGGTATCTACTCGGCTAACTATCGTATAGCTATTTTCATTTCCTTATTCATCCAGGCATTCAGACTGGGTGCGGAAACCCTTTTTTCTTCAGGGAAGCCAAAGAGGCTAATGCCCCAAGGACCTATGCATTGGTCATGAAATGGTTCGTCATCACGTTATGCCTGGCTTTTCTTTTCTCCTCTTTATACCTGGATATCATTGCGAAAATCAATAAGGGAAACTTCCAAACAGGAAAAAGATATCATCCCTATCGTACTGCTTGCCAATGTATTCCTGGGTATATATTATAATATGTCTATCTGGTACAAAGTAGCCAATAAGATGTATTGGGGAATGATCATCACCGGTATTGGTGCTGCCATTACGATAGTCCTCTGCTACTATTATATTCCTGTATATGGGATATTTGCCCCGGCCTGGGCTACTTTGATATGCTATACAGCGATGACTATACTTGCTTATCTCATAGGTCAGAAATACTATCCTATTCCTTATCCTCTTATCAGGATAGCTATGTACCTGTTCTTTTCGGTAATGTTATTCATAATCCAGCAATGGATCAAGGTGGTATGCATCCCGTCTTCCATGGAAGTGATCTATACACTTGCCAGCGGCAGTATATTGCTATTGTTATTTGTACTGGTCGCAGCAAAGATAGAAAAGATCAGCCTCAGCGCCATCCGGAAATCGATCAGGAAAAAAATAGCAGGCAACGGGGGGACCCCTTCGTCCAAAATGCCCGGTTGTAACAGGAAGATCCGGGATACCGGCCATGATCTGTCTGTAGCCCTTCTGCACTCCGGTTTTCTTTTTAGGAAAATTTAGAAATGTAATTCCTCAAAAAATGTATCTTTGGGTTTTTATACTTATTTAAATAATTATCAAGTAATGGCTTTAGAAGTAACAGGAAAACTGATAACAAAATTTCCAATACAACAGGTAAATGACAACTTCAAAAAGAGGGAATTTGTAATTGAGATCTCAGAGCAATCTCCAAGCGGGATGACTTTTACCAACTATGCGAATTTCCAACTGGTTCAAGATAGGGTTACAGCAATTGACCCGTTTTCAGGAAGGAGAGGAGATTAAAGTATCTTTCAATATCCGCGGAAATAAATGGGAGAAAGACGGGAATGTAAGGTATATCACCAACCTGAACGCCTGGAGAATAGAAAAGACCACGGATCAGCAATATCAGCAGGCTCCGCCGTCACAGAATTTCAATAATGCAGTTCCTCCCGGTAACCAGCAACCATTTGGTAATCCATCTGCACCTAACTTCCCGCCTCCGCCTCCGGGGGGCGAGGATTCAGATCTGCCCTTTTAATCATTGAAGTAGAAATATACAAAAAGCCGAAAGCGATCATGCTTTCGGCTTTTTTATTTTCATTATCTTACTTCTTCCTGAAGAAAATCTTCAGGGGCACTCCATGAAAATTATAATGTTGTCTCAGTTTATTTTCCAGGAACTGCCTGTAAGGCCCTTTGATATCATCCGGGTGGTTACTGTAGAATGCAAAAGAAGGATTATGGGTAGGCAGTTGCATCACGAACTTGATCCTTACCGCGTATCCGCGAACGATAGGCGGTGTATATCGCTCAATCTCGCGGAGCATCACCTCGTTCAGCTCAGAAGTCGGTATCCTCGTTTGCTTATGCTCCATGACCTCCAATGCAGTCTCCATAGCCTGGTAGATCCTCAGCTTCTCCTGTGCAGATACAAATAAAACAGGCACATCGGTAAATGGTGCAATTTTCTCCTTGACCTGCTGCTCATAGTCTCTGGCGCTATTGGTGGCCTTATCCTCAACCTTATCCCATTTATTGACCAAGATGACCAGCCCCTTTCCTTTGCGGGCAGCCAGACTGAATATATTCACATCCTGAGCCGTCATTCCTTTCTCTGCATCGATCAGGAGAATACATACATCAGATTCATCCATAGCCCTGATCGCACGGATTACCGAATAAAACTCCAGGTCTTCACTAACAGATTTTTTCTTCCGGATCCCTGCGGTGTCTATAAGGATAAATTCTTTACCGAATTGCTTGTAATAAGTATGAACACTGTCCCTGGTAGTTCCTGCTATTTCCGATACTATGGTTCTTTCTTCCCCTACCATAGCATTGAGCAGGGTGCTCTTCCCTGCATTCGGCTGGCCGATGATGGCTATCTTGGGCAAAGGATCTTTAGGACGCTCAAAAGGGATCATGTTACCGTCCTCATCTTCTATCATAATCGTCTCCATCTCTACCCTGGCTACCCCTTCATCCTTCATATAGGACACCACCTGATCCAGCATATCCCCGGTTCCGGACCCTGAATTTGAAGCGATAAAGTAAGTATGCTCAAAACCCAGGCTGTAGAACTCGGTCGCCATCAACTGAAGGTTATTGTTGTCCACCTTATTCACTGCCAGAATAATGGGCTTATTGATTTTACGCAGGACTGCGGCCATCTCCTCGTCCAGATCCGTAATACCGGTCGATGCGTCAGTAACGAATATGATCACATCTGCCTCGTCCAGTGCAATGATCACCTGTTTGCGGATCTCTTTCTCGAACACGTCTTCGGACCTACTGACAAAACCTCCGGTATCGATAACATTGAAAGTCCTGCCCAGCCAATCGCACAGACCATATTGCCTGTCCCGGGTCACACCACTGAAATCATCCACTATTGCTTTCCGCTGCTCCAGCAAACGATTGAATAATGTAGACTTTCCTACATTAGGTCTTCCTACTATGGCTACTGTAAATCCGGACATATATTGTTGTTATTCTAAGAAACGGCCACAAAGTTAATCAATAATCGCGGTTAAATCTACCCGTATATTGCCATTTCAGGGCATTACGGATAATCTGAGCCTTCGGCTGTCCTGTTTTAACCAGAAGGATATCCTTCTCACTTTCTTCATCCTGCCCGGCTCAGACTTACGATCAACAACAAATCCAGGTGGAATGCACCGTCAGAAAAGCCCCCGCGATTTAAATTCCAAATACTTATTGATGGTATCAGCCGTCAGGTCTTCCGGGCGGGTCAGTACAGTATGAATCCCATATTTCCGCAGTTCAGCCGTGATCAGCCTTTTCTCATAGTCAAATTTCTCAGCTATTGCCTTATCATAAATCTGCGGAACTGTATGCGCGTGGCTTTCAAGCAAAGTGTCCAGTTCAGCATTTTTGAAAAAGATCACTACGACAAGATGCAGCCTGGATAGCGCTTTCAGGTATCTCAATTGCCGGTTCAGTGCATCCATCGTCTCGAAGTTGGTATAAACCATCAGGAGACTCCGATGTGTCATCTTTGCCTTCACAAAAGCATACAATCTGCCAAAGTCGGTCTCCATGAAATTGGTATTCAGGTGGTACAGGCTCTCCAGAATCAGCTGCATCTGGGCATTCCTCCGCTCAGCTGCCACCATATGTTCCACCTTATTGGAGAAGGAGAGCATACCGGCTTTATCATGCTTCAGCAAAGCAATATTGCTCAATGCCAGTGTAGCGTTGATCGCGTAATCCAGCAGGCTCAATCCCCGGAACGGCATCTTCATCACCCTGCCCTGGTCTATGATGGAATAAATGGGCTGCGCCCTTTCATCCTGGTATTGGTTGACCATCAGGGTGGTCTTTCTGGCGGTAGCTTTCCAGTTGATATGACGCACATCATCACCACGTACATAATCCCTGATCTGATCGAATTCCGCAGACTGGCCTACCTTCCTTATTTTCTTCAATCCATGCTGGTGATAGCTATGGGAGAAGGCCATCAGTTCATATTGCCGCATCTGCAGAAAAGAGGGATATGTAGGGACCACAGCTCCCTGGTCGAAAACAAACCTCCGCGAGATCAGCCCCAGAATCCCGGAAACGTAAATATTCAGCCTCCCAAACTCGTATTGCCCCCGCTCCACCGGCCTTAATTCATAAGGAAAGCCCGCGCTTTGCCTGGATGACATTTTTGCTTTCAGCCCGAAATTCCGGGATTGAAACTGGATAGGGATCTCGTCTATTATCCTGAGGTCAATAGGGAATGAATATTGATTCTGTACCTGGATCCATACCGGATTCAGATCACCGTTACTCAACCGTTCCGGAAGGATACGCTGCGCCTGAATGCCCTGCTTCATGCCATACAATAAGTAAATATCTACAAGCCATACCAATATAAGCACGATGAGCAGGCCTTTGACCAGGCCAAAGATGACCGGGAACAAAAAGCTGACAATAAACAATATCACCAGTCCTGCCAGGACGTAGAAGAATCTGTTGTTGATATATAATGACTTTAAGAATTTCACCTTATCTGGGGATCTCAACTTTTTGAATGATTTGCTCTAAAATCTGGCGGGCAGACACGCCTTCCATTTCCCGTTCCGGCGCCACCATAACGCGGTGCTGCAATACATGTACCGCCACTTTTTGTATATCTTCAGGCGTGACGAAATCTCTTCCATTCATGGCAGCATAAGCTTTGGATGACTTCAATATCGCGATCGAGCCACGGGGAGATGCACCCAGGTACAGGTACGGATTGTTCCTGGTCTGGTGGACAACCCCGGCTATATACCGGATCAGGTGCTCTTCCACAATCACTTTCTGAACCAGCGCCTGGAATCCCAGGAGGTCAGCACCACTGATGACCGGCTGAACGAACCGGAGTTTATCAGCGGTTACCATCTGGTGCTCACGCTGCAGGATCTCCACCTCCTGGTCCAGTTCGGGGTAATGGATATCTACAAGAAACAGGAACCTGTCCAATTGTGCTTCCGGCAGCCTGTACGTACCTTCCTGCTCGATGGGATTCTGCGTAGCAATCACCAGGAATGGCTGCTCCATAGCATAGGTAACACTGTCCAGGGTAATCTGCCGCTCTTCCATCACCTCAAACAAGGCAGACTGGGTCTTAGCAGGTGCACGGTTGATCTCATCAATCAATACAAGGTTGGCAAAAATGGGACCTTTCCTGAATTCGAAATGCCCGCTTTGTGCATTGAAGACAGATACGCCCAGCACATCCGAGGGCATCAGGTCCGGGGTAAACTGGATCCTGCCATAATCTACAGACAATGTTCTTGCCAGTAACTTAGCCGCCAGTGTCTTGGCGACTCCGGGGACTCCCTGAAGCAATACGTGACCATTGGCCAGCAAGGAAGCGATCAGCAAGTCCACCACTTCTTCCTGCCCTACAATGACTTTGGCGATCTCCTGCCTGATCAGCTGTACAGCACGGCTAAGGGAACTGATATCCAGTCTTGGCCGGAAATGCAGATCTTCAGATAGGTTTTCTTCGATATTCATACTTTATATTATTTTGAAATAAAAGACTGTTGCTCTTCCTGTTGAAATCGCGCTATTAACTGATCCAGTATCTTCAGTTCCAGCTCTGATGCAAATGGATTCTTCTGCAGCTGCCGGATGTATTGAACCAGACGGGTACATACATCAGCGGATGCTCCTGACTTCAAAGATAATGACCGGATAAAACCGTCATCCAGACGGGATGTGTCCAGCAGATACCGGGTGCGCACATGTTCTAAGAAATAAATAATCCGTTTTTGAATAATAAAATGATGATCCCTGAGCTCATAGAACAGGTTTGAAATTGTTTGGGTAAAGGCCACGGTGGTATTCTCCAATGGCTTGACTACAGGTACGACCCTTTGTTTTCTTTTTGCGTTAAAAATAATGAACAGAATAATGGAGGCTAATGCCAGATACCATGCATACTTTAGCTGGATATTATTGAATATAAATTGCAAAGGGGAGTTATCAATGGCATTTTCTGCTCCCAATCCATAGTTACGCCTCATAGATTTAGAGTAACCCTGCAGCAATAATTTCTCCTTACCGGGTTGGGATAATATATGATTGGCATATGATGCGCTCTCCCGGTTCAGCAAATAATGGTTGCTAAACATAACAGGTGCGGTATGCAGATAAACATAGCCTTTACCTAAAGGGATCCTGATAAAATTAGGGTATTCGGTATCTCCGCTTTTGGCCCTTGCATATCCTATTTTAAAATACCGACTGGAATCATCAGGTGCTATAAAAACCGCAAATCCTTTTTCTGCCAGTAGCCATTCCTGCTTTGTGCCATACATTCCTACTATAAAAGAATCTGAATCTGAGAATTCGGAATAATCATAGTATTTTTTCAACGTATCTTTCAGCAGATCAGCTATATCATAAGCGCTGATCAACGCATCATTACCCGATGCTACAAATTCGACCAGCTTTGCATATGAAAGTGAATCCATCTGGAGGTAATGACCGATATGTACATACAAGTACCCTTCCATTTGCGACAAGTCCCTGTCCTTTGTCCATTCATAGAAGGTCTCCCGTATTTCCTCCTTTGAAGAGAACCGGGGAGATTGCAGCAATTGTTCAGTAATGATCCTGGTATCATAGGGCCACGTCCCATTCGGGTCATAGCGCTCCGACCAATTCACTTTCCTCGGCAACGAAGAGTCGAACATGACCAGGAGCACGATCAATACCGAAACGAGGAGGATATAGATGATAGACTTCCTGCTCATTGTTCCAGTAATCTGTTGAATGTTTTTTCAGCCATAATAAATTCTTTTTCATTAATCTCGAATCCGCCGTACCAGATGTAATTGAATAGGTATGCCGCATATGCATACTGCCTGCTCAGTTCCTTGGATTTGATTTCATACCTATAATCCAATGCCGGTTTTTCCGGCCTGAATGTAATGACATGCAGCTCATCGAGGTGACGCAATAACCAAACAAAATAATACCTGACAGCAACCCGGTACTCCTTTTGATCCTTTGCTTTCCGGATGAGTGCGGGAAAATCCCCTTGTTCAAATGCTGTCCCCAGGTCTGCATCAACCTGGTCAATGGTATTCGCTTTCTTCTTCAATATCCAGCTGCCGTCTTTATTCACAACAGATCGAATAATAAAATAAAGCAGCAATGCCATTACGATACCTATAATGATATAGAAAACCACACCGATCCAATCTCCTACCCGGGTAGTTTCTTCCAGTGAGAATATCTGCATAATCTTGCGAATCAGCCATTCCTTAAATTCATCCAACAGGCTTTTATCTTCTTTGGACACATAATCATAATCTTTATCATTATATTTTTCAGCTAAATTATGGTCTAAGAAATCCCTGGAGGTAACCTGTGCAGAATCCACTATACCCTTATCTTCAAGATCATATAGCTCTTCTTCCTGCTGACCATCCCCTGCAACCGCCTCTGCGGGTGCTGCACCGCTTTTTGCTCCTGCTATTGAATCCGCATATGGAGCTGCAGCAGCATCCCGGGCACTCACGGGCAGCAAGCACAGGATACAGAAAGCAAGTAACCATATTTTAAAAAGACCGCAGTTCAAATTATTGGCCGATTTCATCGATTTCGCTGTAAGACTGAATATATTCGGATTGCTCCTGATTGCTGAAATATATAATGCCCATGTTCGTCTGAAGCAAAGGTAAAACCATGGTGCTCACGATCACGTTCAAACCTATATTCACCACATAATATAAAAACATGGATTCCATCATCGCGGTATCGTCTGCTCCGGACATCATCGCAGAAAAGAGGATCAGGTAAGAAGGGATGGCCGCGATAAAGCCGGAAACAATCTGGACCAATATAGACATCACCAGGTAGCTTCCTACATTTTTCCCCAGGCTGTTCCTTGTAATTCTGAAGCCGGCATTCAGGCATGTCCAGATGCCTTCTCCTTCTGTGGACATATATTCGATAAAGCCGTTATGAATACTCAGCGTTACATACGGAACCAAAAACAGCATAGAGACGACCAGCAGGAATAAAAAGATAACCAGGATAACGATCAGCAGCTCATTGGACCCTGAAATTGCAGCGAACATCAGTAACATCAACCCGGAGAAAAGTAAAATAGCTGCAAAGCCGAGGGCCAGGAGCATCAGGAAGTACTTGATGATCTTACCTGACTTCATGCGCATCGTAGCCACTATATCTTTATAGTCGAAATCATCTTTATAGTCCCGGTACAATAACAGATACGATACCGTATAGGAATAAGTGAATAATGATAACAATACGGACGAGATCAGCAATATCAACCCTCCCAGCCCCGACAGAAGGAGCATACCGGTACCGATGTCACTTAGACCCGACAAATCCTCTATTTTACCTATTACAGATACATCCAGCAGCCTGCTCACAACAAATAAGGAAGCCAGAAAAAGAACCAAGGGTATCCATATTAATCTGAACAGGCCGCTGTACAGTTTTTTGAATTGTCGTTTGTAGAATGCGAATGTATCCGAAAAGATCATTCCAAAATCTCTGAATTTATACAGGTTCATTCCTTTGTATTTTTAATTTTGCATTGATCCGGAAAGGATAAATGATGTAATAGTAAAAGATAAGGCCAAAAGTTACCAGGATGATACCAACAGAAACCGCATTGGGCATTACATTGCTGTACCGGGTGACAAATCCTTCCAAAAAACCTGCAGCTATAAAGAACGGCAGCGTGCTCAGCAATAATTGCAGTCCCTCTTTAAAATGCTGCCTGAAGGAGGTATACCTGGAATAAGTGCCCGGGAATAAAATTCCCTTAGCCAAAATCAATCCTGCTCCGCCTGCTATGCAGATCGCGAAGATTTCCATAGCCCCATGGATCCAAATACCCCTTACACTTTCCCACATGACCCCTTCATTGTAGAACATACTTTGGAATGTCCCTACCATGATGCCATTCTGCATCAGCATATAAAAGGTCCCTACCCCACCGAATATACCCATCACAAAAGCAACAACGGCAACCCGGATATTATTGATGGTTATTCCCAAAAAGCTGCCCCAGTTACTTCCTGATTTATATACAGCTACAGGATCCCCGTTGGCTATATTCTCTTTGGACATATTGACGTAATCATCGCCAAGGATCAGCCTTACAAATGAATCATCATAAAGATTGCTGATCACACCTATAACAGCAAAAATGAGAAAAATCAGAAAGGAATAATAGATCTGCTTCCGGTAACTGAATGCTATATAAGGGGCATCATACCGGAAGAATGCAAAAAGCCTGTTCTGTTCTGTTCTTTGGGTCTTATAAATGCTGAGGTATGCCCTTGAAGCCAATTCATTGAGATAGTCTATGGTCTTACTCTTGGGATAAAAGGTCTGCGCATAAGCCAGGTCATTGACGATCTCTATATAAAGGCTCGCGAGCTCATCCGGATTCGACATCCTCTTCTGAAAAAAGGACTGTTCAAAGCTGAGCCATTTTTCTTTATTTTGTTTTATAAATGCGACCTCTCTCATACTTTTGGGTAAAAATATAGAATTCGATGACAATATTAGCAATAAATACTACGCAAAATGTCAATATCAATTTTACTACAGCATCTGTAGGAGAGCGGCTGGTAGCGTATATTCTGGATGCTATTATCCTATTCTGTTATTATTTCCTGGTCAGTATCCTCGTGAACCAGTTTTTTCAATTTGACGATCAATGGAGCTATATCGGGCTGATGATGTTCCTGATGCTACCTATGATGTTCTATACCCTTATCTTCGAATCCCTGATGAATGGACAGACCCCCGGGAAGAGAGTGATGAAGATCAAAGTAGTCAAAATCGACGGCTTTGAGGCCGGTTTCACAGATTACATATCCAGGTGGCTGATGCGCCTGATCGACATCACCTTTACTTCAGGTGTGGCAGCTGTGATCTCTATCGTCCTCAGCGAGCGCAACCAGAGACTGGGGGATATGGTAGCGGGCACAGCCGTAATCTCTCTGAAGCAAAGGACCGGATTATACAACACCATTCAGGTAGACCTTCATGAATCCTATGTTCCAATCTTTCCTGCTGCACAGTTTCTTTCGGATAAAGATGCTACCATCATCAAAAGTAATTTCGAGACCGCTTACCGGGATGGCAACTATGATTTGTTTTATAAATTAAGGGTAAAAATAGAAGATGTACTTCACATCCAGAAAGGCAATATGTCTGATCTGGAGTTCATTAACGTCATCCTGAAGGATTTTAATTATTTCACCGGAAAATTATAAAATAGCATCTTCTTTCTTTATCTTCAACTGCATCTTTATATTCACCCATGCTTTATGATTGGATAGACATACTGGGTACGGCATCATTTGCTATTTCCGGGTCGCTTGCCGCCATCAGGAAACGCCTGGATGTATTTGGCGTCATCATCGTAGCCTTCGTTACGGCTATAGGAGGAGGTACCATCAGGGATCTGCTCATAGGAGTCAGGCCCGTGAGCTGGCTGACCAGCGCACAGCCGGCTGCAATCATATTTTTCTCGTCTGTCATCGCTATTATATTCAGAAAGAAACTGGACCGTTTCTCCACTTCCTTGTTTTTATTTGACACTATAGGTATCGGGCTATATACGATAATAGGCATTGAAAAAGCGCTTTCTGCGGGGATCCATCCCTTCCTGTGTATTGGATTAGGCACCGTAAGTGCCTGTTTTGGAGGAGTGAGCAGGGATATCCTGTGTAATGATATCCCTATTATTTTCCAGAAAGAAATCTATGCAACTGCCTGTATAGCCGGTGGTACACTTTACATCCTGCTCGACCAGCTCCCGAAGATGGACAATGATTTTACAGCATTGTTCAGCATTATCCTGGTCATTGCCATCAGGCTGTATGCTGTCATTTTCAAAAAATCCCTGCCCAGTATTTATACGGATGAGCCCTGAGCAACTCCTCATTTTTGCCGCTTAACCCGTACCTTTGTGGGGTATTTTACTGAGCCGGTATGAAAATCAATATTGCGATAGACGGATTCTCTTCCTGTGGCAAAAGCACACTCGCCAGACAACTGGCAGAGCGCTTAGGCTATACCTATATCGACAGCGGTGCGATGTACAGGGCGATTACACTATATTTTATCAGGGAAAGTGTAAACATGGAAGACATCCGGGAAGTGCAACATGCACTGGATCACATCCACCTGGAATTTGTCAGGGATGAGGGCGGACCCGATATATTACTGCTGAATGGTGAAAATGTCGGTCAATACATCAGGGACCTTATCGTCGCGGACAAGGTCAGCCTGGTTGCTGCGATAAAAGAAGTGAGAACGTTCGCGGTAACACAGCAGCAATTACTGGGTAAGCACAAAGGCGTAGTCATGGATGGCAGGGACATTGGCACGGTAGTATTCCCGGACGCAGAATTAAAAATTTTCGTAACGGCAGATCCAGAGATCAGGGTCAAGAGACGTTACCTGGAACTGGTCGCATCAGATCCTGCCGTACAGATAGAAGATGTAAAATCCAACCTTGAACTGAGGGACTATATAGACAGCAACCGTAAGGAAAGCCCGCTAACGAAAGCAGAGGATGCCCGCATCCTTGATAATTCGGACCTCAGTAAGGAACAACAACTGAAAATTGTACTGGGATGGGTAGAGGAAGAAGTGAGCAGGTCCAATGCGGTTACCAATCCCTGATAGCTGCACATATCCCGAAGTCTGCTAAGGAAAATAGCTATAGGCCACCTGGTACTGCTGGGTCTTATACTTCTCATCCATCTTACCGATCGGGAAATCCTGGCGTTGCGGAGTGGGTTCGCATACCAGATACTGCTGCCCTCTGTAGGACACATAGTCGCCTCCTTCTTTTTCCAGCTGAACACCCAAAATCACATGAGTAGGAAATTGTACAACGATCATAGGAAGGTTATAGATCTCCCTGATCAATAAGTGCAGCAGACCTACGCGATCATCACAATCGCTTTTATCAGCAATTAAAGTCTGCTCGGGAGAGAATCGCTTTTCTTTACCGGCATAAGTCACAATATCATTTTCATAGGCAAATGCATCCCTGGCAAACTTCATCAGGTAAGCCACACCGTTCAGCGTGTCTTTGCCTGCCACAGCTTCTTTCAATTGCGGTATCAATGTCTGGTAAGTATGTTCGCTCAGGGGTATGTTGAAGTACATATCGTAATTCACAACAGGATAATTGGTAAACAAAGTATCCAGGCTGTTGTTTACAGGAATTTCAAATTGATATAACCTGCCATCATACCTGAACTCAATCACTTTATTCGAGAACTGATCCGCCACAAAATCCGGCAATTGATGGATCTTATATGAGAACGGAAGCAAGGCTAACTTCTGAACCGGGTGGGGTACACTATACATCGTATGCCTGGTAAAATCAATGACACCAAAATCATGCCGGTTAAGACAGTAGTACCTCTTCCCCTCCAGCTCAAAATACGGGATATCTTCTACTTCCTCCGTGCTGTATGCGTAGAACAATAAGTTTCCATCCACTATAGCAAGCCTTACATCATATCCTGCCGAATAGAGCAGGTACCATTTCATCACCGTATAAGATTCATAATTGTCCTTTTTAGGAAAAATAAAATTGGCGGTACGCCGGACCACCTGGTAAAACATCCAGTCGCTCAATTGGTTCTTCGCTTTGTAGAGGTTCAGCTTTTGGGCCACTGTATACAGTTCGCTTTCTATTACCAGGTCGGTATAGTCCGAGATCGATTGCGGCTCCGTCTGCTGGTGGAACTGGGGAACAGAAAGGTGAAATTCCGGTATGACAAACGGCTCCTTGTAAATATCCACTACCTGCGCCCGGCTAAGGCCGGGATGCCCGCACAGTACTGCTAGGCATAACAGGAAATATGTCCATTTGCTTTTCACTGCATAAAGATAACCAATATTTCAAATGATAACAATTTAATAATATTAGAATTTTCTAAAAGGAATTGGCTTTTTGAAAAAACAGTCATATCCCATATCTTCTTTTAACCCAAAATCATGCATCACATTTTTACGATGATCAAAGACGGGATATGTACTTCCTGCCCAAATTAGCTTTTATGCTCCGGCCGAACAGGGCATATGTACCATTGACTTCAGGTTCATTTATATTTTTTACCATTTCATAAAGACGATTTATGCTTCAATATTTTATATTATGGGCTTTCTTAAGTACTTTTGTAGGCTCAAAAATCAATTGAAATTCTATCTTTTATAAAAATAAATTAATTTATTATAATTCAAGATTTTATAAAGAAAATTTTATTGAATTTGAAATAATTTATTCATACTTATAAGACTTGTGAGGTTTGAAAGACTTAGAAACAAATAGCACCGAATATTTAGAACAGTTTGCCAAGAAAGAATATGAGCATGGGTTTGTGACCGATATCGAAATGGAAGTGCTCCCACCCGGTCTCAATGAAGATACCATCCGCTTCCTTTCCGCTAAGAAAAATGAGCCGGAATGGCTTCTGGAATATCGCTTAAAGGCTTATCAGGCCTTTTTAAAGATGGAAATGCCGGCCTGGCAGAACTTCGAAATGCCGGCCCTGGATTTCCAGGCCATCTCTTACTATGCAGCTCCTAAATCAAAAGCCAAATATGCCAGCCTGGATGAAGTAGACCCTGAATTGCTGGAAACCTTCAATAAACTGGGGATTCCTTTGAAGGAACAAAAATCCCTGGCCGGTGTAGCGGTAGATGCCGTATTCGATTCCGTATCGGTAGCCACTACCTACAAGGAAGAACTTAAAAAACAAGGTATTATCTTTTGTTCTTTTAGCGAAGCGGTGCAGGAGCATCCCGAACTGGTTCGCCGGTACCTGGGTACTGTAGTTCCGTATTCCGACAATATTTTTGCCGCTCTGAATTCAGCAGTTTTCTCAGACGGTTCCTTCGTGTATATACCCAGGGGTGTGAGATGTCCTATGGAGCTGAGCACTTATTTCAGGATCAATACACAGAACACGGGCCAATTCGAACGCACGCTCATCGTATGTGATGATGATGCATATGTAAGCTATCTCGAAGGATGTACTGCACCGATGCGCGATGAGAACCAGCTTCATGCCGCTATCGTAGAGATCATAGCGATGAACAATTCGGAGGTAAAATACTCTACGGTTCAGAACTGGTATCCCGGGGATGAAGAAGGAAAAGGAGGCGTATATAATTTCGTAACGAAACGCGGTATCTGTAAAGGGAAGAATTCGATGATCTCCTGGACCCAGGTAGAAACGGGCTCTGCCATTACCTGGAAATACCCGTCAGTGATACTCCAGGGTGATGAAAGTAGCGGTGAATTCTATTCTGTAGCTATTGCCAAAGGAAAACAGATCGCCGATACAGGAACCAAAATGATCCATCTCGGTAAGCATACCAAAAGCAGGATCATCTCCAAAGGTATCTCTGCGGGAAACGGTCAGAACTCCTACCGCGGCCAGGTAAAAATAGGTCCTAAAGCTGATTTTGCAAGAAATTTCACACAGTGCGATTCGATGCTCATTGGTGACCGGTGCGGAGCACACACCTTCCCTTATATCGAAAGTAAGAATTCCAATGCGACCCTGGAGCATGAAGCCACGACTTCCAAAATCGGGGAAGACCAGATTTTCTATCTGAATCAGAGAGGCATTGATACGGAGAAGGCTGTGGAAATGATCGTCAATGGTTTTGCCAAAGAGGTATTGAATAAACTTCCGATGGAGTTTGCGGTGGAAGCCCAGAAGCTGTTAGCAATCAGCCTGGAGGGAAGCGTTGGCTAATGGTCATGAGCCGGTTGAAGAGTTTACGGAACCAAATAATTTTCAAATTTAACAACATTAGCAGATTCGCTAACTACACAATTAAAAAATCATCAGCTGATGCACAAAGGAGCTGATGTATAAATGAACAAAGATGTTATCAATTAAAAATTTGCACGCAGGTGTAGCAGGAGGAAAAGAAATCTTAAAAGGATTGGATCTGGAAGTGAAAGCAGGTGAAGTTCATGCCATAATGGGACCGAACGGGGCCGGTAAAAGCTCTTTGGCCCACGTATTGTCCGGCAAGCCGGGTTATGAAGTGACCCAGGGCTCCGTTACATTGGATGGTGTGGACCTTTTGGAAATGGAAGCCGAAGAAAGAGCCCGTGAAGGCGTATTCCTGGCTTTTCAGTACCCGGTGGAAATCCCGGGCGTATCCAATATCAATTTCCTGCGTACAGCATTGAATGAAATACGGGCGCACAAAGGGCAAGATGAACTTTCCGCCAAGGAATTTTTACAAATGACAAAAGACAAACAGAAGTTGGTCGAGTTTGATGCTAAATTAGCCAACCGTTCCTTGAATGAAGGGTTCTCCGGTGGTGAGAAAAAGAAAAATGAGATCTTCCAGCTGGCCATGCTGGAACCCAAATTGGCCATCCTGGATGAAACGGATTCCGGGTTGGACATCGATGCGTTGCGTACCGTTTCCAATGGTGTGAACAAATTGAGAAATGACAGGAATGCCTTTCTCATCATTACCCACTATCAGCGGCTGCTGGATTACATTGTACCTGATTTCGTACATGTACTGGCAGATGGTAAAATCGTCAAGACCGGTCCTAAAGAACTAGCATTAGAACTGGAAGAGAAAGGATATGACTGGCTCTAAAGCTGGGGCCCTATCTCAGCAAGACCCACCCAAACTGTCACCTGTCAATTGCCCATTTTCAATTGAAAAAAAAATGATCGAACAAACAATAATGAATATACAAGAACAGCTGATGAGCCTGGTAGAACAGTCCACTGCTCACGGCGATTCATGGATACCTAATGATATCAGATCAAAAGCCAGAGCGGCGTTTTTGCAATTAGGTTTTCCTACTGTGAAACACGAAGAATGGAAATTTACCAATATCATCCCGGTCCTGAAAGGCGAGATGATGATCGACAATTTTACACAGCAGGACTATCTCGACCCCCTGAGCATCAATGACCTGCTTTCAGCACACCTGGAAGAGATCCAGGCGCAGATGAAAGGCGAGCCCAAAGGCGCTTACAGGCTGGTATTGATGAACAACAATATCGTAGAGGACTTGTCCTACCTTCCTGATACCCGGCAATTGAGGGTAGGCTATCTTTCGGCTTTAACCGAATCCCGGAAGAGCCGGTTGAAGATTGGGCAGATCGCCGATATCAGGAACAATCATTTTACGACATTGAATACAGCATTGGTCCGGGATGGCTTGCTGATAGAAGTAGCTGACCGGGTAGTGATTGACAAACCTGTTCATATCGTTCATATCCTGGACAATAACCAATCCGTATTCTACAATACCAGGGCGTTCATACACGTAGGCAAAAATGCCCAGGTAGAATTTGTAGAAACTTACCTGAACCGTTCTGATCTTTCCCAGAAAGTCATCGTAAATGCAGTTTACGAATTCCAGTTGGAATCCCAGGCTATCTGTGACCATTACGATATCCAGAAGACCAAAGCCCATTTCCACCAGGTTAAGCGAACCGAAGTGGCCCAGGCCTTGCACAGCAATTATTCCAATTATACTTTCAATCTGCCCGGTGGTTCTTTCTTTAGGAATAACCTTTCCATCTACATAGAAGATAAGGATACGGAATGTCATCTGTACGGATTGTATCTTACGGACAAGACCCAGCTGGTAGACAACCATACGGAAGTGCACCACAAATTTCCGAATTGTGAAAGCAACCAGCTGTATAAAGGTGTATTGCTGGAAGAGTCCAAAGCCGTCTTTAACGGGAAAATCTTTGTTTATGAAGATGCCCAGAAAACCAATGCATTCCAGAAAAGCAATAATATTCTTCTCTCAGACAAAGCCACCATCAATGCCAAGCCCCAGTTGGAAATATTTGCAGATGATGTAAAATGCAGCCATGGTTCCACGATCGGGCAATTGGATGAGAAAGCCTTGTTCTATCTCAAGAGCAGGGGTATAGGAGAAGCTACTGCCAAGAAAATGATGGTCAATGCATTTGCATTTGATGTAGCAGAAAAAGTAAAAAACCCGACACTAAGGCATTATCTGGAAGAGCAGATCACTATTGCGATCCATTAAGAAATAAGTCAAGGGAAATCGTCTTACCTGTTTGCAAACCGGGTGCAGGACTCATGGGGTAATACAAGAGTTCCAGGAATCCCGGATTTTCTTTTGTTCAGCCGTTGGCAGCTTTCCTAATCCCTTCATCACAGGAAGTACTTGTCCTGTACTTTTTATCCGGGATACTTCATTATTTTTGTTGGCATTACAGGAATCAAGTTATGGAAAGGATCATCATCACTACTCCCCGGCTCACATTACAGAGCATCACCCCTTCCTATATCCGGTATTTATTCTCCGGGTTTTCCAAACCCGAGATCCGGAAGGTGCTTGGTATCCCGGAAGAGCTATACCTTAAGTACGAACAAATGAATGCCCGGGGGATGGAAACCAACAAAATTACTTTCCTTTATTTCTCGATATTACTGGACGGTGAACCTATAGGGGAATGCGGATTTCATACCTGGCACACAACCCACGACAGGGCTGAAATCTTCTACAGCATCCATCAGGAAAATCATAAACGGAAAGGTTACATTTCAGAGATCATCCCATTAGTGCTTCGCTATGGATTTGAGGCAATGCGGCTCAACCGGATCGAGGCGTTCATCGCACCATGGAATAAAATATCCTATCAGGTTCTGAAACGGCAACAATTCCGGTATGAAGGTACTGCCCGGCAACATTATCTACATAATGGCGTATATGAAGATTCCGAAATGTATGCCCTGCTCAGGCCAGAATGGGAACAGGGAAACAGGCAATAATGATCATTCAATATTCCAAATCGATACTGCTCTTCAAACCAGTCCGGATTCAGCAGTAAAACTGTTTACTAAAGGACTTACTTTACCATAAAAGGATCTTTTTGCGGTAAACCTGGTCCTTGTGCCTGATCTCCAAAATGACCAGTCCCTGAATTCCCCTGTTTTCAAGAACGACCTGGACCTGGTGATCTTCTGCTTTTAAATTTTTTGCCTACCTGTCTTCCTAATATATCATACAGAAAGGATCTGAATATCCGGTCTCCGGATCTATAGCATAAACAATATTCAAAGGATCAAAAGAGAGAATTTTATATTCCTGGGGACCCATACCTGCATCGGGGTCCTGAATGTATGCCAGTCCGTATGCCCAGGGTACCTCTGTATCATCATCATTTAGGATAATGATATGGAGCATGGCTTTCCATTAAGCCTTGGTTCCATGCCTATCCCAAAGAATAAAAGCCAACCTGAACGATAGTCGAACATTTTAATAAATCTTTATCCAAAAGTGCTTTAAATAAAAATTCCCCGAAATGATGAATATCACTTCGGGGAACTATTTGATTATCATTCCTGTGCGTCAGACCATAATCCGTAAGATTATTTGATCAGCTCTGCAAAATGTTTTACTGTACGTACCAATTGGGATACATAGCTGTTCTCGTTATCATACCAGCTTACAGTTTTTACTAACTGGTTGTCTCCTACAGTGACTACTTTGGTCTGGGTAGCATCGAATAAGGAACCATACCTGATGCCGATGATGTCAGCAGATACAATCTCATCTTCTGTGTATCCGAAAGACTCATTAGCTGCAGCCTTCATAGCGGCATTGATTTCATCAGCAGTTGTTTTTTTATTCAATACTACTGTAAGTTCTGTCAAAGATCCGGTGATGGTAGGGACACGTTGTGCACCGCCATCCAGCTTCCCTTTCAGATCAGGAAGCACCAGACCGATAGCTTTGGCAGCTCCGGTTGAGTTAGGGATAATACTGGCGGCAGCAGCTCTTGCCCTTCTCAAATCACCTTTCGGGTGTGGAGCATCTAATGTATTCTGGTCATTGGTATAAGCATGTACCGTAGTCATAGAACCTACTGCTATTCCGAAGCTGTCGTTCAGTACTTTCGCCATAGGCGCCAGGCAGTTGGTTGTACAGGAAGCGCAGCTGATGACTTCTTCAGAACCATCCAGGATGTCATGGTTCACATTATAAACAATGGTTTTCAAATCACCAGTAGCAGGAGCGGAGATCACTACTTTTTTAGCACCTGCCTGGATATGAGCTTTCGCTTTTTCAGCATCCGTAAAGAAGCCGGTACATTCCAGTACCACATCCACATTATGGCTTCCCCAGGGAATCTGGGCAGGATCTCTTTGCGCATAAATCTTGATCTCATCTCCATTAACATGGATAGCACCTTCAGAATGTGTCACTTCCTGTTCGAATCTTCCCTGAGCAGAGTCGTATTTCAATAAATGAGCCAAAGTTTTCGCATCAGTCAGGTCATTGATAGCTACTACGTCAATACCTTCCATATTAAAGATCTGTCTGAAAACAAGACGCCCGATGCGTCCAAACCCGTTAATGGCTACTTTTACTGTACTCATTTTTTAATAATATTTATATAGTGTTTAAAAAAATTTTTGCAAAGGTAATCAATTAATTGAGCCGATAATGAAAACATTTATTAAAACTATTTGTGTCTTCTTCAAAAATATTCCATTGAATATGATCTTTTACCTGATGTCAAAACTATAAGGAAGGTACATCCACATTCCTGTAGGATTGGTGCCGAAAGCCCTGAGCATCTGGTAAGCCCTGTACTCTTCTGTAAACTGTTGCTTCATCAGGCTCTCCAGGTGTACTTTATCATCATTTTGTCCCTGGATATTTTTCAACAGGTCTTCCATCTGATTGACAGGACTCGGGTATACCCGAATGGAATAATCCGAAATACCGGCAATAGCCGCTACACTTTGGATAGCCCTGTCTATACCCCCAATGCCATCTACCAGTCCCAATGTTAATGCATCCTGTCCGGTCCAGATCCTGCCCTGCCCCACACTGTCTACATATGCTACGGTCGTCTTTCTGCCTTCAGCTACCCTGGTTCTGAATGTCAGGTACATAGAATCTATAGATGTCTGGATTACATTTTTCTCAAAGTCGGAAATGGGCCTGGATAAATTCATAAAGTCCGCATAAGGCATATTTTTCTCCGTATCAAAAGTGATCCCCAGCTTATTGTTCAGTAATCCCTGGGGATTCATCATTATGGCAAAGACCCCGATACTGCCGGTGATGGTATTGGGCATCGCAAAGATGCTATCGGCATGACAAGCAATGTAGTAACCACCCGATGCGGCCACATCCCCCATGGACACTACATATGGTTTTTTCTTCCTGAGCAGATCCAGCTCCCTCAGAATCACTTCGGATGCCAATGCGCTGCCTCCGGGCGAATTGATCCTGATCACGACACCTTTGATATCATCATTATCTCTCACTTTCCTGATTTCCTTAATGAACTTATTGCTGGTAATCTCATACAGTGACCCGGTGCCATCCCCATCCAGGATCTGTCCTTCACCTACGACTACTGCAATCTTATCCTTATTTGCCCCAAGGCTAAGCGTCCTGGCATAATCTTTGATATTCATCATATCCACTTCCTTATCATTCTGATCCTGCCCGATTTTGGCCTTGAGCATGGATTCTATTTCATCTTTATACTTGATACCATCTATCAACTTCGCAGCTATGGCATCGCTGGCAGTCTGTACCTTAAGTTCACGTGCATAACCATTAATTGTAGCGGTATCCAGCCCCCTGGAAGCACTGATCTTGGTAATGACTTCATCCCAGATGTCCTCCTGGATTCCGGATAGCTGCTTGCGGTTCTGTTCACTCATTTCCTTCAGGCGGAAGGGCTCAGTGGCGCTCTTGAACTGACCGCAATAGAAGATCTCGGGTTTTACTTCCAGCTTGTCGAGCAGCCCTTTGTAGAACATAATGCTTGTCGCCAGGCCTTTCACTTCTACGTGTCCCAATGGATTGATGTAAATGCTGTCTGACACAGAAGCCACATAATAGGACATCTGGGAGATCATATCACTGTAACTGATAATGAATTTTCCGGAAGACCGGAAATCCTCCAGTGCGGCTCTCAGTTCCTGAAGGCTGGAAAGCCCGTTGCTCCCTGCATTTGCTTTAATATAGATGCCCTTGATATTATCATCCGTTTTGGCCTTTTCGATAGATGCCAGGACTTCCAATAAACCCACAGGCTTAGGGCCACCGGATATAATGGTAGAAAACTCTTCATGTCCTATTTCATTATACTTTTGTCCCAGATCGATCAGTAAAATAGCATTCTTCTTTACAATTACCGGTGATTCTTTACCGATAGAAGACACTGCTGCCCCGATGATGCCAAACACGACAATCCCCAGAATCACACCAGATATCAAAATTGCCAATAAGGAGGCAAAAAAGTACTTGAAAAAATCCTTCATTGTATTTATATTTTAGAATCTGCAAATATAATAAATGCAGAAATAAGCCGTTCTATAATATTGTCACAATAATGAACCGGCAATAAACATGTTTATTTAACTTTGGGCGTTTTAAAAAATAAAACAATTCAAAATATGATCAGAAAAACCTTACTTTTTGCCGGCATATTATCTTTTATCTTCAGTTCCTGTCAGGATGCAAATGAGCTCTATCCCACCATCCCCTGTGAATTTGAAGATGTCGAAGTGCCCGCAGAAGAAACAGATTCTTTGGCAAGCTGGCTCAGCAGTGAAGGTATCTCTGCTACAAAAGATGCAAGGGGTTTTTATTATATCGTTGACAGCTTCGGGGATGAAGAGCGTATTGAGCACTGCTATGATGTCAATGTTAATTATAAAGTCTACCTTTTGGACGGCTCATATGTAGATGCGGGAACGAATACAGGTTTCAGGGTCTCCGGGACAATCAAAGGATTTGGCTATGGCCTGACCCTTATCGGGAATGGCGGCCGTGTCACTCTTTTCCTCCCTCCGTCTTTAGCTTATGGAGAGACCGGATCTTCTCCGGCCGTGGGACCTGATGAGTACCTGATCTTTGAAGTCAAAATGAATTCTATGGTAAAAAACAACTCCACTTACTAGGTATTTCTAATGAAGACGCAGACACACGGTCTGTGGGCTTACCGGTAAAATACATTCTAGCTATGCTATACCTGAACAGCACAAGCATATGATGAGTTATCGCCTGGAATAAAAAAGACTGCCTTCCGGCAGCCTTCTTCATAACCACATTTTAAACACACTATAAAAAACAAAAACACTAAGCTTTTACGAATTCCACGTTGGCCACCAGCTTCACATCATTGCTCACGACCATTCCACCGGCTTCAGTCAACGCACTCCATGTCAGGCCAAATTTGGATCTGTCTATCTTACCGGTAATTTCAAAACCGGTCCTTTCATTACCGTATGGGTCTTTGATCACTCCGTTATTCTCAGCAGTCAAAGTAATATTTTGTGTAGTATCCCGGATAGTCAGGTCACCTTTTACTTCATATTCCGTACCGGATTTCTTCACAATCTCTGTACTTTTAAAGGTCATTTTCGGGTATTGTGCAGCATCAAAGAAATCAGGACTCTTCAGGTGATTGTCTCTATCTGCATTTTTGGTCTGGATAGAATTGATACCTGCTCCAAAAGAAACCTGCATGGTAGAAAAATCATCTCCTGCTGTCTCCAGGTCAGCACTGAAGTCCGTAAACTCACCGGAAACAGTAGAGATCATCATATGTTTTACTTTGAACTGAATCTCGCTATGTGAAGGATCCAAATTCCACTTGGTATTGCTCATAACTTATATCATTTTGATTTCAATACAAAAGTCAGTCATCTCTTCCTGACGACCATTGATGTATGATAAGAAAAGTCCTAAACAGAAAATTTTCTTCCTTCTTTTACAATGGGTCCCGGAAGAACAAAATGATACAGGAAGGTTTAGTAAAAAAATAGTTTGCTTATGAGGCATCCGGGAAATCACTGGCAGTAAAGAAAATAAAACTCATTTTAAAATCTCCCTAAAGATTTGCTCTATTCTTTTTGCCTGATTTACGGTCATGAAATGTCCGCCATTCATGATTATATAATCCGCCTGGATATGATTTACAGGAAGAATCCTGTCCGGATCACCATGAATATGGATACAATTTTCGGGGATAACCGAATGCTTCCAACCTAATATTGCATTTATCGACCATCGAAGCAGGGCCGGATCTGTTTTCCTGGGAATAGCGCTTAAAAGTTCTTTTTCTTTCCGGTTCCTGATTCCTAAAAACCAATAGAGTAATGAATAGGAGTTTTAATGAAAGCTGCCGGAATTACTTTATAAAGGTCCAGTTTTCCCGCAAACCTGTATATACCTGGGATTTCAAATTTATTCTTTGCGGAAGCTATCAGGATGATCCGGTCTACTTTTTTAACCTCAGATATCTCAACAGCGAGTATTCCTCCAAAAGACAATCCGATCAGAACGATATGTTCACCCTGTATTTGATCTGAAATCCTGGCAGCATAATGCCCTAAACTTTCTTCTTTTAAAGGTAGTAACCACTCTAAATGTTACCTTTCGCTGCTCAAGGTCAATATCTGCAAAAACACGCCGGTCTACCCTAATCCGCCAATGATATAAATACTTTCCATGTTCCGCATCCCGTATACCTATATTCCGGCTACCATCAAGCCGCGGAATATATACATTACAATCAGGTTGAGACTGACTTGGGCTTAAAGCTCATCCAGCAGCAACGTGGAGCCGGCCCTGATTCCTTTATCCGTTTCGGCCAACGAACACAATTCCACATTATAATCATGCTCAAAAAACAAAAGTGTATCCGTACCCGCTGCTTCCCTTAGGATTCGTGTCTTTTCGTTCAGTGTCTCCAGGGGGCGCATATCATATCCCATAATCCAGGGCAGGGGAATATGTGCTTTACTCGGAAGAAGATCAGCACAATATAATATCCGGTGTCCTTTATAATCCAGAAGCGGCAGCATCATGGCCTCTGTATGGCCATTGACGTACCTGATGCGAAAGCCGGGAAGCCACTCTTCACCATCCCTGGTTTCAATAAACCTCAATTGACCGCTTTCCTGTAGGGGCATTATATTCTCTTTCAGAAAAGAAGCTTTTTCACGGGCATTGGGATGTACCGCCCATTCCCAATGTGCAGCATTACTCCAGTACTGGGCGTTTTTAAATGCCGGCAGTAACTGGTCACCTACTCTATCTACAGCTCCCCCTACATGATCGAAATGTAAGTGTGTCAGGAAAACATCTGTCACCTCATCCGGGCCATATCCGGCCTTCTGTATACTACCTTTCAACGTGTCTTCTCCATGAAGATCATAGTGTCCGAAGAACTTTTCGTCCTGTTTGTTACCAATACCGGTATCAATAAGGATCAACCTGTCACCCAGTTCTGCCAACATACACCTCATCGACCAGCTGCACATATTGTTGTCGTCAGCAGGATTTTGCTTGTCCCATAAGGTCTTGGGTACCACGCCATGCATAGCGCCACCGTCAAGCTTGAATTTTCCCGTTTCTATACTGAATAATTTCATAGTTCTGTGTTTAAAGAAAGGAGGCTTAAATGATCATACGAATATAAGCATGACCGGAGAAAATAATTCAAAAAACAGTGGAAATTCATAAAAAAAACCGCCGACAAAATGAGGGCGGTTTCTTATAAGAATTTGTATGACTACATTAGTTGGAAGGATTTGGCGCATCTTCATGAATGATCTCCATATCTTCTTCCGGTATATCAGGATTATTATCTACCTGGTCTTCATCTCCAAGGTTCAGCTTGGATTGTTCTCCAAGGTTTCCTTTCAATGCACTGTTAAATACGATACGACGTGTCGGATGATCGGCAACGATTCTGAATTCTGTTCTCCTGTTCTTTTGCCTGTTCTCATCTGTACTGTTATCCACAGCAGGAGAAGACTTACCTAAGCCTAAAGTAGATAGCCTGCTTCTGTCGATACCGGCAGATACCAAGTAATCTACCACTGACTGAGCTCTGTCATTAGATAACCTGTCATTATATTCAGCAGAACCAACGCTGTCTGTATGTGAACGGATCTGTACATCGATAGAAGGGTTTTCGTTCATCAATGTAATCAATTTTTCCAATTCAGCACCGGACTCAGGTCTGAGCGTAGCTTTATTAAAATCATAGAATACATTTCTCATCTCGAAATTATCATCTAAGCTGAAGCTGTCCATATAAATCACAAGATCATAAGTCTTATCGGGGATCCTTCTCTCTTCATACCCCATAGTGCTGAATTGAGCACGCTTAGAGGTGAAATACCTGTTTGGTCACCACTTAATACATAAGTATGATTTCTCGTACCGTAGAATCTGAATTTACCGTCTTCCGAATGGGAAAGTATCTACATCACCGGCGTCATTCACCATTTTAACGACCACGTTAGCCACAGGTTGCTGTGTTTTAGAATTCAATACCACACCATTTACAGTGATCTTAGGTTCAAACTGAATTCTCCAGATATCATCACAACAAGTAGGGTTCTTGATAGAATAAGACCCGGGCCTGTTAGATACTACATATCCGTCAGGTTTACCATAAGGATCCAGGATATAATACATATCATCGTATGTCGTATTGATTGGGAAGCCCAGGTTGGTTACATATTTTCCCTCTTCATTCACCACATACCTGCTCGGACCTCCTACTGCGGAATAGATATCAAAAACCGCCCATAGTCTTCCAGCCGTTAGATGAAAAATATAAGATTCCTTTTCTATCATCATAATATGGCGTTATTTCATCCCCGGGCGTATTGATTTGCTTACCTGCGTTCTGTGGCCTTCTGTATGTCTTCTGGCGTGATATCATATACAGAATACCAGATATCATAACCTCCACGGCTTTGCATTTCCCTGTTAGAGGAGAAGAAGAGTACTTCTTGCTTATTTCACTTTAGTGATGAAAGGGTTGGTGCTGGATGTCCCGTCAATATTGATGTTATTACCTAACTCTACAGGATTTCCCCATCTGTCACTTTCAAATTCGGAAACATACAGCTTACATAACATTTTATTGCTATCGGCTTCCAAGCAACGGGGAAAAGTAAAAACGATCACCACCTTTGGAAAACACACCATTACTAACATGGAAATTACCGGAATTAAACTTTCCGTCATTAAAGTCCAACGGCCATTCAAAAGTATCTACGACATCCGTATACTTTTGCTTTCTGGCTACCATTAATTTAGAAAGATATTCTTTACTCTTTACACTTTTATCTGCCACATTTAAGTGTGTAAGGTTTTGTGTACCGTAAAGAATTGCCGTATCACCAAAGCGGTATGGGAGAAGACTGGGTATAGCCGGTATTTACATTCGGTCCAAGGTTCTTAACCGTAGCCGGTACGGATTAGCCATAGCTTCTCTACCCATCTGGATACCTTCTACCCTCCAGTATCGCTCTTTTTCTCAGCTTTTTAAAATCCTTGGAAATGGACTGAGGCAGGTCCCTTTATTCATATTAATGAATTGATTAAACCTTGCTTCTGCTTTGGTATAGTCACCGTCCATCTTCAGCATCACGGCTTCTTCGTATATGGCAAGAGGATATAGATCTCCCTTGCTA
The DNA here is from genome assembly GCA_019739295.1 of Taibaiella sp. The sequence goes on from JAHHDV010000035.1 coordinate 62,388, forward strand.
ATTCATAAGCATAACCATAATATTTTGCTGCACTCTTATAATCGCGCAGGTAAGAATGGGATTTTGCTAACTGGTAAGCCAAATACGGATTTCTCGGCTGCTCTTGCATCAGCTGACCATAATAATCCACAGCATTAAAATAACTTCCGTCTTTGAAGAGTCCGTCTGCCCATCTTAGTTTCTTTTCATATCCTAATTTACTAACTGGGTCATCTACTTTGTTGTTATTTGAAGTGGGTTGTGCGAATGCCTGATGATATCCTAATAAGGAAAAGGATGCAACAGACAATAATAAAAGAATCGACTTGCGCATTATTTAACAGTCTTTTTAATACGTGGTAAATTTAGATAAGGATGTTGTAAAATCAAAGCTTTTTCAAGAAAACTCTAAAAATTTATTAAAATCTTCCGCAAGGGTAGATTAACTTACGAGTTTCGAAGACGCTTGGCTTGATATAACGTAAGGAAACCTCAAATCCCCCTACACCATTATTGAAATCCGCGGCTGAAGAGGTAGTAACGTCATAGCCAAAACCTAATCTAAATCCTGACCATTCTACACCCACTGTGCCCATTACCGCATCTTCATGCCTGTACCATAAGCCGGCAAAAATAGCAGGACTGGTAGATTTCTCATAGTCATTACCTAATGTATAATGAAATTCATTACCAGCGATAATCTCGTTAGCTGAAGCCTGGGTCTGGAATAAAACCGCAGGGCGTAGGCTGAAGCGCTCATTCACCTGATAAATAGCTCCTAATTGTCCCGTATAGCGGATATATAAGCCTACATCTTTGTTTGCAGGCCGCCTGTTAAAGGATTCAGCAGGCATATTCAGGTTATTCGCACCTGCACCGATGACATATGAGAAGCGGTCATTTACAGCATGCGACCAGGCGATACCTGCATTGATCAGGTAGCTGCTCGCCCTGTTCTGTAGTTCTTCGGCCGTACTGCCCCTGAACCAGTCTCCATCGACAAACTCATCTCCGAAATACAGCTTGGACAGGTCAAGACTTTTCTGCACATATCCGCCCTGAATACCAACCGTCAAAGCTTTTTTTCCATCCAAACCCAAAAATTTGTGATAAGCCACGGATGCCAATGCAGTAAAGTTAGCCATATTACCGTCCCCTGCTACATCATTATAAAGCTGTATACCAGCTGCCAGATAATCATCTACCGCCAGGTCCTTAATGATAGGCATATCAATAGAAGCGGCAAAAGTACTGAAAGTGGCTTTTCCTGTAGAAGGCAATCTCCACTGGTCCCGATAAATCCCTGACACGCGCAGGTCACCTGCAAATGCTCCGGTAAAGGCAGGATTGACACTTAAAGGGTTCATATTGAACTGGGTGAAGTGAATATCCTGGGCAGAAACTTCATTATTGAATGGAAGCAAAGCTGTGGCACCAATGATACCAAGGCAGGCTGTAATTCTTTTTGTGTACTTATTCATCCTATTGATAAAATTTTAAAAATTATTGATCAACTCTTTCAAAAGATAAAGATGTGAAAAATTATTCAATTTTTATAAAAATTTCATAATTTTTTTTTGAAAAAGTATTTTTGAATTATTAAGCATTAATTATATAAGGAGGTCACCTTATCTGACCAGTGTGACGTTCCCGGATAGCTGCACCACTTTACCGTTATTCAATACGGCTTCAATCTGGTAAACGTACACTCCCATCGGCTGGGGTTTGCCATCCATAGTTCCGTCCCAGCCTTCATTAATATCGGTAGTCGAGAAAACCTTATTGCCCCATCTATTGAAGATTTCGAACTTCTTCAGTGTAGCATCTCCTCTCCTTACGATTTTCAATATACCGTTGTCTGCAAAGGTATTCCCCGGAACGAATGCATTGGGTATATCTAAAACAGATTCTGTATGTACGATAATATCTATTGAATCAATCGTATTACAACCGCCTTCTGTAGTAGCTGTCACAAAGTATCTCGTTCTTACGTCAGGGCTGGCCACAGGATTAGGAATCGTTGTACTGTTCAGCCCTTCAGGTGGGAACCAGTTGAAATAATGAGCATTGGACTCCAGCTCGATTTCATAGCTTTCACCCGGCCATATATGCACGCTGTCCGGCAGGTAAGTCGTAGCTTCCGGATATACGGCAATATTTACGTGCTTGGTATCCACACAGCCCAAATCACTCGTGGCATACAAAATATAATTGGTAGTATAAGCAGGGGTAGCGACAGGATTAGAAATAGTATCATTGCTGAGTCCTTCCGAAGGCTCCCATTGATAATAGGCTGCCCCATGAGCTTCAAGCTGTAAGTTCACAATGGGACACAAAGCTGTATCTCCCACATTTACCGTAGCAAAATCCGAAGGATTAACAATAATGTTGATGGTGTCTTTGTCCGTACATCCTATCGGTGTGGATACGGTCACTTCAAAAGTCTCCGAACTATAGCCGTTGAAAATCGGGTCTTTGACTGTGCTATCTGTCAGCTTCCATCCCGGACTCCATTCATAGGTATAACCTGCATATTCAGGAGTAGTACCTACATACAGATGTATGGTATCTGCACTACATATCGTCTTGTCCGGACCTAAATCCACCTCTGGCACAGGCTGTACTTCCAGATAGAAAGAATGTGGCATATCCTCACAACCATCATGACTGGCAGTAACCGTGATATAACCGCTCTCAGTAGCTGTAATAGCTGTATTCATCGCATGCGGATTATCAATATATGTATCCGGCGACCAGTAATAGGAAAATGCAGTATGCCCGCTGGCATTCAGCGGAAGTACGGTTCCTGCACAAACTACCGTATCATTGTTCAGTAATTCAATATCATTAGGTAGGACAGTAACACGCACAGAGTCAAATGTAGAACAGAATTCCACACCCGGGTTCACCTCAACAATATAAGTAGTGGTCGTCTCCGGTGATGCTAAAGGATTGCGGATGGTAGTGCTGCTGAGGCCATCAGCCGGTGTCCAGTTAAACGTGAAGTCTTCGTCGGGTTCCGGGTCTATGATCGGATCCAGCATCAGCTCTCCGTCCAGGCACATGAGGTAATCACCCTCGAAGCTGACGTCCGGCGGATATTTCACTTCGATCGTTACCTGATCAGAAGCGGGAGGGCATCCCAGTCCCTCTATATTCAGCTCTACCGTAGCGACATAAGTCATCGTGGTGGTGGGGCTTACCGTTATATCCAAAGCTGTAGGATCGGGCACTACCGCACCTACAGGGGTCCAGGTCAGGTCTGTCAATTCATCTTTTTCCACATGCAGATCTACGGATTCTCCTACACAGATGGTCGTATCTCCCTGGGTGATGTCTACAAACATAGAATCCAAAATGGTAATGGTATCCGTACTCAGGATCAAGGGCTCGTCACCGGGACAGATATAGGGACTGTACAGATTTACGATTACAGTTTTTGGACCTACCGGTGCTCCCAAGATTATTGGCTCAATCCATACATCTACCGTTTCTTCACCGGCAGGGATGATCACACTTCCCGGCAGCGTCTCATAGTCCACCCCGTTTACCGCTGTACCCTCCAGTGTATACTCTACTTCGATGGCTTCACCCGTACTTCCGCTTCTGGATACGGTAAACTTACCGGGAGGACAGCCTCTCACACAGTTGGTAAAAGGATACTCAAAACCGGCACCTCCGAAAGTCTGCACTTCCAATGCGGTAGATGTCAGAGAGCCGGCTTCCAGGAACACGCCTGAATCAAGCGTACAGTCAGATCCGTCCGCAATCGCCAGAGTTAAGGTATACTCGTTACAGGGATTGACATTGGCTATGGCTGTAAAAACAGTAGTAAATCCACCATACTTAATGTAATCACCGGAAGTATTATCCACATAATATTCACTAAACGGGGAGCCTTCTCCCATAGCAGTACACATCGGTCCTGTAGTGACGCCCGTAGTTGAATTCACACATACCGGGATGGTTGTCCCCGGTATCACCGCAATATTTTCCATATCATAATCACCTCCATCGATAAAAAATGCAAATACATCATTAAAGCTGGAGCAGGAAAATGATCCATACTCTGAAGAGGCAAACACATAATTGAACTTAATGGTATCACCTGATGGAATAAATGAGAATGTCAGAACACAAGCATCGTCAGTAGTAATTCCAGGTAATACACCATCCAGATCTATATTCCCGTCTTGTTCCAAACAGACAGCAGGATTACCCCAGGAAGTAAAAGGGCCGACAGACAGTTCCGCACTTCCGGAAGTCAGGGACGATCCCGGTATCAATGCCCAGATCACCTGTTCCTTCAAACGTGCCGTTTGCACCGGGATTACAATCCAAAGACGAACTGGTGATCTCCACACCTTCTCCTGTCAGCATATCCACCAGCTGCTCAGAAGTCCTGTCATCCGTAACGGTATACTGGGCAAAGCTCTTTCCTATCGACAGAAAAATAAGTGTACCCAATACGCAAAATAATGTAAATAATTTATTCATAACCAAGTATATATATTATATAATAATATTTTTATTTGATCCTGATTTTAAAGCTTCAAAAACAGGAATCGCCAATTTAAAAGACTGAAAATCTCAGCTTTTTAGTTTGGAAAATGTCAAAATTTCACTTTCCGGAAAACAAATAAACAAAATTTAATTTAGACCAAAGAAAAAAGTCAATAAAAATTGACTTTTTTCTTGCTGTACTTTCACCTGGTAGACGGAATCGCTTTATTTTCTCTTTTTTAACAATAAAACGATCCCTGCAATGACCAGCAAGAAGCTGATGATCTCGGCCTGGGTCAGGTTCAGGAACCATTCGTACTTATGATTCACCCTGATCTTCTCAATGAAGAATCTCTCTAACCCATTGAAGATCAGATACACACCGAACATCTTCAGCGGCATATCCAGTCTTTCTGCGGAGCAGCATCAAAATAAGGAATAGGATGGTACAGACAAAAAATTCATAAACCGAGGTAGGAAATACAGCGACAGGCAATGCCGGTATTGTATTCGCTTTGGTCTCCCGAGATGACGATACCTTCTTTGTTGACATTATGGGTATAATTCATCGCAACCATCCATCTCGGCAAGACACCGGGCTGGGGATAAAAGATATGTGGTGCATACCCGAAATTGCGGATTTCATCAAAAATCTCGGGCCGTTCCTTCACCAACTCGTGAAATGGACCCGCATCCACCTGCTCTGTAAGACTGCCATCCGGATTCGTAATATATGCACTGTTATAAATTCCCCAGTCGCCGTCCCCCGAGAAATGACAGCCCAATCTGCCGATCGCATAAGCGATCATCAGTGCAGGCGCGGCCGCATCACATAGATACCTGAAAGAAAAGTTATGCTTTCTTGCGAAAAGATACAGGGCCACAGCAGCACATATAAGCCCTCCATAGAAGGTAAATCCCCCGGATGAGAACAGGCTGCCCAACGGGTCTGCAATAAACTGGTCCCAGGTCTCTAAGGCATTGAATACCTTTGCACCGACAAACCCGGTCACAGCAGCGATCATAACAATATTCATCATCCTGTCATGAGGGAAGATCTTATATTTCTTTTTAACCGGTGACGGGAGCTGCTCTTTCTTTTTCTCCCTGTAAGTCAGGTATCCCATTACAACTGCCAAAACGAGCCCCCCGAGGAAATTTCCCCGAAGTGAAAGCACATAAGACAAGGGATCTGCAGCCACTTCCTGGAAATTCTGCAGCAGGCCCACGACCTTGAACCCAACTACAAACCCGATCAATGCAGAGCCTATATAATCTTTGGGCTGGGGCGGATGCCCCACTTCAGTTTCTTCCTCCGCGGCAATGAATAATCCCTGCTTTGCCTTGCGCTTCAATTCCAGGTAGGTCACTCTATATGCAGCGATAAAAGCCAGCGCTACAAAGAAGCCGAAGGTCTTGAGTAAGGACAATACCGGAATATCGATCCCAAATAATGACTTGAACAGGTAATGAAAATCAGGGTACATGGATGATGTTGGGGAGATTAAATAAAATCGGATGAAGAGCAAGATCTGGAAAACAGATCAATACCAAGCTCGGCCTGTTTGAAAAAATTTACATAAGGGCATACGTTCATCTCTGAATTAAAACAGAATAAGCTATGATTGCTTCCAGGCCTCATCCTTAACTTTTCATATTGAGGAATTGTAAAGGCAATTTGAAATCTGCATTCCTGCACATTTGTATTACGGATTGAAGATCATCGATTTTCTTGGCGGTAACCCGGATGATATCATCCATAATGGCAGCCTGCACCTTGAGTCCGCTGTCTTTAATGGCTTTTACGATCTTTTTCGCATCTTCCTTATCGATCCCATTGACAACAGGAATATTCTTCCGCACATACTTCCCGGATTGCTGCTCTTTCTGGGAAACATCAAAAGTGTTGCCATCCACACCATTTCTCATAGCTTTGGTGATGAGCACATCTTCAATCTGGCTCAATTGCATATCATTTTCGGCTTCTACTTTGAGGCTAAAGGCTTTTTTGTCAAAATCTATCTCGGTATGCGTACCCTTAAAATCAAACCGGTTCAGTATTTCTTTCTTAACGGTATTGATGATATTATCGATAGTCTGTATGTCTGCTTTTGCGGATATATCAAATGAAGGCATTTTTTATAAATTAAAAACGGGTGAATAAAATAGGAGGATACCGGCGTTTAGCCATTCAACTGAAGATCATTCAGAAACGGTCAGTTGCTCTATACGCTTTTCATAATTGCTACCCTGGAATATCGTGTCAACATAGATTCCGGGAACGTGTATAAAGTTCGGATCCAATTCGCCTGCCGGCACCAGCTCTTCTACCTCTACTATGGTATGCCTGCCGGCCATAGCCATAATGCTGTTGAAATTACGGGCAGTGGCATTGAAGATCAGGTTACCCATAGTATCGCCTTTCCAGGCTTTCACAATCGCAAAGTCTGCATCAAATGCTTCTTCCATCAGGTAATCTTTTCCATTATAGTTCCTCACTTCCTTACCTTCTGCTACTTCTGTGCCCACACCCGCAGGCGTAGGGATCACGGGAAACCCGTAAGCCGTAGCCATACACCTGCTGGCCAGTGTGCCCTGAGGGATCAGGTCCACTTCCAGCTCTCCGCTGAGCAATTGTCTTTCGAATTCTGCATTCTCTCCCACATAAGAACTGATCATCTTCTTCACCTGCCTGGTCTGAAGCATCAGCCCGATACCATAATCATCTACTCCAGCATTATTGCTGATGCAGGTCAGGTCCTTCACTCCTTTCCTGATCAATGCCTGTATAGCATTCTCAGGAATACCACATAACCCGAAACCTCCGAGCATGATAACTGCACCATCCGGGATATGCTGTACAGCTTCATCCGAATTGCTAACTACTTTATTGAAACCCATTGTCGATATTAGTTTTTAGTTTGAATATGTTCAATCGAAAAGGCTAAATTAAAAACTATTCTTTAGAAATCAGGACAGACAGGGAGAGAATTCAGTAAAAATGATAAAAAAAGGGAATTAGCGGAAAATAATTTCTATTGCTTGATCACCAGTTGGTGTGTGCTGCCGGATTCACTCTGGATATGGAGCAGATAGACCCCGTTAGGCAACCGGGATATAGCTGTCGCTTTCCGCCAATCCGAACCATTAGAAATCTTACCCTGAAATATATCCATTACTGTCCCTCCTGCAATATCAGAAAGCCAGATCTTTGCTGTACCCAGGTTCTTCAAAGACTGAATATGAATATTCAATAAGCCGGAAGCAGGATTGGGGTAACATATCACATGAATAAAAGGATCTGTTTGCGCTATGGACATTGGCGGTACAGACAGACATGGCTGAATCCGGTAAGGATCGGTATAAAGGACATCATTTTCAGAATAGCACATTATATCGAAATACTTTTCATCTGTAGTAACTGCCGGTGACAAAGGATTTATTTTATACTCAATTGTCCCGAGCCGTTCAGTATAATAACCTCCTCCTCCTTCTGCCATCGTAACGTACCAGTGTTGAAACCCATAATAATTATGGTCCTCATCTTCTACAATGCCGTCTCTTAACCAGACATGATTATAAATTCTCCTTACCTCTTCCCCGTTGTCTAAGGTCACCATCCGCACAGAATCCACTATGACACAGAAACTGCTGTCCTCGTGAAGCATTTCGGGGTTAGTGATTTCAGGTAACGGATAATAGAGGGTATCTCCCTCGGAAACATCAAACCTGAGGTACAAAACAAACCGGTCAAACAATTCGGAATACCTAAACACCGAATCTCCGTTAGTATAATAATAGGCATTACCCGTGTAGTGGTGATAAGAACTTGAAGGTAAGCTAAAGCCGTAATCGTGGATCACTACCTTTCTGCAGGACACACCCTTAAATACAGTATCCTTTTCTACCGTATACTTTTTCCTGTCTGCAAAAGTAAAAGCATGGGTATCTTCTACCCCGTCCGCATATATCCAGGTAGCACCTACCGGGGCAAACACAGTTTGCAGATAACCCTCAACCGGGTTCAATATCAAAAGTGTAAGTATGAATAAGCCATAACGTAAAGACCTTTTCATAAGTGATTTTATTTTAATAAAAATCGCAGACAGAATATAATCTGAATCCGGGTTTTTGAATTGGCGCAATACAATTATATGGATACTTCCACAACTCTTTTAAAACTTGCAGGTATCAGTTCGCATATTCGCTAAGGAATTTGATGCGCATCAGTTGAAGCTGCTCCATCTCGATACCGTTTCCCCCGAACTCTTCATACACTTCATCCAGGTTATCATCATCCTGTCCTTTCATAAACTCAATGATATCTTCCTGATCATTCACATCGAGCATATCTTCCAGGCAGTAATCAATATTCAGTTTCGTACCGCTTTCTACAATGGTGGTCATTTCTTCCAGCAATTCATCCAATGTGAGGTCCTTATTATATGCAATGGTCTCCAATGCCATTTTCCTATCTATATTTTGTATGATAAAGATCTTCAGACCTCCTTTATTCGCCACGTTTTTCATAACAAAATCATCCGGTCTTTCGATCTCGTTTTCTTCTACATATTCTGCAATCATCTCCACGAATCTTCTGCCATACTTCCTGGCTTTCGCTGCGCTGACTCCTGAGATTTTACTCAATTCATCTATGGTCGTAGGATAGTTGAGGGCCATTTCTTCCAGGGAATTCTCCTGGAATATCACATAAGGAGGCAGATTATACTGGCCTGCTACTTTCTTACGCAGGTTCAGGAGCATTTCCATCAATGCTTCATCTGCAGCACCTCCACCTCCGGACATCTCATCATCATTGCTTTGATGCTCCTGGTACTGGTGATTGATCGCTACTTTGATCGAATACGGGTTTTCCAGGAATTTTCTCCCGTTATCGGTGATTTTAAGCAAACCATACTCTTCAATATCTTTTCTGATAAAGTTCTCCAGCATCATCTGGCGGATCAAAGACTGCCAGAAAGAATCCTCCATCTCCATGATTTTACCAGAACCGAATATCTTGCTTTTATCATGACGGTAGGTCACAATCTGGGGATTGTTCTTTCCCTGAACCATATCCACGATATAGTTAATGCCGAATCTCTCGTTAAGTTCCTCAATGGCATCCAGTACGATCTTGACACTGTCTTTCACATCCAGCTTTTCTTTAGGGTGACAGCAGTTATCACATTTACCGCAGTTCTGGATCTCATTATATTCCCCGAAATAATGGAGCAAATGTCTTCTGCGGCAAGAGGCCGTCTCTACATAAGCCACCGTTTCCGCGATCAGCTGTCCACCCATTTCCCGCTCAGTCAGGGATTTGTCGCGCATCAGATGCTCTAATTTTTCTACATCTTTATAAGAGTAATAAAGGATACACTTACTCTCTATTCCATCACGTCCTGCCCTTCCTGTCTCCTGATAGTAATTTTCTAAAGATTTAGGTATATTATAGTGCATTACGAACCGTACATCCGGCTTATCGATTCCCATCCCGAATGCAATAGTCGCAACAATGACATCCACATTATCATTGAGAAAGTCGTCCTGCCGCCTGGCACGCACGCCTGCTTCCAATCCTGCGTGGTACGCTACTGCCCTGATACCATTGGCCTCAAGTGTTTTGGCCAGGTCTTCCGTGGTCTTCCTGTTCAGGGTGTAGATGATACCGCTTTGTCGCTTCTTCTGCGTAATGAATTTGACCATATGCTTCAACACCTGGGCATTACTGCCCTTAGGTACAATCTCATAATAAAGATTGGGCCTGTTGAACGAAGCTATAAAGGTATTCGGCATCTTGAGATCCAGGTTGACCAGGATATCATCCTGCACCTTAGGTGTAGCGGTAGCTGTCAATGCAATAATAGGAAGATCGGTTGATATCGCATCTATGGTATCTCTCAGTCTCCTGTATTCAGGGCGGAAGTCATGACCCCACTCAGATATACAGTGTGCTTCATCCACAGCTATAAAGCTGATATTGATGGATTTAAAGAACTCTATGTTTTCTTCTTTCGTCATTGTCTCCGGGGCCACATACAGCAGCTTGGTCTCCCCGGAAGTGAGGTCCTCTTTTACTTTTTTCTGCTGGGACTTGTTCAATGATGAATTCAAAAAGTGTGCAATATTGTCTTCGCTGCTGTACCCCCTGATCAGATCCACCTGGTTCTTCATCAGAGCAATCAACGGGGAAACTACCAGTGCGGTACCCGGAAGAATCAATGCAGGCAACTGATAACACAGTGACTTTCCACCCCCGGTAGGCATAATCACAAAGGTATCCTCTCCGTTTACAATACTTTTGATAATTTCTTCTTGCTGTCCTTTGAATTGGTTGAAACCAAAATATTTCTGTAAGGATTCTTTTAATGATTTGGAAGTAACCTGTGATTTTTTCTTCTCAGTTGCAGTACCCGCCATGACGATGATGAATTATTATTAAAAAAGATTCGAATTTTAAAAAGGGACACGAATTTAGACTTTCAAGTTAATAAAAAAAATTCCATCCTGCTAATTTTCATAAAAAAATATTCTTTCATATATATTAATAAAAATATAAAATTTATTCTAAATAATATTCTAGGCTAAAGATCACTATAGCTGTATTCAATTATTCTTCCTAATCCCCGACTAATTGTAGAATAGCTGTTATATTTGCTGTCCAGAAATACAACCCTTTATCCGGATTAAGATACGGCCGGTTGAGGGTGCGGAACTTAAATATTCCTTATGAAGCACTTACCCAACCTGATTACGCTAGCCAATTTATTTTTCGGATGCTGTGCTATTGTCTTTACCCTTACCTCCTACCCGTATTTCACAGTGGTGGGTACGGAAGGACAGTATATGCAGATCCAGGGTATGGATAAGATGTATCTGGGCAGCTTATTTATAGGTCTTGCCGCTGTGATGGATATGCTGGACGGGATGGCAGCACGCCTGTTAAAGGTCTCTGGTCCCATGGGTAAAGACCTGGACAGCCTGGCTGATGTCGTTTCCTTCGGTGTGGCACCCGGTGTGATTTTGTACCAGTTGCTATGGCGGGCCTATATGATGGAACCCAATGCTATGCAAACTTCATTCTGGGTAACGGCTCCCGCACTTTTACTGCCTTGCTTTGCTGCCTACAGGCTGGCCAGGTTCAATAACGCTGTCCAGGACTTCAAGGGATATTTCCTGGGCATGCCTACACCGGCTGCAGGCATCAGCATTGCTGTACTGCCATTGATATTATTCTTTGAATATGACATTATTGGCAAGTATCTGGAATACCGGGCTATACTATACATCCTGATTGCCGTCCTGTGCTACCTGATGGTATCCCACATCAAATTTCTAAAGTGGAATTCCGGGAAAGGCGGGGTCTCCGGGTTCTGGCCGCAACTGGTGATCATCGGCGGAGCATTGGTCAGTATGCTATTTATCGGTTTCGGCGGATTACTGGTCGGGTTCTTTTTGTACATCATTTGCTCCCTGGTCTATAAATACCCTGCACATTTCAATGACACTACACCTGAAACTGCTGAAATATAATCTCAATTGCTTCCGGAGTCACTCAGGTATTGCCGATACGCCCTGCCGGGTAAGCTTACCTGGAGCTGCTCTTCATATTCTGTATACATATTTAGCTTGTTTCCTAAATGAAGGATGATGAAATTATTGATTATTCCCACGCCGATAGGCAACCTGGGTGATATCACCCTCAGAGCCATTGAAGCGCTGCAAGCTGCAGATGCTATACTCTGTGAGGACACCAGAACAAGCGGAAAGCTGCTCAAGCACCTGCAAATTCAAAAACCCCTGTTCTCCTATCACCAGCATAACGAACACAAAATCGTAGAACATTTAATCCAAAGAATACAAGCCGGCGAACAGCTCTGCCTGATATCAGATGCAGGCACGCCCGGGATTTCTGATCCAGGGTTCCTCCTGGTTCGCGCCTGTTTGGAAGCCGGGATCGAGATCATCTGCCTGCCGGGAGCTACAGCTTTTGTGCCTGCCCTGGTCCAAAGCGGGTTCCCTACACATAGTTTTGTATTCGAAGGATTCCTGCCACAGAAGAAAGGGCGCAGGACCAGATTGCAAATCCTGGCAGAGGAAAAAAGGACCATTGTATTGTACGAATCACCCTTCCGGCTGCTCAGACTGCTTGAAGAAATCCATACCTGTTTTGAGAACGAAAGAAAAGTCTCCGTATCCAGAGAAATCAGTAAACTGTATGAAGAGACCGTAAGAGGCACAACCCGGGAACTCATCCAGCACTTCAGCCAAAAACCGCCTAAAGGAGAAATTGTTGTAGTGATAGAAGGAAAAGGCTGATGCCATGCACCTTTCCGGTTTACAATTCCTTTAGCACAAGGAACACTTCAAAAACAACTTTTGAAATCCGGTTATTTCGCGGCTCTAAAATGTCCGCGTTTGTCAATAGACGGGAGTGGTTTCATTCAAAAACAAACCGGCCTGGTGACTCAAAATACCAGGCCGGTTTTATTTCAATTAAGCTCCTGCTTACAATCCGGAAATGGTTAAGCCGATGGAGAACGGATAGACTTCTGGTCCTAAACCGGAAGTAAACTGCTGTGAAAGACTGTATTGTCCGAAAACAGAAAAGTTACCCCAGCCGATACGGACAGTAGGTGAGAACGTCCAGGTAGGATTGTATACTTTCAACCCTCCGAATTTCTGTGTCAAGGTCACATCTCCCACGATTACCCTCTCCTTGGTATGAACACTCAGCAGATATCCTACTTTCATCCCCAATGCGAATTTGAAACCACGATTCCTGTTATATGGATCTCCGAAAAACCTCAACTCCAACGGGGCTTCAAGGTATGCAGTATTGAATTTTATCTTTTTGTAATTAGTACTCTCCGGCTCATACAGATTCCTGAAGATGACGGTCTGGTTACCCTCGTTGAGGATCAGCCTCTGATTGGAAAAATAATAATTGTATGTTCCTATACCTATCCCCCCAGCGAAGCTGAATTGTGCAGCTTTCTTAAATGGAAAGTCCATCATTATATATGCACTGAATCCCCGGTTCAGGCCTTTCATATTGATAGAATCAGGTTTTTGTGCCCAATCATCATAGTGCAACTGCAGCATAATCAAATCACGGGATCTGGCCGTAATTTTCTTGGGTTCTTCTTTCCTCGGTTCCGGTGATGTAGGTTCTATTTTTTCCTGAGCCTGGCCGGAAGTATACAATAATGTACTTGCACACACTGCCAAAGTCCATTTTAAAAAATTCATGCTGTTGTGTTTATTTTAAAAATAAATTTCTGTTGATTGAAAAATATGCTTTGTTTTGCCGGGTAGTATTCCACCGTAAATGATACAGCCAATCCTGTTTTTTGGCCGCAAAGATACTCATTACATTTAATAATACTCAGAACATTTTGTGGATATTAACGCACAAAAACTTCAAATAGTATGTTGCAATTTGACTTTTCTACTTTTGACCTTCCTTTTGAATACCCTTTTAAAATCAGCAAAGGTTTAAAGACTTCACAACCTACATTGATCGTTTTTCTCGCCATGGGGGCACAATATGGCCTTGGAGAAGCTACAGAGATCCTGTATTATGATAATACCATCTCCCAAATGGCAGATACGCTGCAGAAGCAGCAGAACAACATCCGGAAATATGCTTATAATGGTCCTGAGCGATTCTGGCATTACATGCATCACCTCATCCCGGACCAGCATTTTCTGATCAGTGCATTGGACTGTGCCAGCTGGGATTTATGGAGCAAGTTACAAGGACAACCCCTTCACTCCCTGCTCAAATTAAAATGGTCGGATCAGGTCCCTGCTACAGACTATACCCTCGGTATCTCTTCCCCTGAGGCATTACTGGATAAGATAAAGGCGCATCCTTTCCCTGTCTATAAGTTAAAGGTTAATGGAGCAGGTGACATCCCAATGTTGCAGACCCTCTTAGAACGTACGGTCGCGAAAGTCAGGATAGATGCCAATGAAGGATGGGATAAAGATGACTTCAATGCTATACTCCCGCTATTGTCACAGGACAGGGTAGAACTCATCGAGCAGCCTTTTCATAAAGAAGACCTGGACAGCCTGCACTATTATAAAGAAAAATGCGGCATACCTGTGATAGCGGACGAAGCCATAACAGGTCCCTTATCCTTAAAGCAGCAATTGGGCTATTATGACGGGGTCAATATCAAGCTAAGCAAATGCGGTGGCATTACTCCTGCACTGCAGATGATCCAATACGCAAGACAGCAGAACAAAAAGGTAATGTTGGGTTCTATGAGCGAATCCGCAGTAGGGGCCGCCGCTCTGGCGCAGCTACTGCCATTGGCCGACTATGCTGATATCGACGGTCCTTTACTACTGAAAAAGAATGTGGGCACAGGATTGATGTATGCCCCGGACGGAAAGATATCCTTCCGGGAGCCCGTAGGTATCGGCATTTCCTGGAAAGCATGATGAAAAATCCAGCTCCTGGACTCCGAACAAAAGTCAGGGGATTGCAGTATCCATTCGTCTTTTATCAGTATACTTTAAATGCTAAGAAATTTTTAATTTGTCGGGTGTTGCTTGTTCCTTTAAATACTGCATGATTATATTTGTTTTTTAATCCCCTTACAACCCAAAACAAATATTGACCATGAAAAAACTATTCCTAGCACTCAGTGCAGCTGTATTGTTTGCTGCTTGTGGCAGTTCTGACACTGACCACAAGACAGGCACAGACGGCACAGAGGCGGAGACTGTCGAACCTAAAGAAGAGGCTCAGCAATCTGACAACTTCCTGACAGATGCGGCTGCACTTCAAAAAGCAGAAGATGAATTGAAAGCTTTACCTAAATTCAATGGTAAAGAGGTCCGGGTATTCCAGAACGTTCATTTCTACAATGACGGAAGAATTATGATCGAGCTTCAGGATCCTGACAAACCGGAAAACATCGATCATTATGAATATGCAAACGGAAAATGGGGAGAGCCCCAGCCGGTACAGATCTCCGGTGACGGGAATATGAAAGACAACACTACTCCTCTGAATGATATTAAATTTGCCGCTGTGGCTACTGTGGCCAAAAACTGGAATGAGAAAGCTGCTGCCATCGAGGGAGTAGAACCATTGTCGATGGTCTATTTCTTCCTGAATGTAATGCGTGGGGATAGATACTGGAATGCAAATACGATTAACGGTACCCGCGAGAAGTACAATATAACTTTCAATATGGATGGATCTGTAAAAGAGTTTGAGAAATCATAAGCAAAATCCAAAAAAAAATGTCCGCTGGCTTGCGGACATTTTTTTTGCACCTGGAAACCTATTTCCAATGGAAAGCATTTCACAGGCCATACATGCAGACAGAATGGATAAAAACTCTTCCTTTTACCGCTTACCAGGTAATATCCTGTGCAAACAGGATGCGCTGTTTCCGGCAGCTCTTTCAGATCAGGAATGATGGATTACCGCTGTATGGTAATGTTTTTTGTCCACCAATGTTGTGCATTGAAGACCTGGATGAAATAAGTACCGGAAAGTAAGCTATGAACATCGATCCGTTCTGATCCGTGCAGATCACCGCTCATCACTACCCTTCCATGGATATCCATTATCGAATATTTCCACCCCCTGTCCTCCTGAGCGCGGATCCGGATGTAGACATATTCCTGTGCCGGGTTAGGATAGAGATAAACGGGGGAAGACGACTTCTGATTATCCACTCCTGAAGTGCTACATCCATCATTGATAAGATAAGCGCTTTTCATAACGACGTCTTCATCTATTCCGAAATCCGGATGATGAAGGATTACCTCCCCATATGCCGTAAGGTCGTCTGGAGAACCGGCCACGGTCACCTGTCTTTCCGAGCATATATCGCGGTCCCAGCTCCAGGCCAGCCAGCCGATCCCAAATTCCCGGCACATATGCAGTATGGACTGAAAGTCCAAATCATACACACAAGGTGTCCCGTCATCCTGAAGATTCGCCACTTCTCCTATGACCAAGGGGATCTCTTCCGCCACTGCTTCTTCTATCATTTCCCTGGTTACTGACGAATCCATTTCGCTAAATGCCCACCAGTAAGCATGTGTACTGAAGACCAGATTATGAGCCGGGTCATTTTCCAATAATGCAGCACCCATATCCGTAAGATGCTGAAGACTCATACCACAATCCGGTCCGTCTATCATGATAGGTACGGCTATATCCGCTGCACGAAGCGCAGCAACAATATATGTATAGGTATTGATAAATTTTGTTTTGGCTGCTGCTGCATCACCAGTCCAGCTTACATGAAGCGCTTCATTGGCAATGTTGATTATCAGGCTATGACTATATTTATTTATGAGTTCTAAGATCCCGGGAGACAGGTACCATGTACTCAATTCGACCAACGCTGCCGAGTCATTACCGCAGGTTATATCATGCAGTTCCAGGACAGGGACCAGGTCTTCCTGTATGCATTTCGACAAAGCGCTATCCAGCAGTTTCAAGGTTGTCATAATTGGCATTGACATCCGGATCGGGATGGTCCTTGTACCACATCAGCCTTACTGCATTGGCATTTGTACGGCCTATCTGGTCGATACGCAATTCTGAAGGATCCCCACCCCAGTTATAGGGCGCATAATTGACTCCTTTGAGGATTAAGGTATCGCCACAGGGTCCTAAGATATTCCTGCCGGATACATAAATATGATCTGATTGTGCAAGGCTTTGATAAGATACGAACAGCATCATTATCGATATGGGTAATTTCAGTTTCATGGCTAAAGGTTTTTAAATAAACTCAGGTTAAAAAATTATTGCTGAACTTTAATATCCAGGACCATTTTACCGGGACTGCTGTGCGTACCTGTAATACTTTTGACCAAAAAAAAGCCCCGCTTTTCCTTCAAAGGTCCTGAATTTATACACTTTTGCCGGCTCTACCATCATAATGGAAGTGATCACATGATAATCGTCATCTATGGCCAGCTTCAGGGAAGATGCATCAGACACGGCCTCAAATTGTCCTTCTGTGATTTCCGTTATGCCTACTTCTGAATTATTGAACTCCGTCCAATGATTCAAGCCATAATCCGGATCCTGCTCCAGCTCCAGCTCATAAGTAGAGAAATAGCCTACATCCCCCGGTGCACATACCTGTGGTGAATTGGTCGGGTCATCGTGATAAAAGACAAAATCAATTTCGGATTGGTGTTCAAATGCTTCTTTTAAGGTATAGACCGTGGCAGTCTTGAAGTTAATGAAGCATCCTGCAGGGTTATGCTGATTGCCTACAGTTATATTTTTGTACGCTTTATAGTCCGGACTGTTATTTTCCTGTTCGTCTTTCATACATCCGCTGACAATGAATGTACTCATTAAGATACTACTGAGGATGATCGTCGCTTTATTCATAAGTTCAATTTTGTTTTGTTACACAGATTGTATTTCATATCAAAAGTAGAACCGGACCCAGGCTGAGCCTATACGCCTTTTTACCTAATTTTTATTCTTGCGGAGGGTTTATATTTGTATAAATATTGTTCAGATTGAAGTATATAGCTCTGGTATGTTTGTGTTCTTTTTTTTCCCTGGGTTTATGCGCACAGGATTTTGGAGCATTACGGTTCCAGCATCTGAATACACATTTGCACCTGAGCAACCCTAATTTGACTACTTTGTTTTCAGACAGCTATGGGTTCCTGTGGATAGGTAGCGAGAACGGTCTTACACTTTTCGACGGGATTAATGCCACTGTATTTAAACATAGCCCCAATGACACCAATAGTATTTGTGCCAATTATGTTACGCAGATCATAGAGGACAAGGACAGGAACTTATGGATAGGAACCCAAAACGGGCTCAGCCGTTACAACAGGAGTAAAGGCAATTTTTCTAACTTTAAAAAGTTTGAATCGGATGCTCCGATCGCGCCTAATTTCTACGCATACCCGTTTTATATAGATGACCAGGGATACCTATGGTCATACTTTAGCGGTACCATCTTCTACGTCCGGATGTCCCAGCTCAAAGCTTATTCCGTAAGCAATAATGCAAACGGGGGGATTTATGCGGATACCCCTTTCTATCGGCCTCTGACCCGGATGGTCAGCAATTCGGAAAATGGCATCTGCTATTACAGCCTGCAGCAGGGTAAGGTGGAGAAAACAGTAAAGAGGTTCATGGATCCAAAGAAAAATGAACTGGTCATCAGGACCAATGATGCACTTTGGATTGACGACAACAGGACATTCATTTGTTCGGATAAAGGACTGATCATTTACGACTGGAAGGAAGATACCTTTCAGATTTATCACCAATACCAAGAGCTCAGTAACATTCAATGCAATTCTATAGCGCACTCTCCTTTCCATCAAAACATATATTATGTAGGAACAGAAAACCAGGGGATCCTCATCTTTGATTTAGACAAAGGGAAATTCATCCAACAATACACCTACTCTATCCTGAATCTTAACAGCCTTTCAGGAAATAGCGTGGAAAAGATCATCATTGACAAAAAAGGAAATTTATTTGCCAATATCCGGGGCATAGGAATGGACTATGCAAATATTAAAGAGCATGCCTTCATCCACGCCTTCACTAAGGAAGAAAAGCCATCAGGTGCCTGGAACAATAATGTACAGGCTTTATTTCCTACCGGGAACCAATACTTAATAGCGAATGATAAAAACGGCATATTTGTCCTGCACAGCTCCGGGAAAATCCAGGATCATTTCCTGGAAGGGAATCATGTAAGATTCCTGACCGGCATCGACTCCGGTCAGGTCCTGGCTATTACCGTTCACAATGATTTTTTCCTGCTCAGCAAAAAAGGCAGCCGCTGGTCTCATATCCAATTATCCGGCAGGGACATCCCCACTCCTGATATCTTGGTGATAGAAGACATTAAGGTCCTCAATCATCAGATCCTTATGGCAACCTCAAGAGGATTGTATACCTTAAACATAACAGGAAACAAGATATCCATCCAGGAAGACGAATTTGTCAACAGCAAAGCTGAGTGGCACTATTTCAAGATCATTATCCCGGTCAATTCCACTGACTTTTTACTCCAGTCCTTTTATACCAACCTGTATCTAATCAAAGGCGACGGGGATAAAAATATTGAAGAGATAGGCAGAACTCCTTTTAATATCAACGATTACGTTGCTGAAAACAATTATATCAACCTTGCCACTTCCGACGGGCTCTGGCGTTACAGTCTGAACCAGAAGAAACTGAAACCGGACGGGCTCGTTACAGATTTTTGCAACGGCATCATCACAGCACCCAATAACACATTATGGCTGAGCACTTCAAATGGCCTGATCCGGTATGACAGATCCACCGGCAATATCCAGCGTTTTACCGAAGAGGACGGGCTACAGCATTTCATCTTTAACCCGGGAGCAATAGCCATGGATGGTGAACGGAACATCATATGCGGAGGAGTCAATGGGATCAATATCTTCGATCCGGATCTGATCCGGGAGCACAAGAGGGACTATTCCGGCATCATCACTCAGCTTAAAATCAACGAAAAGATATACACTGCCGCCAATCCCATGGTGCTGCCCTCCCTGGATCTGGAATACCATCAGAATAATCTGGAATTTATGATCTCACCGCTTTATTATGTCAATGCAAATGAACAACCTTTGCGCTACAGGCTGCGCGGTTATGAAAATCACCTGACCCAGATCAAAGGTCTACAACATATCCGGTACCAGAAACTTCCACCAGGCGATTATATATTTGAATTGATCGGCAGTGACCAGACAAGACTCAGGAATATGCATATCCGCATCCATCCTGCATTGTGGCAGACCCTTTGGTTTAAGACAGCCATTTTCCTCCTTGCCGCTGCCATCATCACTGCTATCATCAGGGGTAGATTTATTGCTGCAAAGGAGAATCAGAAGAAGCGTGTAAAGCTGATGCTGGAATCCCAGGAAGAAGAAAGGAAAAGAATAGCCAGAGAGCTTCATGATGATTTCGGAGCCAGGTTGAGTACATTAAAACTCTATATAGGCGCTATACAGAAAAAGCCGGACCAAACTAAAGAGATCAGCAGGCAGGTCACGGATATTGTGGATGCTACAATAGGTGAATTAAGAAACATCCTGACCAACCTGAGCCCTAAAGTCCTGGATGAAAACGGCTTAAAAGCTGCGCTCAAAGAGCTGGCTCTAAAGATCAATCAATCCGGGCTGATCAGTTGCAATACAGACACTTACTTCCGGCATCAGCTGAATGCTACGGAGGAATTCTCCCTCTATAGAATCAGCCAGGAATTGATCAACAACACTTTGAAGTATGCAGAAGGAGACGAGATCAACATATCTATTGTAGAAAGGGAAAAAGAACTGGTATATCTCTACGAGGACAATGGTAAAGGGTTCGAATATGAAAAAGTAAAAAAAGGCTATGGCCTGAATAATATTCAATTGCACACTGTAGCGATGAACGCTACCTGCTATATAGACAGTGCCCCGGGCAAAGGAGCGGCCGTCACGATCATCATTCCGAAACATTAAAATTTCAAACCATGGCAAATATTCTTATAGCAGACGACCACAGTATGTTCCTGCAAGGATTAAAGCTGATGCTGACCTCCGACCAGCATCAGATCATCGGGACTGCTGCGAATGGTGAAGAACTCATCCGGATCCTGAGACCTGATCAAACCGACATCATCATCCTGGATATCAATATGCCTGTGTTGAATGGATATGAAACCACGATCCGGATTATGAAAGAATACCCGGATATGAGGATCATCGCACTCTCTATGCTGGCAGATGCGACCAGCGTTTCCAGGATGCTGGATGCCGGTGTACTGGGCTATCTGTTCAAGAATGCCAACGAGGAAGAGCTGCTCCAGTGTATCGATGCTGTAATGCTTTATGACTATTATGTCACAGAAGAAATGTATCCTGTACTGGTCGAGTACCAGAAAAAGAAAAAAGATCTGGAGAAAGGATACGGAAAGACGGAATACCATACCTTGTCCAAAAGGGAAATAGAGATCGTCAGGCTCATCGTAGAAGGCCTGACCAATCAGGATATAGCAGAAAGACTGTACCTGAGCGTCCGTACAGTAGACACCCACCGGAATAATATTCTGACCAAGCTGCAGCTCAAGAATACGGCCATGCTGGTCAAATATGCCATGGAAAAAGGGGCTTTCTTAGGCTTATAGACAGAGGATATAACGAAAACCTTCCTCCAAACAAAAAACCCGCAATCGACTGGATGCGGGTAAAAGTTCAAAGTAAAATGCACAAATCTCCGGCTACCTGCCGGGAAGAAGATGAATAAGCATTGATCCCATCTTATTGAAACATATCTTTCAGTTTGTCCATGGGGTTGACAGGAGCTACAGCAGAACTGCCGCCAAACAATGAACCCAGGTCCAACTGACCATTCATCAGGCCTGCTAGCTTATCTCCGAGACCGACAGGTAGTTTTTCTTTGACAAATTCCATCAATGTCGCCACTGATTTTGTAGCATCTTCCGAAGAAAGACCCACGGTTTCCTGAAGTCTTTTGATCAATTCTTCCATATTTTGCGTATTTAGGGGTGCAATAATAACCTAAAGATAATATTGAAATTCAAAAAGAAAACAAAATTAAAATAAGACGTTTGCTATGCTACCTTCATGTAGTCCAGTCTGGCTTTATCCAGTTTTTCCTTGACATATTGAATATCAACGTGGAATAAACCATCATGATCTGCTGAAGGCAATTCATACATTGCATCGTTAAGCACCAGTTCACAGATAGTCCTTAATCCCCGTCCTCCCAGTTTATACTGATAAGCCTTTTGGGCCATATATTGAATGGCGGCTTCATCTATTCTGAGCTCAATACCTTCATATTCAAACAATTTTACATATTGTTTGATCAATGCATTCTTTGGCTCCGTCAGGATACGCTCCAGTGCATCCACATCCAAAGGATTGAGATAGGTAACCACAGGAAGTCTTCCTAATAGTTCCGGTATCAGGCCAAATGCTCTCAGGTCCTGTGAATTGACATATTTGAGCAGGTTATTTTTATCCAGGCTTTTATCTTCATGAGTTTTAAAACCAATGGTGGAGGCTTCTACCCTTCTGGCGATCATTTTATCAATACCTTCAAATGCGCCACCACAGATAAACAGGATATTCTGTGTATTGACCTTGATCATCTTCTGTTCCGGATGCTTCCTGCCTCCTTGTGGCGGTACCAGCACTTCAGAACCTTCGAGCAATTTCAGCAGGGATTGTTGTACCCCTTCACCGCTTACATCCCTGGTGATGCTGGGATTATCACTTTTCCTGCCTATTTTATCAATCTCATCGATATACACGATTCCCCTTTCAGCAGCTTCTACATTATAATCACAGGCCTGCAGCAATCTGGTCAGGATACTTTCCACATCTTCACCTACATACCCTGCCTGGGTAAAGACAGTGGCATCTGCTATGGCAAAAGGCACCTGCAGGATACGTGCTACCGTCTTAGCAATCAGGGTCTTACCCGTACCCGTTTCTCCTACCATGATAATGTTGGACTTTTCAATTTCCACATCATCATTACCCGTATGCATTAATCTTTTATAATGATTGTACATGGCTACAGACATTACCTTTTTGGCATCATCCTGGCCGATAATGTATTGATCCATATATTCTTTGATCTGCTTTGGTTTCAGGATACCGGAGGGGTCCACCCTGAAACTCCTGGAAGCGGGCCGCTCCTCGTCGTCCTCGTCATGGATCATCTTGTAAGCCTGGGCAATACATTCATCACATATATCTGCATTCAACCCTTTGATCAACAATCCTATCTGCTCATTGGGTCTGCCACAGAAAGAACAAGTCGGTGTCTCTTTTGCTTTTTTTGCCATTTTGCTACCTGCATGTTTTCAGTAATGAAATAATAAATTTGCGCCCCATTCTGAACACAAATTCTGATTTTTAAAATACAGGGACTGCAAAATTACCAAATTATGAAGCCTTTTGACACAATCCTGTAATAAAATTCTCCTAAACCTTATCCAACCCCGCCCCATATTCATTGTGTATCAGGTAATGTTGAAAACAAAGACCCATGGCATCCTGGCCATGGGTCCTCCGCATTGAAGGTTATACTATTTCAGAAACAACAATTCCCTGTACTTTGGCATCGGCCAGAGATTGTTGTCCACGATAAGCTCCAGCTTATCGATATGGTACCTGATCTTATCAAATTTTGATTTGATCTTGTCACAGTAAGCAATAGCCCTGTCCCTGGCATCCTCTATCTTATTGGCGATTTTACGCTCTTCGATCATCGCTTCCACATTATCGTTGATCTGCTGCACATGCCCGGAAATGATCTCCACTATATTGAATTGTGCTGCATAGGTATCTTTTTTCAATCCTAAATCCTTGAGTCCTTTTACATTTTCTATCAATGTATTCTGGTATTGAATCGCGGCAGGCAATACATGGTTTGTGGCCAGATAACCCAGTGTCCTGGCTTCTATCTGTACTTTCTTGATATAATCTTCCAGGACGATCTCATGCCGTGCGTGCAGTTCTCTTTTGGTAAAGATGTTCAGGGATTCGTAAAGAGCTATGGTCTTGGGATCTGCCAATACATCCAGGGCCAAAGGTGTATTCTTAAAATTGCTCAATCCTCTTTTCTCCGCTTCCTGCTCCCAGGCTTCACTATAGTTATCACCTTCAAATAAGATATTCTTGGATTCCCTGATATAATCACTCAATACCTGCATGATGGCCACTTCTTTCTTCTCACCTGATTCAATCCTTTGATCCACTTCCTGCTTGAATATGGTCAATGTCTTGGCCATCATACAATTGAGCGTACTCATCGGCGAGCTGCAGTTCTGTGAGCTGCCTACCGCCCTGAGCTCAAATTTATTACCTGTAAATGCAAAAGGAGATGTTCTGTTTCTGTCCGTATTGTCCATCATCACCAGCGGAATTGACTTATGGATATCCAGCTTCAGGGTATTCTCATCCTGTTCTGTAAACTTATCGGTCACCCGCTCTTCTATTTCCTGCAATACTTCTGAAAGGTACTTGCCGATAAATACCGAAATAATAGCCGGAGGGGCTTCATTCGCTCCCAGCCTGTGGTCATTGCTCTCTGATGCAATGGAAGCTCTTAAAAGATCAGAATAATCGTGAACGGCTTTGATCGCATTGACAAAAAAGGTCAGGAACAGGATATTGGTCCGCGGAGTCTTACCTGGAGACAGCAGGTTGATCCCGGTATCGGTAGCCATGCTCCAGTTATTGTGCTTACCACTGCCATTCACACCCGCAAAAGGCTTCTCGTGGAACAATACCTTTAATTTATGACGCTTGGCCACCCTGTTCATAATGTCCATCAACAAGGTATTGTGATCTACAGCAATATTGGCTTCTTCAAAGATAGGAGCACACTCGAACTGGCCCGGAGCTACTTCA
Source organism: Taibaiella sp. (assembly GCA_019739295.1). Next base: position 87,315 of record JAHHDV010000035.1, read on the forward strand.
TTGTGCCTGGTCCGAAGCGGGATACCTAATTTATAGGCCTCCTGCTCGAAGTCCTGCATAAATGAAAAGATACGCTCGTGTATCGTGCCGAAATAGTGGTCTTCCAGTTGCTGGCCTTTGGCCGGCGCATGGCCTACCAGCGTTCTGCCGCACATTACCAGGTCGGGACGGGCAGCTGCCAGGTTCTCATCTACGACGAAGTATTCCTGTTCCCAGCCTAAAGTAGCTATTACTTTGGATACATTTTTATCAAAATAATGACAAACATCTATGGCAGCCCTGTTCAGGGCATCTATAGATTTAAGCAGCGGGGCCTTGTTATCCAGGGATTCACCGTTATAGGCAATAAAGATCGTCGGGATGCACAGCGTTTTGCCGAATCCCATTTCGATGATGAACGGAGGAGATGATGGATCCCAGGCCGTGTACCCCCTGGCTTCGAAAGTAGCGCGTATTCCGCCATTGGGAAAACTGGATGCGTCCGGCTCCTGCTGGATCAGTAAAGCACCGTCAAATTCTTCCAGGGCACGTCCGTCACTTTTCAAAGTAAAAAATGAATCATGCTTCTCCGCAGTCCCGCCGGTCAGCGGCTGGAACCAGTGCGTATAGTGTGTGGCACCTTTTTCTTCTGCCCACACCTTCATACCGGAAGCAATCTGGTCAGCCATTTTGCGATCGATTTTTTTCACCGTTTTTGATGGAATTCATAAGGCTTTTAAAAGCATCATCCGTAAGATAATTACGCATAACAGTTTCTGTAAATACATTCTCACCAAAAACATTAGAGATACGGGAATCTTTATATCCGCTTATTTTCAGTTCAGTATTTTCATTTACAGAAGAAATGTAAGAGAGGCGCTGATTCATAATTACAATTTAATAATATTGGTTTATTTTTTAATTATGAGGCAAAATTGAAACTTTTTTTTTCAAAAAAATCAATATTATAAAAATAAATATTTTAAATAGAATACTAAAGGAAAAATTGAAAGCCGTTACTAATTAGCAGAAATTAACTATTTTAGCTTCTTTATGACGGAGATTTATGACGGAAGCACCTGTAACGACTTTTATATCGGCAATCTATAAACACCTGGAATCCGGTTCGCTCATTAAAATCTCCCTGGGTGATTATGCGGGTACAGAACCAGACTTAAAGAGATGTGAGCTCAAACCTATCCTGCTCCAAGACAAAATTATATCTTTTCGTATGTCTATAAATACAAAACCAGGGATATTACAAAGAATTTTTTGCCGGAACAAGGTTTGAAAATGATCGCAGAATGGCTGGAATATTTGCATTTTAAAGCAGCAACCCTGCTGGCCACCGGCGAAAAAATAACGATGCAGTACCAGAAAAACAAATGGCACACCACTCAATCCGAAGCCACGGTACCACTGCAAAAAACCGGAACTAAAGCATGATCATTCTAAAAAGCGTATTATCAGCCCGGACAAAAAAATACCTGCAGCTGCTTTCCGTCAGCAATAAAAAAAGGCCAGGTACTGAGTCACGCCCAGGATAAATATAAACAAATCAACCATTATATAGACCTGCTCACCCCCGCTATCCAATCCCTGCCCCCATCGTATCGAAGTGGTGGATATGGGAGCCGGTAAAGGCTACCTCACTTTTGCATTGTATGATTATTTGCGATATACTTTGGGAAAAGACTGCACCGTCACAGGAGTGGAATTCAGGCAGGACCTGGTGGACCAATGCAATCAGGTGGCGAAAGATTGTGCTTTCGATCAGCTACATTTTGAACAGGGAACAATTGAAGGCTACGGCCCGGGCCGCAGGCCCCCATATCCTGATCGCCCTTCACGCTTTGCGATACGGCTACCGATGATGCCATCTATCAGGGAATACGGCACCAGTCCGAGATCATCGTGACGGCACCTTGCTGTCACAAGCAGATCCGAAGGCAGATGGAGCAGAACAAAGCACCGAACATCAGCTCATTTCTCAACCGCTTTGGCATTTTCCTGGAACGGAATGCCGAAATGATCACCGATGGTATCCGGGCATTGATTTTAGAGTACTTTGGCTATCGTGTAAAGGTGATGCAATTCATCTCTGATGCCCATACTCCCAAAAATGTAATGATCCTGGCGGAAAAATCCAAAACCGATCCGCAACGGCAAAAACAGATATTACACGAGCTGCAGGCTATTAAATCAGAATGGGGTATCGGCTTTCATTACCTGGAAAGATTAACACTGCAGTAATTATAATAAAATGAAACGAAATCACCAGACATAGGTTCTAAATCTATTATTTTGCATCATATCTCACTATTTAAATACCCTTATTCTCTTTTATGAAATTTCTTGCCCACTTTGCGGTCATTTCCGGGTTATCGGCATTAGGCATATTTCCGCCATGCGAACAATCCCCAACCCAGTCCGGTCAGCAGCCATCCAAAAGAATATTATCCGCTCCCAAAACGACAACTCAGTTATTTTTTGAACCGGACAGCATCCTGATCCACAAAGTGGACTCCGTTTATCATTCAATGACGGATAAGCAAAGAGCTGCCCAGATGATCATGACAGCATCGAGCACTGTTCCGAAATTGGGTTATCCATACGATAAAGCCAGGCGGCTTATCAAAGAGGGATGGGTGGGCAACCTCGTATTTCTCAAAGGCAGCAAAAGTGCCTTTGCTACACAGGTCAGGGAACTGAATACACTTCCGGGTCTGCTCAGGCCTTTGTACGCCTGCGATTGCGAACCTTCCTTAATGAACTCCAAATGGTCGGGTACACAACAAGTGCTCAAAGCCAATCAGCAGAATACTGAAGAATTGGTAGCAACCAATACACATATCATCATCAGCGATATGAAAGAAGTGGGTGTACAGCTCAACTTTGCCCCGGTAGCGGATAATGCACTCAATAAGGATGTGATCAGCACAAGGGCTTTTGGCAATGACCCTGCTTCCATCATCAGGCTTTCCAAAAAATTCATCGAAGTATCCCAAAATCAAAAAATAGGGACTTCCATCAAACATTTTCCCGGCCACGGTAATGTCAAGGGAGATTCCCACAAGGAACTAGTCTTTATTGACGGTGAGCTGCAGGAACTCAATACATTCAGGCAGATCATACAGGGGAATACTCCTCCGCTTACGGTAATGGTAGGTCATATTGCCATCAGGAATAATGACAAGTACAATACTCAGGATATGCCGTCTACTTTATCGCGGAAGATCGTGACCGGATTGCTTCGCCAGGAATTAAAGTATAATGGCATCATCACTACCGATGCGATGAATATGCTGGCGGTATCCAAAGTGCCTAACGCGGACTGGAAAGCGGTAGAAGCAGGTATCGACCTGGTTCTCATGCCAGCCAATCCCCAGGCCCTGAACCAAAGGATAACAGAGGCATTGCAGCAAAAAGGAGCATTGGCACAGCAGATAGAAGCTTCCGTGAAGAGAATCATCAGGCTGAAGCTCGTACTTGGCATCATTTAATCCTATTTCAAAAATTTTTCCCATGAAAAAAATCATAGTCTGTATACTGTGCAGCATCACCTGTCATCAGTTGGTCCAAGCTCAGGAGACGGAGACGATATTCTATAAAGGTACTATCGGCAGGTATCCTGTAGAATTGATTATGGAACAAACTCAATTCAAGGATGAGCGCGATCAGACACAAACCGTCTATAATGCACGCTATTATTATTTATCCCAGCTCAGGCCTATTTATCTTTATGGCAGAATTGCAGAAAACGATTCCCTGCAGCTCGCCTCGGATGAAGACCTCCGGACCCAGGACGGGGCAAAAGAAGAACTTCGGGGAAAGATAGCCGGTGACCAGTTCCTGGGCATATGGCTGCAAGATGGAAAGCAGGAATCATTTACGCTAAAAATCGCAGTGCCCAAGACCAGGCTGAAGCCGTATGCGTATGATCTCAATGTTCCCTTTCCAAAAAACGAAAGCATCTTCGGGCATTATTTTGCCGATATGATGCTGCCTGAAGACCCGGCCCTGCAGAAAATCTTTATCAACCAGATCACCGGAAACGCTTTTTCCGGTTTTGACGAAATGGCTCAGACTGAGGGCCGGAATTTCCAGACGTCCTACCTGGAAGAAGTCAATGAGTTCTACCGGGAAGAGGATTCGCTGGGCAGCCACATCTACCAGTATGAATTAGGCAGTATCGTCTATCCATACATTAATGCAGATGAGTACCTGATTTTGGCCCATTCTCTCTATCAATATGCCGGTGGAGCACACGGTATGTATCATGTTACTTACTATAATTATAATCACCGGCTGAAGAAGATCCTGAAAGTCGAAGATGTATTCAACATGCAGCAGGAAAACAAGATTGTCCGGGTAATCGATAAAGCCATAAGGGAAAAACACCGTATCGCTGCGGGCGTTCCGCTTTCAGAAGGGGAAGATTCTTATTTTATTGCTGATTCGGTAGGTATGTCTGACAATATTACAATCAGTAAAAAAGGGATTACTTTCCATTATGGCATTTATGAACTGACTCCTTATGTATATGGCATGTATGATATTTTTGTGCCTTTTGAAAAACTATTGCCTTATCTCAAAAAGGATTTCCCACATAAATAATAGCTCTTCCTGATCCGTACCCTATAGCCGCAACTATAATTTGGATTTGATTAAACAATTATTAACACAATTGGTCAAAATGCTTTACATTGCGGTTTAAAAATAGAATTTCGAGGCAGTTTTTGCCCTGAAATTGTGATCCTATAAGCCTATGAACAATATCGCCAATAGTGAGTTTTTCAAATCAAAAGTCTTAGGTCATCCGGCCGGTTTATTTGTTTTATTTTTTACAGAAATGTGGGAGCGTTTTTCCTTCTATGGAATGCGTGTACTGCTGATCAACTTTGTGACAATGGCGCTCATCGGCACCAATCCCGGTTGGGAATGGTCGGCAGGTGATGGTGGTATACTTATCGGTACTTACGCGAGTCTGCTTTATTTAACTCCGATAATAGGCGGTGTGCTTGCAGACAGATATCTGGGATACACACGTGCTGTAGTCCTGGGATGTATCCTGATGACCATGGGTCATGCCTGTATGGCATTCGAAACTAAAGAAGCCATGTATTGGGGATTAGGGCTGCTTATCGCCGGTACCGGATTCTTCAAACCCAATATCACATCTATTATCTCACAGATGTACAAAGATCTCCCGGAGAAGAAGGATGGCGCATATACCATATTCTATATGGGTGTGAATGCAGGGGCATTCTTCGGGATGATGCTGTGCGGATATCTTGCAGAGAAAATAGGCTGGTCCTGGGGATTTGGATTAGCGGGAATATTTATGCTATTAGGGTGTCTGCAATTCTGGCTCGCAAAGCCTCTATTTGGCGCTATAGGAGATAAACCCAAAAAAGAAACCGCTGAAGAGAAAGCTGCTGCTGAGGCGAAACAGGAATACAAACCGAATCCCTTTACTACGTTTGATAAGATCCTGATCATTATTTGCTCTACCATAGGATTTTTATACCTGATCAATGATTTTACCCTGAATATCGAGAACATCAGACTTTTGCCCAAACAATTCCTCGTACCTGAGCATATCCTGAGCGGACCTACTGTCATCATCATTATCGGGTTCCTGCTTTTCCTGGTACTTGTCATTTCCAGGATCATCAGGTACGATTATGTATTGCGTGACCGGATGTTTGCCGTTATTCTTTTTGTATTCTTCACTGTATTTTTCGTACTGTCCTTTGAACAGGGCGCCAGCTCACTGGTGATCTTTGCAAGGGATTTTACAGACAGAACCTTTGAAGGAACCGCAGCCACGGTCTTCAATGTATTCAACACATTGCTTACGGTTATCCCATTGATCTTTATCTCCTGGGTATTATTCCTGCTGTTCAGGCAGACATTTAAGAAGATCGCGCTGTCCAATATCATATTGGGATTAGCTTTTGTGATCGTATGGGGTATCGTGGCCTGGATGTTGAACAGAGATTTCACCAGCCACGCTTATGAGGTCAGCTATGATATCATCAAGACAGAACAGATGGACGAAAAAGGCAATATGATCAAGGATGAGAAGACGGGTGAAATACTTTACCAATCGATACCTGTTTCCGAAGCTTCTGAATCTATAGTTAACGGTACCCAGGAGCAGCAGGTGGAAACGATTTCGACTACCTCAGCCCTGGAAGTAGGTTCACGTATACTCATCCATATTGAGGGCGGCAAAGCTGTTTACCTAACAGAGGAAGCAGCCGGAACCATTGAAGGACAGTATAAGAGTCAGCAGAAACCTTCCAAAATTACTCAGGCTACCGTTACCGAGATCAAAGACAGCAAAATAGAAGTAACCACTTCCTGGTTCAGTATTTTGAATTCATTTTTTATTATTGTATTTGCTTCCCTGGTATCCAAAATATGGGAGTCCAGGTTCAATCCACCTGCTCCGGTTAAGTTTGGCCTGGGGCTGATCATTACAGCTATTGGATTCGCTTTTCTCGCTTTTGGTTCCCAGAGTATCCCGCAAGGTGCAGAGCCGGGTATTGTCCGCGTGAGTATGATATGGCTGGTAATCGCCTACCTTTTCCATACATTGGGAGAGCTGTGCATCCAGCCCGTGGGACTAAGCTATGTCAGCAAATTGGTTCCGGGGAAAATGATTGCGTTTATGTTCGGGATGTGGTACCTTGCCATTGCTATCGGCAATAAGCTGGCAGGTTCGCTGGGAGGAATGATTGAAGAAGTAACATCCAAATATGACATGACAACCTTCTTCTTAATATTCACCATAGTACCCTCCGTAGCCGGGGTAATATTGATCCTGATCAATCCATTGATTAAAAAACTGATGCATGGTGTGAAATAATCTGCACATTAATTTTCGAATTTTATTAAATCATACATACAATGAGTCAACCATCACAACAACCTCTTGGTAACGAGGAAACGCTTTCGGCAAATATGCAGACAGCAGCTATTCCTGTAGATCCTGAACTAGAGAGTATTCAGAATTTTAAAGGCAAGTATCCAAAGCAGTTATGGTCACTATTCTTTTCAGAAATGTGGGAACGTTTTTGCTTTTATGGGATGAGGGGAATGCTGACCTTTTTTATGGTCCACGAATTATTTTTTGATGAAAAAGCTGCACAATTGCAATACGGTGCCACCCAAGCTTTTGTCTATGCGTTTACATTCATCGGCGGTTTGTTTGCAGATAAAATATTAGGATTTAAAAAGTCACTGTTCTGGGGTGGTCTGCTCATGATTGTAGGCAGCCTGATCTTGGCTTATGACCCCCGTGAATTCTTCTTTTTAGGGATTAGCTTTACCGTTATAGGAACGGGGTTCTTCAAACCTAACATTTCGACTATGGTTGGCGCATTATATAAGCCCAGTGATGTAAGGCGGGATGCAGGATTCTCCTTATTTTATTCAGGGATCAACCTCGGGGCTTTACTGGGTGGATATATCTGCGTAGCGGTAGGTAAAAGAACAATGTTGACATCTATAGTCCCGTCAGATAAAAGCTGGAATGTAGCATTTGGTTTTGCGGCCATTGTAATGACGATAAGCCTGATCACCTTTTTAATTACTAAAAAGAATTTAGGTCCCATTGGAGATTCTCCGTTTGCTTTAAAGGGGCTGAAAGGCAAAAAATGGTATGAATATCTGGTGTATGCTGGCGCATTGGCTTGTATTCCTGTCATCATGACAATGGTTTCTAAGACTGAATATACGGATTGGTTCATGTACCTTATTGGTCCTGCAGTATTGATATATTTATTCTTTGAGATGAGGAAGTACAATATGGCAGAAAACAGAAAACTGATAGCAGCGTTGGTCTTTATTATCTTTTCGATTCTCTTCTGGGCTTTCTTCGAACAGAGCGGAGGCTCATTAAGTATCTTTGCTGCAAGTAATCTGGATGACAAATTATTAGGTGTATTTACTTTGGATCCCAATTCTGTCAACAATTCTGCCAATGCATTTTTCGTAATTGCATTAGCATGGGTTGCCGGACTGATATGGATAGGATTGGCAAAGAAAAAGATAGAGCCTAATACCGTGGTAAAATTCGGTTTAGGTTTTATTTTCCTGGGTATATCTTTTTATATTCTTTACTATACAAGATTCTTTGCCAATGATCTGGGTATTACATCATTGAATGTCTTCACTTTTGCCTATTTGGTCATGACGCTCGGGGAACTGTGTCTTTCTCCTATAGGACTTTCCATTATGACAAAATTGTCACCTGCCAAACTACAGGGAATGATGATGGGGATGTGGTTTCTTGCCTCAGCTTATGGTCAATATGTGGCAGGAATATTGGGTGCAGGGATGACTACTGCAGACAAAGATGCGCCGGCAACCGAGAAACTCATGGCATTTACTGCGGGATACCAACAATTAGCTATATATGCACTAATAGCAGGTGCTGTCCTAATCATCATCTCTCCAATAGTCAGAAAGCTGATGGGAGAAGTTAAGTAAGATGCATTCATCATAAAAAAAGCCTTTCTCTATGGAAAGGCTTTTTTTATGCTTTACCGATTTTATTTAACTTACACCGCAATCCGGAGATCATCATTTTCAACCTGGCTGTTCCTTTTCCAGACCCGGCAAAAGCCTTGAAACATAGGGATGAAAGATCAGACGGAACATCATCATTACAAAAATTGTGAATCTATGTTTATAGAGCCTCATCACGGCAGCACAAACGGATGGATAGAGGTCATCTGCGGGTCTATGTTCTCCGGGAAGACCGAAGAATTGATCCGTAGGTTAAAACGTGCATACATCGCAAAGCTGACAGTAGAGATATTCAAGCCTGCATTGGACACGAGGTATGACACGGCAGATGTGGTCTCCCATGATACCAGCAGGATCCGGAGCACACCCGTCAGCGCGAGCCAGGAGATCCTGTTATTGGCGGGAGAGGCAGATGTGGTGGGTATCGACGAAGCCCAGTTCTTCGATGACGAACTGCCTCATGTGACATCGGCCCTGGCTTCAAACGGCAAAAGGGTAATCGCAGCCGGCCTGGATATGGATTTCAAAGGGAGACCTTTCGGCCCTATGGGTGATATGATGGCTGTGGCAGATTATGTCACCAAGCTTCATGCCATCTGTATGGTATGTGGGGGCATTGCTTTGTATTCTTACCGCAAGGTGCAGCATGACAGCACAATGATGCTGGGAGAGCTGGAGTCATATGAACCTCGCTGCAGAACGTGTTTTCAACCGGAATCATCCATCACTCTATAAAAGAAGCATTTAAAACAATGACCGCAACTACCCTATTGAAACCGCAAAACAGGGTTCACCACTGGTGGTCCATGTATGACTGGGCCAACAGCGCTTATAACCTGGTGATCACTTCTACCATATTTCCGGCATATTATGATGCGGTTACCTCCGTCAAGAAAGACAATGTTATCGTCCAGGACCAGGTCAGCTTCTTCGGACGGGAGCTGAGCAACTCAGCCCTGTTTATGTACGCACTTTCTTTTGCGTACCTGGTCATCTGCCTTTTGTCGCCCCTGTTATCCTCCATTGCAGACCTGAAAGGAAATAAGAATAAGTTTCTGCTTTTCTTCTGCGGGATAGGTGCTCTGGCCTGTATGGCCTTGTATTTTTTTACCGGAGCTCAATTGGAATTAGGTATTATTTCCTTTGTCATTGCGACGATCGGTTACTGCGGGAGCTTGGTATTTTATAACGCCTATCTCCCGGAGATTGCCACGGTTGAACAAAGAGACCGGTTAAGCGCCAGAGGTTTTACATATGGCTATATCGGTAGCTTTCTCCTTCAGATTATTTGTTTCCTATTCGTGATGAAGCCGGAATGGTTCGGACAGGATGCAGCCTGGGGCAGCAGATTCAGCTTTTTCCTGGTAGGTGTATGGTGGTTGTTTTTCGGATGGCTGTCCGTGCACAACCTTCCCCGCAATACCCTGTCCAGGGAAAATAAAAGGATGAATATCCTGACCAATGGCTTTCTGGAATTAAAGAAAGTAGCGCAACAGGTCAGGAATATACCCGTCCTTCAATACTTCCTGATCGCCTTTCTTTTTTATAGTATGGGCGTACAGACAGTAATGCTTGCAGCTACTTTATTTGGTACGAAGGAGCTTTCTCTTTCTACGGACCAGCTGATCATAACCATACTGATCATTCAATTGGTTGCTATCCTCGGTGCTTATCTGATGAGCCGGTTATCTGCATTATTTGGGAATATCAGGGTACTTGTCTTTACGGTAATCATATGGATCGGAATCTGCATTGCAGCTTACTTTGTACATACAGCCATGCATTTTTATATCATCGCCTCTGTGGTAGGTCTGGTGATGGGTGGCATTCAATCACTGAGCAGATCTACTTATTCCAAGTTGATGCCGAAGACCAAAGACACTGCATCCTTCTTCAGCTTCTATGATATTACAGAAAAAGTAGCCATTGTTATCGGCATGTTCTCTTTTGGCTTTATCGATCAGATGTCCGGCAGTATGCGCAATTCAATAGCAGCATTGGTCATCTTTTTCTTTATTGGACTGATCCTGCTGTTGCGGACACAAGGAAAATCAAAGGCTATTATTCAGACCTCCGATTCTCATAACACCTGAATAGTAAAATATAAAATCCCGGGAATTATTTCACACCATAGGTTTTGACAATCTTACCATTATTGTTGAATATGTAGCGTGTGTGTACCGGAACATCCTTATACACTTTATCCTTAGGACTGTAGTAGGAAAATGTAGCATACATATCATAGGTATCCTTACTTATCCTTACGATTCTGACATTCTTATGAATGGCATCATCCGTCTTCTTCCAGCTGTCCATGTACCTGTTGGTTAACTGTGCCCGTGTAGGGCTTTTCAGATCCCAATACTGACTGATGGCCGGGTCAAATGCGCTCAATATCTTATCCAGATCCTGGTCCTCTTCTGCATAAATCAGTTTATAAACCCGGTCCATTCTATCTTCTTTCTCCTGCTCTACTGAAGCGAAATCGGTTTCGCTTGGCTTCCCGGCACCAGTTGTATCTGTATTGCTTTTTGGTGTAGCAACATCAGAGGTGTCTACTTTGATTTCTGACGGTTTTTGTTCACTCGTCTGCCTGGGCGTATCGTTATTTAAAATACTGCCATCATTTCTGGACGGTTCCTGATTCTTTTCCCCTCTTAAAGCATAATATGCACCCAATCCGCCAAGAATAAGAATGGCCAAAAGGGCAATGATCATCCATACATTAGTCCTCTTCTTCTGCGGGACATGATTTGAATAATGACCGGCCGGTGTCTCGGGGTAATAATTCCGGGTGACAGGAGGTACATTCGCAGGACCTGAGGATTCCTGCAGAAATTGCTGCTGCAATTGCAGGGCTTCTTCCCGGCTCATATTCCAATGCCGGAATAAATGCTGAAGCTGGTTATCTATTTCGGAAGAAGGGACACTTTTCCACTTTTCGATTAGATCGTTCGGGGCGGATGCATTATATTTCTTTAAGTATAAAAATTTGATAAATGCACCAATGTTATGAGGAGATATCATTTTTCAGTTGAATTGTACGTTTGAATTCAAATATAAAAATGAATTTGATAAATAGAATTAAAATTTTCAAAAATAAATGGTAATGCTATTCCTATGTTATCTGGTCATTACCGGAGGAGTTGCACAGGAAGCTTCAGGAGTTTGCAAATCATATTGATTCACTGAAAATAGAAAGCCGGGATACCCGGCTTGCATTATAACCTGTCTATCTGACCAGGGTGACATTCCCTTCTTTATGAATGACCCTGCCTGAATTCAGTGTTGCTTCTACCACATAAACATATACTCCTGCAGGTTGTGGTTTACCGTCAAAAGTACCATCCCAGCCTTCATTCACATTACTGGTTTCGAATACTACACCACCCCACCTGTTGTATATCCTGAATTGGTTCAGCTTCACATCACCTCTGGGGATGATTTTGAAGATACCATTATTGCTGAACTGATTACCGGGAACGAATGCATTAGGTATATCAAACAATGATTCTAAGTGAACGATGATATCAATGGAATCCACTATACTGCACCCATTTTCCGTACTGGCTGTCACAAAATACCTGGTCCTTACCTGAGGCATGGTTATCGGATTGGGAATATCAGTAAAGTTCAGACCTTCCGGAGGATACCAGTTAAAATAATGCGCGTTACTGGTAATATCCATCTGATAGGACTCTCCGGGATAAAGCATAATACTATCCGGCAGATCAATTGTCGCCTGGGGAGCTATATCAATATTCACAACCTGGGTATCTACACATCCTTCATCAGAATAACCTATGAGTGTATAAGTCATCGGACTGCCGAAATCATAAGTAGGATTATGAATACTATCTTCACTCAACCCCTCTGGTGGGTACCATTCATACCGGTCTGCTCCATCGGCCTCCAATTGTAATAATTGCGGACCGCAGATTACCGTATCATTAAAATTCACGGAGAGGAAATCATTTCTATGTACGGTGACGATAACGGTATCCCTATCCGCACATCCCCATGGCGTACTGACATCCACATAATAAGTTTCGCTGCTGTATCCGTTAAATACAGGATTTTTGATCGTGCTGTCAGTTAATTTCAAGCCGGGACTCCACTCATAAATATAATCATCGTAAGCAGGTATAGTTGAGGCATAGAACTGAACAGTATCTCCCATACATATCACCCTGTCCGTACCGAGATTCAATGTCGGGATAGGCTGAACCTCCATATAAAAGCTATCCCTTACATCCGGACATCCTATATGAGAAGCAACCAGGACAACCCAGCTGCTTTCTGTAGCAGTTATAGCAGTATTTGAGCTGTGCGGGTCTTCCATACTTGCTTCAGGAGTCCAGGCATAATAAAAACCGGGATAATATGTTGCATTAACGGGCAATACAGAACCTGTACAAAGAACAGTATCATTATTCAGCACATTAATATCATTAGGAATCACATTAACCGTAACCGTATCTGTTGCGGAACAGCCTTCAGCACCGGTATTTACACTAAAGACGTATGTGGCGGAAGTTTCTGGAGAAGCCACTGTTATGGGTGTCGTTGTACTCGTCAACTCTTCAGGCGGGGTCCATAGCATTACAAAACCGGCATCCGGCGGGTAGTTCAGATTGGCATTGAGCTCAATTTCACTTCCATAACAGATGCTGATATTATCCGGGGTAATGTTCACTTCCGGTTTGGGCCGTATAATAATTACAATTTCAGTTCTTGGACTCTGAATAGGACAACCTTCCACCGACTGTGATACATAATATCTGAAAGTATCGGCAACCGTTCCGTCAACCACAGGTGTGCCGCTTAATTCTGTCCCGCCCGTAGGCACATTATACCAGTGCAGGATAGCGTCTTCAAGGGCTTCATCTACATTTAATGGCGGTATCTCGTCAAACTGGCAATAAATTTTTTCCGGCTCCTCCACTACCGGAGCATTGGGTGAACTAACTCCTTCAATATATACATTCCTGATATAGTGGGTCTCAAATGCGGCACCAGTAGATGCGGAAAATCCAAAATATCCTAAAATCCCGGTCAGGTCCAAAGGACCGGTAATATTTGGAGTTGCACTATAATCCAGGTATACATTGATAATACCATCGGAGTATTCAATCAAGCAATGCCTCCAGCTCCCATCATATACATAATCCTGTTCGGTCAGAATAGTACCGATCACATCTGTCATATCATCTTCAATATACCCTTCCGTTTCGAATTTCCTGATCGAGATGGTAGGCATATCATCGATGCCGGTATTGTTATATGTATCAAAGACCAATGCAAATCCGTCCATAACCGTAGGCATACCTATTCCTTCCCCGGAAACAAAACCGGAAGGCGGATCTTGCAGGAACCAAAATGCAAACCCATCTGCCGGAGACACACTGGGGTCCATCTTATATTCAAAATCGATGGTAAAATAGGCACAGTCTCCGGATAATACCTGAGGCTCTCCATAGTAAATATGCCCGTTCTGGTCTGTACCTTCTTCTGTAATCCTGATCGCATCACCATCTACTATTGCATCTCCTCCCATAAACCAGCCTGTGATATCTACCGGGTCCCCGGTTAATTCATAGGAAAAGGACTGACCATACCCAATTCCCGGAACTATTATGCTAAAAAATAAAATTACTATTAAATTTATTCTCATTGAATTGGAATAATAAATGAATCAAATCAACTATAATACATACTGAAGTATCTATTACAGACAACAAATTTAATAAAACGTTGGCGGAATGTGAAAAAAATATTTCCGCTCGTGGTTATTTACCTTAAATATCTTATACTTTTCGGGTTTAAACTTATTTATAAATATCGATTTACTTAATCCAATTCAAACTGGATGGGCAATAAAAAATACGTTGCTACATCTGTTCCATTTTTCTGGGCAGGTTTCCAATCCTTCATCTTGCTGACTACCCTTACCGCTTCTTCATCACAACCGCCTCCTATCCCCTTCAATACCTTAATGGAGCTAACCTGGCCATGTTTGTCTACTATAAATTCTAACACGACTTCTCCTTCTATCTTTTGTACCATTGCGACCTGGGGATAACGGAGATGACCGGAAAGGAAGCTTTTCATATTTCCCACATATTCCGCTTTCCGGTCTACCCCGTTGCGAATGGGAAGATCCGGCACTGTTTTCGACTCCATGGTATCCCCTTTGTTTAAAACTCCTTCGGACTCCCAGGCACCTTCTTTCCTATAAATGGTATTGGGCCCGGACTCTGCACCATCTTTTCTCTCAGGACCAATATTGGTCATCCTGGAAGGGTTTTCGATTTTTTCTTCCGGCTTTACCCGGTCATTTTTAACGATCAAAGGATCGGTAAACTGACCTGTCTGAACCTTTTGAGCTGTAGTAGCCTGTAAGGGTTTGAGGTCACCTATGGGTTTCGGATATTCAGTTTGCTTCTTTTCTTTAGGCAACCCGATCCTGTCAATGACAACGGGGGGAGACAGCGATACTTTGTCCGGAAGCTCCGCCTTGGCACGCTCCGTTGCCCCTTGACAAAATGCTAAGAGTCCGAATCCGATGATGACAAGCATTCCTGCACGAATCATGCGCTTGTTGTAATTTTTTCGGAGCTCATAGGCACCATAAGCCTTGTTTCTATTCTGGAATACCAGGTCCAGATAAGTGTTGGTTTGGGTCTCCATCATTTATATTTTTTAAAGGTTATCGATCATACTTCCGGACATGTTTTCCTGTAACAAACAGCTTGCGGAATGACCTTGTCTGCAGGATGGGGAAGCACCGCAGGTACTTATCTCATAGTCCAATAACACAGGTATCCGCTGCTTTCCCATTGATTGGAAAAGCTTTCATCCGATGTTCCGTTATCTTAAAAATGTCTGAGTTGTGCTTCCCTTCTAAATCAAAAAGCCGGAAGGGCTTTCTATCCAGGAAAAGAAACAGGTTTGTGCAGGTTGTTGATGAATAAACGGCTGCCAGCATATTTTTCACAAAAAAAAGAGACCTAATCTCTTAGATCTCTTTAAAGACGGAATGTTTGTGCTTACTGCCTGTAGCCTTTTACGTTTGCCAGTTCAATAATAGAAGATGTAATCGCATTGCCCAGGTCATCTTCATCCGTAGCATTTTTCATTTGCTCGTCTATATATGTTTGCCGCTTCTTCCCTAATTCCGACATTTCATTTTGAATGGCTGTCCGTTCCTTTTCCATCTTATCGATATAACGCCTGATCTCGGATTCTGATTTTCCCTTTAATTCCGCCGGAAGCTCATCATTGTCCACATGAGCCAGATAATCAGGGTCATCTTTTGCACGGTCTACCAGATCCCAGCTGCTGTTGTTATAATGCTTTGATTTGGATTTGGTCAATGCCCTTTCAGCATAATTACTGGCCGATATTTTTGATGCATTGATATCCTGCACCTCCTGATTTATTTTCTTGGATTCGCCTTCAGCACCGTAGCTGATATACGTTTCATTCAGTCTTTTGTTGCACTCCGCTATCCTGTCGTCATAAGGAGTGGCGATAAAGCGGACTTTCTTATCAGAATCGATGTTGAAGTATTTTCCTTTGCCTAATCGGGCACCCTCATACCACAATTCACTGATACCGGCATCACGGCTGCCACAATAGATCGTATTGATATAGATATTATCCCGCCTTGCTTCACTGATGGCTTCTTGATAGGAGTATCTGCCCTGGTCAAATGGTTCATTTCCTGCTATGTATATAAGCTTCATGTCCGCTTTTGTATCGCTCCATTTCAATTGGGAAACGGCATTACTGATCACCTGACCACAATACTCCTCACCCCCATAGGTAGTCAATGAGAATAACTTAGAGGAAAGTAAATCCAGGTCTCTTGTCAACGGTAAAACCTGACGGATATAATCTGATGGCTCTCCCAGTCCTGTATTTCCATATTCATAAAGGGAGATTTCGATAACAGGCTCTTTTCCCCGGTACTTCAGGGTGGTCAATGTATTGATGATATGCCATAGCCTGGACTTGGCCTGTTCGATAAGGCCGTCCATGCTATTGGAAGTATCTAACAGTAAAGCCACCTGTATCCGTGGTGAAGACTCATCTCTCCCTGCTTCATAAACGGAAAATGCGTCCGTAGCAGCGCTTGGGGTCTCACTGATCCAATACCTTGATGGCTCCAGGGCATATACGGATAATGCTGAGCATAATAAGGCCGGTAATATTAATTTTCTGGTTTTCATAATTCTATCATTTTGTTTTCAGTTCAAAATTATCATGGCCCATACTCTCGTTGGGGTCAGACTTGGTGAATAGCCGGTTTGACTTGGTCAATGGATTAGGTTATCCTGTTAATTTAGTTTTATTTTACATTCAAATAATACTATGATGGACTGGAAGAAGATGATCACCGGGTTTATTATTTACGCGCTATTTGCAACTCAGGCTATTGCACAGGATTCACTACCCAAAAATCCTGAAAAACCTTCCATTCAGGATAATAAGATCAAAAGCAGAGGCTATACTAAAAAGCAGAACCTGCAGCAGCTGGATCAGGCCCTCGAAAATAATGACCAGGAAAAAATAGCAGAACAATATGTAAAGCTGGCGGGAGAGAATAAAAAGCAAAATGAGCATTCCAAAGCTATTCATAATCTACAGCAGGCTTTGAGTATTTATACCAAGCTGAAAGACAAAAAGAACATCAGCCAGGTCAACCGGAAGATCGCACAAATCCAGGAAGCACAGAATAAAGACCAGGAAGCCATCCTGAGTTATTCCAAAGCAGAAGAAAATGCAGTAGATGTATCTGAAGAACGCGCCAATAATAATGACATCCGGAGACTCTCCCAAAAAAATGACATTGAGGTCCAACGCAATTATAACATCTCCAATGCACAGCTTTTCGAGTCCGAAGGCAATACCAACGAGGCCGTCAGGACCTACCAGTTACAGGCAGATCTTGAGCTGAAGCACAACAATATCGATGAAGCAAAGAGAACCCTGGAACAGGCCGCTGTTATCACCAGGGACAAAAAACAAAAAACTGAGATCGAGCAAAAATTAGCTACGGTACTGGCAAAAGACCGGCAATATCAGGATGCCATCATGCTGAGTAAAAAAAATCCTTCAGGAGGCCATAGACAGCAACAATATTATCCTACAGATAGATCAGTTATCCCAACTTTCCGGCTTCTATATACAACAAAACAATCCGGACTCTGCCATTCAGTATCTCAACCGGGCCTACGCCCTGTCTATTCAGCATCACCTGACCAAAGAAGCCCGGAGCATTACCCGGTCCATAGTCGAATTATATAACCAGAAGAAAGACATAACCAATACCGTCTTTTATCAAAATAGATTTCTCAGTGATTTGGATTCTTTGCTCATACTGGATAAAAGTATCGGCGATGACCGGCTTTCACTTTCATTGGAGCAAAGGATTTCGGACCTGGAGCAGGAGCGTATGCTCCAGTATCAAATCATCCAAAGTAAGAACAGGTTCAATTCGGCGCTGCTGGTATCCATTGCTATAATGTTTATTCTGGTCTTTTCCATTTTCAGGTCCTTACACGCTATCAAGAGAAAGAATAAAAAAATCGCATTGCAATCGCTGCGTAAGGAGATGAACCCGCACTTCATCTTCAACAGCCTGAATAGTGTCAACCAGTTTATAGCGGAGAACAATGAACTGGAGGCCAACAAGTTCCTGACTTCCTATTCAGGCCTGATGCGCAATATTATGGAGCATTCCAACAAGGATTTTGTAAAACTGAGCATAGAAATCGAACAGCTGAAAAAGTACCTGGCATTGGAGCATTTACGGTTCAGGGATAAATTCGATTATTATATTATTGTAGATGAAGGTCTAGACCCCGATGCTACGCTTATCCCCAATATGCTCATACAGCCCCAGCTTGAAAATGCCATCTGGCATGGATTACGCTATAAAGAGGGGAAAGGCAGGTTATCCCTGCAATTCCTCACAGAAGATCATCACCTGATCGTAAAAGTGGTAGATGACGGTATCGGTATAGCACAAAGTCAACAGATGAAAACCAGGCACCAGAGAACCTATGCATCTATCGGACTTCAAAATACAAAACAAAGAATCGAGCTCCTCAATCAGCTTTATAAGAAAGATATGCGGTTGAATATTTTATCTGATGATCACGGCACCACCATCTATTTTGATTTTGGCAGGTTGAAATATAAAACGGAAAAGCAATAACCTAAATCCAATGGAAGAGAAAATCAGAACCGTAATCGTAGAGGATGAAAAAGCTGCCCAGGCTACGTTGATCAATTACCTCGAAAAATTTTGTCCTCATATAGAAGTCATCGGTATAGCCAATAACAGCAAGGAAGCAGATCAGATGCTTCACGGGCTAAACCCCCAGTTGGTATTCCTTGATGTAGAGATGCCATTCGGAAATGCCTTTGATGTACTGGAAGCCTGTCAGGATCTTCGCTTTGAAACGATCTTCGTCACGGCATTTTCAGAATATTCCCTGAAAGCGCTCAACCAGTCAGCTGCTTACTATCTACTGAAGCCCATCAGCATTGAAGAGCTCATCATCGCTGTGAATAAGGTACGGCAACAGATAGCAGACAAGCAATTCATAGACCGTCATAAGGTTATCCTGAACAATGTAAAAGAACAAAGAACAGAAAAACACCAGATTATTCTTCCAACAACAGAAGGGTTCGACGTGGTCAAATTGGAAAACATTATCCGGCTAAAAGGAAATGGGAACTTTACCGATGTATTCCTGACAGACGGATCTAAGAAAATGGTCTGTCGTTTTCTAAAGCACTTTGCAGAAATGCTGGACTACCCTTTCTTACGCATACACAAATCGCACATCATCAATCTTCACTTCGTCAGGTCCTACCATAAAGGCAATGGCGGATCGCTCAGGCTTACAGATGATTCGGAAGTGGAAGTTTCAGCGGCTTATAAAGATGACCTGATCAAAGCTTTTAAAGGATAAGCGTCCTTTACCGGGATCAGGATCACTGGAAATAACACTGTTCCGGCATCCAGGAGTTTTGCTCCCTGTCCTTGCCTGATACAATGGCTTCCTGAAGGCTGATCTTCCAGTCGATGGCCAATGCAGGATCATGGTATAAAATGCCGCTTTCAGCTTCCTTATGGTAATATGCATCGCATTTATAAAATACTTCAGCGCTATCGCTCAGGACGGAGTAACCATGCGCAAACCCCTTCGGGACAAATAACTGTTTGTGGTTCTCATCACTCAATTCAATGCCAAACCACTGGCCATAAGTAGGACTGCTTTTCCGGATATCTACGATCACATCCCATATGCTGCCATGAAGCACGCGAACTAATTTAGCCTGTGCATAAGGCTCGTATTGAAAGTGAAGACCCCGCAGTACGTTCTTCACAGACCTGGCCTGATTATCCTGAACAAATGCTACGGTAATTCCGGATTCTTCTTCAAACTGCTGCCGGTTAAAGCTTTCGAAAAAATATCCCCGCTCATCTCCAAAGACTTTCGGAATAAATATAAATGCATCCTGAAGCGGGGTCATTTCTATAGCCATAATACAATATTATTTTGAAGATAATCCGTTAATGATCTGAAGGAACGCGTTACTGATAAAAGACAGCTCTTCATCAGTTAATTCTGTATGCATAGGCAATGATATTACTGAAGGATTAAGCATTTCCGTATGGGTTAAATCCTCGACCCTGATGTCCAAATGCTCGAACATCTTCTGGCGATGGCAAGGTACCGGATAATAAATCATACTGGGAATACCTTTATCAGAAAGTCTTTTGACCACTTCATCACGATCTATGTCCCGGCTGAGCCTAAGGGTATATTGATGAAATACATGATGAGCATATGTCTCACGTTTCGGAGGAAATATATGCGGCTGGTTTGCAAAGGCACGATCATAATAATCCGCCGCGGATCTCCTGGCGTCACAATATTGATCCAGCAATGGAAGCTTTATCCTCAATACAGCTGCTTGTACCGCATCTAACCTGCTGTTCATGCCGACCATCTCATGATAATACCTCACCTTCTGGCCATGATTGGCTATCATCAGCAACTTTTCAGCCAGGGTATCATCATTGGTGAAGATCGCACCGCCGTCCCCGTAGCAACCCAGGTTCTTGGAAGGGAAGAATGATGTCGTCCCGATGGTCCCTATTGTACCGTTCTTTTTCCTTGTCCCGTCACTAAAGGTATAGGTTCCGCCAATGGCCTGAGCCGTATCTTCGATCACCGGGATATGGTATTCATTGGCAATAGCAAGGATTTCTTCCATTGGTGCACTCTGCCCATAAAGATGCACCGGGATAATGGCCTTTGTCCTTGGTGTGATCGCCTTTCTTATAGCATCCGGAAGTATATTGTAATTTTCGGGGTCCACGTCTACGAAAACAGGTTTCAATCTCAGCAGTCCCACTACTTCTACCGTAGCGACAAAGGTAAAGGAAGGCGTGATCACTTCGTCCCCCGGCTGTAACCCTAAAGCCATCAACGCGATCTGAATGGCATCTGTTCCATTCGCACAGGGGATTACGTGCTTCACATCCAGGTATTGTGCCAGCTCTTCGCTGAAGCCTTTTACCACAGGACCTCCTATAAAGAGAGCACTCTCTACGACATCTGTGATTGCCGTATCTATCTGATCTTTTATTTTATGGTACTGACGCTTCAGGTCTACCATCTGCAGGTTATTCATATTACTATTTTTCAGTGTGGGGATAAAGCGAAAAAGCATAATCCTTCAAATATTCAAAATTAGGTGACAAAGAACCGTTCTTACAAATCTCCGCCCTGTCTAAAACGGCACTCCCGGGTTTCAATAACTCGGGAATAACGGAATCACACATTGTGCGGCTAAATCCGGCACTCGCGTCTCTGGGCAGCTCATTGGGAAGGTTGTCAATCGTCATCATATCTATAGATTCATGGGTGTCTCCGTATGGTTCGACCTCGGCAAGCGTATACCTGTCGACAGCATACACAGGATCAGCAATCGTAGTCACTTTAGTGGTAACAGGCACTGAACCGAGGACATCACAACTCACGTCTGCAATAGTTTTAATGGAAAAGTCACTGTCTGATATTTCCTTACTTTCAAATAACCTGGGAATGCGCTCATTCCAGAATACACCATTGATCAGAATGTCTGCATGCCTGGCGTATTCCCTGAATTGGGAATGATATGATTCCGGCTGCGCATAAAATTCAGATTTAACAAATGCACCGCTCTGGTCGGCATAAAGCAAATCATTGGTCAATTGGATATACACAGCTTCCTGATGACCATCCGATAGGAATGTTCCTGTTTCTACTTCCCTGATACCCACATCATCCAGGACCTGCCGGGCGCCTTTTGCTACCTTACCTGAACCTGTGACAATAATTTTCATCGGTGGAAAATCAACAAGTTGATACTGGTCGATCATCGCCGCATAATCTTTACAATCCTTGGCAGGCATCACGGAATATGCGTTCATTCGCCGGCCATACATCTTCAGTGCATGATGAGCGCCCACCACTCCTGCATAAAAGCCAAAGCCGATCAACCGGTTGCCGTTCACATCAGTAAGGGTTTCATAATCGATCATCCGGATTCTTTTCTGAATCAAAGCCTGCATCAAATGACGGTTATAAGGCTGTTTTTTGATCGTATGCGAAAAGAAAAAATAAGTCTTGCCCGGAATGAGCCGGGATACAGGAACTTCTTTGACACCCAGCAAAATATCATTTGAAGAAATATCATCTATTACTTCTATTCCAGCTTCCCTATATTCCTGATCTGAATAGCATCGGTCTCCTGAGGATTGCACCTGAATGCGGATCCGGGGGAAGCGCTTCATCAGCTGGATACAATCGTCCGGTATCAAAGCCACCCTGGTATCCCCCGGCATCTTTCCTTCCCGGATAATGCCGATTTTTAAAGCCGAATTCATATATTTCAAAAATTCAATGGGTGCAAAGTTATAGGATTTATGATGGTTTTCGGAGCATTCAGTTTGAATAATTTGATGAACCATTTATATCCCGGGAGTATCGTACCGGGTACCATCTGTCTTTAACCATACGACCGTTATTTATAATGATTGACAATCTCCGTTCTTAAAAAATTTAAAGCCGTTTTGGCCACCAGCTCTTTATTGGTCAACCGGTCCATATAGAAATAAAACAGCCTTGCTGTAGTTCCTTTCGTTCCTGCCACTGCCATCCAGACAGTCCCGACAGGCTTCTCTTCAGTCCCGCCACCCGGTCCTAAAATACCCGATATGGATACACAGAAGTCAGTCCCTAATCGTTGCCTTACTTTCTCAGCCATCTGGATCACTACAGCCTCACTTACGGCACCATCCCTTTTCAGCACCTCTTTATCCACTCCGATCACTGACGATTTCACATCATTCGCGTATGCCACCATGCTTCCCTGGTAGACGACACTTGATCCGGGCACTTCCGTAAGCATAGACCCCACCAATCCCCCCGTACAGCTTTCTGCAGTGCTGACCGTACTCCTGATTTCTTTCAGGAGCTGTATCATAGCATCCTGGATCGTCCGGTCCTCCTCTATGACTACATACGGCTTCAGCCGATCTGCCATCATCCTGTAATACACATCTATCTCCGCAGCCAAAGACAATCTATCCTGTCCTATTCCTGTAAGCCTTAATCTCAATTCACTGTAATTGGGGAGGTATGCCAGGTGAAGATGTGCAGGTAAGGAATTCTCTATATCTTCAATATCTTTCGCTACAAAACTTTCCCCCCTGCCAAACAGCAACATTGTCTTATGAACGATAACCTGTTCATTGCCCAGAGTTTCCTTCACCCTGGGTAATAGCTCTTCGGTCAGAATCGTCTTGACTTCATTGGGTACACCCGGCAGGGATGCCACCCAGCTATCTTCACTCTGGAACAGCATCCCCGGTGCGGTGCCGATACGATTGAACAGGATCGTACAATTGTCCGGTACGTCTGCCTGCAATTCACTGACAGGAAGCATCGGTCGATTCCTCGTTTCGAAAAATTTCTGAACATGCCGGTATACCACTTCATTCCTGACCAGACGACCTCCGAAATATTCCGTCAAGGTTATTTTGGTAATATCATCCTTGGTCGGTCCCAGCCCGCCTGATATGATGACCAGGTCCGCCTCCCGCTGCGCTTGTGCCACTGCCGCAACAATCTCTCCCGGCACATCTGCTATTATATATTTCCGGATAACCTGGATACCCAACTGGTTCAATTGCATACCTATCCAGGCACTATTCGTATCTATGGTCTGGCCTATCAGCAATTCATCACCGATACAAATAATAATTGCGGTACTGATCTTCTTCATAACTTGTATTAAAGCTTCAAAGGTAAACGCTTGAATTGATTTTCTTTCCCGGAACCGGTCTGCCGGCATCGCCGCCGCATCCTTCCCTGTAATCGTTCCATATTCGTTTTTATTGATATCATGAAAAAACCACCTGAATGGTGGTCAAGATTTGTAAAGGATTGCCCATTACTGGTCCGGGGTTTCTTCCTCTATCAGGCTTCCATCATCTCCCACCGTCAGCTTACTCATAGAATGGTCTTCGGGTTCAGGAATAGCCTCAGATGCATCTGTCGGAATGACCAGCAATTCGGTATTCAGATCCCTGAGCTGGGGTAAGTCATCTTTGTCATTGATACCAAGGAAATCAAAGAACTCCTTGGAAGTGGTATAAAGCAGAGGCTTTCCTACGGCCTCCTCATCCCTGCCTGCTATCACGATGAGTTCCTTTTCCAGTAATTTATGAATAGCATAATCAGAACTTACACCCCTGATATATTCGATCTCGGTCTTGGTAATCGGCTGCCGGTAGGCTATAATAGCTAATGTTTCCATTGCAGTAGCTGAAAGCTTCTTATTGTATTTGTCCCCATTGATCTGAGCGATAGTAGGATGGAACTGAACTTTGGACAGAAACTGGTAGCCTCCGCCGATTTTTTTAACTTCAAACGGGTAATGCTCAGCACTGTACTTCTCTACAATTGCCGCTAAGGTCTGCACAACCGTATCCGCTTCTATCACCTCTTCATATGCACTGCTGACATACGAGGTCAAGCTATCTATCGTAAGCGGTTCATTGCTGGAAAAGATCAAAGCTTCTACATCCAGCATTAATTGTCCTGCGTTCATAAATTCGTCTGGTTTTGTATTGTAAAAATAAGTAATGTCGCAGCCAAGGCCGGGACTAAAATTCCACAACTGTGGAAAAGTTCATTTTGCGGATTGCATGGCTAAAATCCTTGATTTTTTATAACATTCATTTTTTTTAACAGCAAATGGCCGTACCCCACCGGGTCCGGCCACCTGCCTATATTAACCACGAATCAATGCTTATCTTCTGCTGTTATTCATATTCCTGCCCGGAGAGGATGTCCTGGGAGTGCTCTTCATCTGGGGTCTGCTACTTTTAGGTGAGGATTGAAAGTTACGATTACTGGATCTCGGGGCTTTCATTTCCGTCTTCTGGGGAGCTGAAGACCTCATTTCTCTCTTGGGAACACTCTGCTGATTGACTTTATTGTTCCTCTGGGGTGTTGTCTTATTGATATTTCTATCCGGAGTTGTTGGCTTTCTGTTAATCTGAGGCTCACGGTTGGTCTTATTATTCCTGTTTATTTTCGGTGACGGTTCACGGGATTCAGAAACTTTTGAATTATTTCTATTGATCTCTTTGCTGGTGCTGTTCTTTACTTCACTCTTTCTCAGCTCTTTTGTATTTCTGCTGTTGGATCTGACCTCCTGTTTAGGACTGGAAGTCCTTACGTTGCTTCTGTAGTTATTTCCTACAGATTGGTCAATCCTGGTTTTCCTGCCACTTTCTATTTTCGTTACCTTTCTGGGGGCAGTTTGTAAACCAGACCTGCTTGTACCTATTTCAGGAGTATATACCCGGATATCATTTCCCCTTACAGATGTTCTTCCCCTTGTATTGACCTGGCTGACTTTATATGTTCTTACATCCCTGCCTGTTACCCTTCTTACATCCTCTGCTCTGGGACCGGCGAAGAATCTATTGCTGTTATGAGAATGATAGTTATTGATAATCGTAGTCTGGTTGAAGAAATTATAATTTACATTTCTCATCCTGTACCTGCCATAATTACCTGCGTACAGGTTACCGCAAGGGATAAAGTTCCAGTAGTCGTAATAACTGTTATAGTAATTTCCAAAATTAAAATTAATACTTACTGAAGGTCCCATCGGGGCCCATCCATAGTACGCATTATTCTGACGCCATACTACCCAGGCCGGGGCCCATGTCCTGCCGGGGACCCATAACCACCCGTAATAATCATTGAATACCCACCGGCCATAGTGGAAAGGAATCCATCCCCAGCTATAACTTGATACCCACATATTACCGAGATCAGTCATAGCCCAGTGTCCGTTACTGTAATAAGGCCTGAAATCCCTGCCTACGCTTGGTGACCATACGTACCCATAAGTAGGATCCTGCATCCAGGTCCCATGGGGTGAAAGATCATCATAGAATTGCTGATAATCCCCGTTATCATAACGATCGTCATAATATCCGTTATTATTATCGTTATAATCATCATAATACTGTGCAGAGACATTCTGAACGGAGAAGATACCCAGGATGGCTATTGTGAACAATAGCGATAACCTGTTTAATTTTGTTTTTGCTACACTTTTCATCTTTTCCTTTTTTACATTTTATTACAATCTAAAATCAGATTGTACATAGCATAGAATAAAAAAAGGACAGATCGTTTAAAAACAAGTGCGGCTTTTTTATAGGTTCGAAAGAATAGTCGCGCAAGCCGATCGGATTTCAGCATCGCTGATCGTCAGGGGTGGCACTATTCTCAGACAATCAGGAGCGAATAAAAACCAATCCGTGAAGACTGCTTCAGGCGAATTTAAACATTTACTTATTACTTCCTTAACCTTTTCAAAACTTTCTAATTGAACCGACAGCATCAGGCCTTTCTGGTGTACCCTTAGGATCCGGGGATGCCGAAGTAACGTGGCAAACAACGCTCCTTTCCTGCTAATTTCCTTCAAAGGAATCGATGAGCGTAAATATTTAAAAGCTGCCAACCCTGCTGCACAACTTACCGGGTGACCACCGAATGTAGTGATGTGTCCCAGGACCGGGTTCACAGCAAGATGATCCATTTTATCTTTAGAAGCGACAAAAGCGCCCAGGGGCATGCCTCCTCCCAATGCTTTTCCCAATAACAGGATATCCGGAACCACTCCTATTTCCTGATAAGCGAATACGGACCCTGTCCTTCCAAACCCGGTCTGTATCTCATCAAAGACCAGGAAAGTGCCTGTCTCATCACATCTTTTTCTCACTGCTTTCATCCAGTTGATATCCGGAACAATAACTCCCGCTTCTGCCTGGACAGGTTCAAGAATGATTGCAGCCGTACGTTCCGAAATGTTCTCAATATCTTCAAAAGAATTATAATCAATATGATGAATATCGGGAAGCAGGGGCCTGTATGCATTTCTGAAATATTCATCGCCCAATAGACTTAATGCGCCCTGGGTCGATCCGTGATAACTATGACGGCAGGCAATAAACCGGGTTCTTCCGGTCACCCGCTTCGCCAGTTTCATAGCTCCTTCGACAGCTTCAGCCCCGCTATTGGTAAAGTAAACTGAATTCAGGGAGCTATCTAATTGCTCTGTGAGTAATGAAGCATACAGCACTTGTGGTGATTGGACGACTTCCCCGAATACCATGATATGCATGTATTGACTGGCTTGCCTGTGGATCGCATCAATTACCTCCGGGTTCGTGTGACCTACATTACACACACTGATACCGCCGATCAGGTCTGTATAGGACTTACCTTCAGCATCATATAGCTGTGCACCTTCAGCACGGCAGATATGCAATGCCATAGGTTCAAAAGAAGTAGGTGCTAATGCTTTGAGGAATTGTTGGCGGATATTCATAAGCTTATATATCTGTTCTAATGGCCAGTAGCAAGGTATAACGCCCGGGTTAAAAAGTAAATACTTTCTGAGCCTCTTCCAGGCTTTCCGGTTTGCCCACATCAATCATGATATCGCCTGTATGATCATAGGCGATGATCTTCTTGCGATCAATGATATCCAGATAAGCATCGATAATGGAAAACTTACCGGTATGGGTGATATGGTCCAGTACGGAACCTTTTAATAATTGAATACCGGAGAAACTAAATGCACGCCATTCCGGATCTAAGGCAGGGACCGATGGTGGTTTGATCTGGCCATCCCTGGTATTGATCCAGGCTTTCAGCTCATATTCTTCCTGTTCATTCAGCCCGAATAACAGTTTCCTTGAAGAAGCCCTGTCCTGCACTGCCAGTGTGCCCGTCCGGTTATGAATAAGATGAAATTGGATAAATTGTTTTAAATCAATATTGCTCAATATGTCCACATTCATCATCAGAATGTGATCGGCATTGGATAAGAACTCACGGGCATGAAGCAAAGCCCCGCCCGTCTCCAGCAGCTCTTCGGATTCTTCGGAAATATGATACCTGCTGCCGAAGCCTTCATTTTGCATTAAAAAGTCTTTGATCTGGTCCCCGAAATGATGGACATTGATGACAAATTCCTGAATACCGAATTTCTGAAGTGTTCGTATGTTCCATTCGAGTAAGGTCTTACCATTTACTTGTGCTAGAGCCTTGGGGTGATGATCTGTAAATGGTCTTAATCTGGTTCCTAATCCTGCCGCTAGCAGAAATGCTTTCATAATGTCGTATATTTGTTAGCTATTTAAAGCATATCAACTTTTAGTAGTGCAAAGGTACTTAACAGAATCGTGATTCCCTTCATATCCCAATCAAATAAATATGGCATTCAGAGTATATACAAAAACCGGCGACAAGGGCACTACTGCATTGATCGGAGGTACCCGTGTCGGAAAAGACAGCATCAGGATAGAAGCTTATGGTACAGTGGATGAACTCAACTCACACTTGGGAGTGATCCTGTCCTATCTCCATCAGCAGGAATCGATCCATCAGATAAGAGAAATCCAGGACAGGCTTTTTACCGTAGGCTCATCATTAGCTACTGATCCGCATAAGGATACCAAGATGAAACTTCCGGACCTCCACGAGGAGGATGTCCTGTATCTTGAAAATGCTATTGATACGATGGAAGCATCTTTACCGCCGCTCAGGTCATTTATCCTGCCCGGGGGTGATACAGGTTCGGCATTTGCTCATGTAGCCCGTTGTGTATGCAGAAGGGCAGAAAGGATATGTGTCCACATGGTGAATACGAATGAATTCGTAGCGGAAATCGTGCTCCGCTATCTCAACAGGCTTTCTGATTACCTGTTTGTACTCGGAAGGTATATGCTGCATCAGGCCGGTGGCCGGGACCTCGAATGGAAGCCAAGAATTCTTGACTAAAAAAAAGAAAAAGAATGTTTTTACTTCAAGGCAAACTCAGGGCCCAACCGGGGCATCATGCCACACTTACAGATATTTTGCTCCAAGCTGCCCGGGTCGTGGAACAGCTCCGCGGCTGTAATCTATATGCGGTAAGCCACCAGGAGGGCAACAGGGAAGATGTCTTCATCACAGAAATCTGGAGCAGCAAAGATGCCCATGATTTGTCATTGGAAGATGAAGAAGTCAGAAAACTCATCCGGAAAGCGATGCCTTTGCTTGCTTCGATACCTGAAGAAGGGCTGGCATTGAATGTGCTGGGTGGTCATGGCGTATAAAGGAACCGGATCTATACAAATTCATAGCCTTGATAGGCTACTACGATCTGCTTAAAGACCTCATCGATTTCTTCAAAGGTAGGTAAAGTAACCAGCTGCATCCTGAATTCTTTGATATTGGGCAGTCCTTTCAGGTAGGTAGCATAGTGTCTTCTCATTTCTAAAATACCCAATTTCTCTCCCTTCCATTCTACAGACATCTTCAGATGCTTGCGACAGACATCCACTCTTTCTTCCACCGTAGGTGGCGGCAGAAAGGTGCCTGTCCGGAGATAATGCTTTATCTCTCTGAATATCCATGGGTAACCGATAGCGGCACGCCCTATCATGATACCATCTACTCCATACCTGTTCTTATATTCTAAAGCTTTTACAGGTGAGTCGATATCCCCGTTTCCAAATACAGGAATGTGTATTCTCGGATTTTCCTTGACCTTAGCAATCAATGTCCAGTCCGCCTCACCTTTGTACATCTGCATACGGGTACGGCCATGGATGGACAAAGCTTTCACGCCTACATCCTGGAGCCTTTCCGCTACTTCTTCGATGTTCTTGCTGGATTCATCCCAACCCAACCTTGTCTTTACCGTAACAGGCAGGTAGGTGGAGTTGACGACTGATCTGGTGAGGCTCACCATCCTGGGTACATCCTTTAAAATCCCGGCACCCGCACCTTTACAAACCACCTTCTTCACAGGACATCCGAAATTGATATCCAGGAGATCCGGACCTGTAGTTTCCACGATTTTTGCTGACAGGCTCATAGCTTCCTCATCACCCCCAAAGATCTGTATTCCTACCGGCCTTTCATAATCGAAGATATCCAGCTTCACTTTACTCTTAATGGCATCACGAATCAGGCCTTCGGAAGAGATAAATTCGGTATACATCAGGTCTGCGCCGTTCTCTTTACATACTTTTCTAAACGGGGGATCACTCACATCCTCCATAGGGGCAAGCAGCAAAGGAAATTCCGGAAGCAGGATATCAGCAATCTGGGGCATAGCCATATCTTTAAAAAGCGCACAAAGTTACGGAAATAGAAGGAGCTTCACATTTGGTTTTTTACATTTTAACTATTAATCTCCAGGAAGGCCAATTCAACCTGAGAAATGGGCCATCAATACGATGATCCATACCAATATCAACCTATAGCTTAAAAACGTAACAGGATAAAATTGAAATGAAGAGGACGGCTGTTTTCTCGGCAGAAAAGCAATCCATAACCAGGCGATAACAGATAAGGCGATATCCCATAAGTCAAATGTACCTTTCGTAATGTGCAGCATCTGGAAAAATTCTAAAATAATGACAAACAACGGTGGAAGCAATACCAATGCTGTTTTTCTTTTTTCCCCGTTTCAAATACAAAGGTTTACAGCAAATCGTCAGGCAGATTGTCCATAAGGCCTCAGGCAGGTTGTATATTGCCCAGGCGGGCAAAGATAAATTGTGATCCAACCAGTCTCCTATAATCTTTCTCTCTTCAATCCACCCCAGTTTGATCCATATCTCATTGATCAGAATAGAATCCGGCCGGTAGAAGGTATAGATAGCACAACTACACAGCAGGAGAAGGATTATTATGTAATTCTCTTTTTTCAAGATTTTTGCAAAACTATGGTCTCATATCTATCCAACCAACCGGTTTTTTTCCTGGTGCACGATCCTAAAACCATCCATAGGAATCATTGACGGGTTGAAATATAACCGGAAATGAAACCAGGATGCGGGACCTGACAATAATTTTTCAATTTTCCCCAGAAAATTCCGGGGTGTAAAATGGTTAACGATATATAATTTCCCTTGGGGTTTCAATATCCTGTACATAGTTTCCATAAATGCTTCTATTGGCATCACTGAGACCACATAGCAGGCAACGGCTGCATCATATATTTCCGCACCTTCCATTTCAACAACATCCTGATGGTATATGCATTGATACAGAGAGGATTTCCTCCTGATCATATTCGCGGAAATGTCTACACCCGTAACCTTTCCGAAATTTTTCTTCAAATATCCTGCACTGCACCCTAATCCTATATCCAGGATACGCTGGTGGTTTTCTTTCGACAACAGGACTTCCAATTTCCGGATACCGTTCTTTAAAAAGAAACCTATGATAGTATAAAAAGGAGCCAAAATGTCATAAAACTTTCGGGTACTGTTGTTCATACAAGGGTGGGCGATTATTTTTTCATCAAGGGTTCAGAGAGTGACCGCTCAATAAAGTTGTTTCGATAAATTTAAAATTAATTTGTACAATTGATTGGAAATATCACCAAATTTTTAAAACTTTGTTAATTGGATTTAAATCAACTTCATCAAAATGAAATCAAAACTTTATCAAGTTCATCAGTTTGGGATTGGCGGCCATATTTTTAATGAGTAATATAGATAGTCAGGCTCAAATGTACCATTTTGGCAAGTCTACTTTCCGTTATAAAAAAGATGCGGGGAGAAAACAAAACAATAACCCTTTTACTGCAATCTTTATAGGATATAATTACAACCTTCCCTACCAGATTCATTTCAATCATTATTTCGCGGGTAATGACTTGGAAGGAAGGTATATCGGCGAATATGAGTATACCAGAAGCGTATTAGCCACACCTGTTTTCAGCCTTTCTGGAGGAACACACTTTCCTATTCTGAATTTCAATGAGAAGATGATCCTCGCTTTCACTTTAGGTGCAGAGGTGAATTTGGTAAAAGCGAATACAGGGACCATTCAGATCTCTCCTTATCAACAATACCAGGCAGACTTTCTTCAATACACTTATTCCATACCATTTGGCGTCGCAGTCAAATACGGATGTGATGCTTCATTGGTTACAAGCGACAGATTCTCAGGATCTTTTGGTATTGCAGCTGCTCCATCACTGGTGATGACTGATTTTGGGGATTACTTTAGCGATATGAGTTTTAAAGTCACACCCTTTGTATTTGCTGAAGTAGGTGTATTTGCAGGGATCAACTGGAAGATCAGGGCTACCTGTATGCCATTCGGAATCGCAGGGTTCAAAAGAAGCCCCGGGGACATAGGTATGGATGCATTCCCTAACAGTACCAGTATCAATGCCAAGTCTGACCCTATATTCCAAATCGGAATTTCCGTTCAACCTTTTTCCTTCCTTTGGGATAGATACCATTGGTAGATCACGTATGCATAGTCATTAATTATTAAAAAATAATCCCAGGCTATAATAAGCCTGGGATTATTCAATAAGGAGAAAGGATCAGCAGGGTTGCGATAGTCCTTTCTCAGATATAAGACAATGCCTCTCCTACTTTCCGGTCTATAGGCAACTGCAGTACATCCAGTAGTCTTTCTTTAGGACAAAGAATCAGGGAACCTGTATCTGTCAGCACGGGAAATTCAGGCATACCTGCAATCCTTACCCAATAATATATACTGATCACCTGCCGATCATCGAACATCGATTTCTGAAAATAATCAGTGGTGTAGAAGTGATCTAAAACTTCCACTTCAAGACCTGATTCTTCTTTCCATTCTCTTATCAATGCATCTTTCAGCCCCTCACCATATTCCAATCCACCACCCGGAAATTTGACAAATTCAGACTGCTGGTATTTTTCTTCACTCAATACAAAATACCTGTCCTGCAAAAGACAGATTCCGTAAACCCTGATATTAAAGACGGAATGTCCGGCTGATAAATTCATAATGGATGTTTTTCAAATATTCCGGTATCAAATATAGTCCATACACAAGCCTGCTGACCACAGCTTTTTAAAGCATCGTTGACCCAGGTATTGCAGGTAAAAAACAAATGATAGCTTCCTCTTGCCTCATAGAAGGCATCGAAATCACCATATTGTGCATCTGTGCTGATATGAATGGGCTTACCGGCCTCATCTTTATCCAGGGTAGCATCAATGTATTGTACCAGTCGGCTATACTGCATTTCAGTCAGCCGGATCGGCCTGCAGCTTTTGCCTGTTTCCATTTGCCGGTAAAAGGTCACGTGCACCGCTGAGGTTCCTAAGGCAAATGCTGCCTTGAATGCAACCGAAGCCTTCAGATCTTTCCATTCCGGGGTTTCGAGATAAAATCCTTTATCTCCCCATCCTACCGCTACATAAGGGTAATCGGTGTCCTGAGATAGGGTATGCCGGTAAGGGAATACTTTGCTCCAGTCATAAAGCTCATTGCTGACCGGCATAACAATATCCGTATGTACACCATTGGTCAATATAAAAATTTCTACACTTCTGCTACCTTTCGTTTCTTCTGCCGGATAGGATATCCTGGACAATGTCCATTGTGCACACCAATAAACCAGGAAGAAGCCGATTATAAAAATAACCAGCCTTAGCATGATCTTCAGCATATGTCTGAATAAGCCCACCGGATAAGAAGTTTTTACTGGTATAAAAAAAGTGAACCTTCCGGTTCACTCTGAAGTTTATATCTTGATTCTTCCAATTAAAAATCCGTAGGTACCATCTTCTCAAAGAGATATTGAATCTGCTCATTCAGCTCCGTGCCTTCATTGAAATAGGTATGCGTCACCTTGAAAGTATCAATATGAGGTGTAGATATCGCTCCCTGCAATACAATGCTGGTGGCCATATCATCAGGATTGGTATACACGGTGATATAAGAATCGTTATCCGTGATATTGTACCAGAAGTTAGTGCTGTCTACATCAGTACTTGAGCATTTGATAAAATAATCAAATGTTGCTCCCGAGTTCTTGGTATGAAAATACATATAATTATCCTGCACACAGGGTTCCATCAGAATAAAGATCATTCCAGACAGGAGTTTCAGCATCAATATTTAAGGTCTGCTGTAATCCCACCAATTTCCACGCCCGCTGGTATAAGAATGCATTCTTGGTGACATCAATCGGCGCTTTATCCTCTTCACAGGAAGAAAACAATGTAAGGCCCATAATTCCTGCAAGCAGAACGGATATAACTTTTTTTCATTCGTAATTTTAATTTGGAGGTAAATTTATTAAATTTTCAATGAACTTTCAAAGCCTCAGGACTATTTTCCTTTCTTTTTATCTGATTTTTTTTGAGACGGAGATGGTTTTTTCAGCTTTTTTTCCTTAATCTCCTTGATAACAGGATTTGCTGTATCGCTCTATAAATCCGAATCGATCTGTTTGCTCTCCAGGTTGGCACTCTCTACCATAATCTTCACTTTATCTCCAATCCTGAACCTCAATCCGAATGCCGGCCCACCAAAGCATATTCAGCTTCTATGAAATCAAATT
>JAHHDV010000036.1 GCA_019739295.1 Taibaiella sp.
GGCATTAGGTACTGCCTTCGCCTTTGGCTCCAGGCCGGGCGGCGCGCTGATGCAGATCGGCGTCTATGGTATGATTACGCTGATTACCATAATCAGCGATCAGGAATTCAGGAATACCGTCTGGAAAGGCAAGACAAGAAATAAGTTCCTGGGATTCCTGATTGGTGCCGTATTGATAGGATATGCCGTAGCAGTCGCCACCTGGCCCTATGCACATTCCAATCCTGTTTCCAATCTTTTCTCAGCCATGGAGGAAATGGCAAACAGGGATGTGAGCTTCAGGGTATTTTTTTGAAGGAAAATATTATAATACAAAAGACATGCCTTCTTATTACTCTGTCAAATGGATCTTTATTTCCAATTCGATCCTGGTACTGATGGCTTTTATCGGGTTTGTATTGTTGTCCTTTAAAATGATCAGGAAATACGGATGGGCACCTGTGATCCTGGTATTGTTTATGGCTATTTTTTCCGGTATTTTATATTGTCTATAAAAAGTCTACCATTTTTTGATACCTGGAGGCACCTGTTCTTTATTTTCCCGTTCTGGGCCACAGGAGCAGCCCTCTTCTTCCATTATATTTCTTCGGTCGTCAAAAGAGAATCATACCAATGGATTCCTTATGCTGTTGCCCTCTTGGGCTTATTGCCCGAGATCTGGTGGACGCTGACCACTACTCCTTACCAGCACGTTTATTTCAATCAGTTCGTAGGCGGTATCGCAGGGGCCAATGGCAGGTATGACCTGGATTATTACCAGACCTCGAACCGGGAAATGGCTCAATGGCTCATTAAAAATGCCGAGAAAAAAACCTGATGGATCAAAGGTAAAAGTGCTTTCCAATATGGAAGGACTCTATAATGTAGATGACCTGTATTATGAAGGATATATCGAGGACCAGAAAGACTGGATAGACGGAAGATATTCCAGGTATTATGAGCGTTACACCAAAGACTGGGATTACTATGTAACTTATAACCGTTTCCTGAGTGAATGGCAATTGGAAAATAAGAAATTCCCTCCTTGCGATGCGGTATATGAAGTCAAAGTCAAAGGAGTAACCATCGGTGCTATCCTGCATCGCCCCACAAATGATGCGTTTCTCGCATTTGAGGCATTCCAGGCAAAAGATTTTCCTAAAGCCGTGTTGCATTATGAGAAAGCGATCCAAAAACGGGACTTTGTGTGATGAAAATGAATTGTTCTATTATGGTATTGCATTGGTTCAGTCCGGGAATATAGATAAGGGCATCGGGGAAATCCTGAAAGCAACACAGCTGGATGGCGGCAGGGAAGATTTTTATGCCGCATTGTCCCAGATCTATATGATAAAAGGAGACAAAGCCAATGCTGAAAGAGCAGCCAGAACCGCACAATCTATCAAATCCCAAAGACTACAACAAGCCCAGTAATATGAAAATCATTGCCATGATTCCGGCGAGGTACAATGCGTCCAGGTTCCCCGGGAAGTTAATGCAGCATCTTGGCAGCAAAACCGTAATCGCCCATACCTACCTGAATGTCCTGCAATCGGGATTATTCGATGAAGTAGCGATTGTGACGGACAGTGACGAGATCGAAAATGAAATCAAAAAGTACAAGGGTAAAGTGCTCAGAAGCCGGAAAGACCATGAATGCGGTACAGACCGTATAGCGGAAATGTGCGGAGGATTTCAGCCGGAGGATATCATCATCAATATTCAGGGTGATGAACCTTTTACCAACACGCGGATCCTGGATCAGCTGATTCAATTCTTAAAGGACAATCCGGCAGCTGAAGTTGCTTCATTGAAATACGAAATCCCGGACACTGAATCCATCAGGAATCCCAATGTAGTGAAAGTGGTATGTGATCTGCAGGACAGGGCCTTATTGTTCTCCAGGGCCCCTATTCCTTATCACAGGGATCAGGAGAGGCCGGTTCATTACTTCAAGCATATCGGCATCTATGGATTCCGGCAACCTGCATTGCTCCGCTTCGCCCGCTGGCCCGCTACTCCCCTGGAGTCCGTTGAGAAACAGGAGGCAATGCGGTTTCTGGAACACGGCATTTCGATTTATATGCTGACAACCGATGAAGCCACACAAGGCATCGATACGCCGGAAGATTTAAAAGAAGCAGAGAAACTGTTGCGGAATTAGCTTCCCGTTTCAAATCCTATTTCCATTCATTTTTAAAGTTTTGTTCCCATTCCCCGTAAGGGATCTCCTGATCTACCCCGTCTACAAAGTATTTCAGAACAGGCTCCAGTTCCTTTACCTTCATATAGCCCGTGATCGGAACCACATTCATCAGGTTCTTTTCAATGATAACCGTGCACGGGAAGCTTCTCTGGCCCAGCATGAGTTCCGATGCCAAAGAATGTATATTGATCTCGGGTTTGAACTCAAATGTTCTACCGTTAAAAATGACCGGTGATTTACCTTCTGCATTGAACCTGATCGCATAGTAATGCCGGTTAATGTAAGCTGCCACCTGCTCATCTCCATAGGTTTTCCTGTCCATGACCCTGCACCAGCCACACCAATCGGTATAGATATCTACTATGACACGTCTCGGTTCTATTTTCATCACGCTATCCAATTGATCAAAGGTGATCCATTTCACTTCCTTATCCTGACCGGAAGCCGGAATCCCGATCCAGGATAAAAAGAACAACAATAATATTTTTTGCATGCTACTTCCGAATACTTTAGAATTCAAGCAAATTACTGAATTATGATCTTTAATTTTGTTGGAACAATGATAAATTATCTATGGAAAAAAGAAAAATAGCAGTTGCGGTAAGTGGCGCCAGCGGTGCCATTTATGCCGAATTATTGCTGAACACATTGGCACAATTAAAAGAATCCATTGATACATCCTTAGTGTATACTTCCAACGCCAAGACGGTGTGGAAGGAAGAAAGACAAAATGAGCATTACGACCAATATGATTTCCCCGTGTATGAGATCCGGGATTATTATGCACCGTTTGCCTCCGGCAGCTCGACATTTGATACACTGGTCATTGTTCCCTGCAGCATGGGTACGCTCGGGAGAATTGCCGGCGGCATCAGCGACAACCTCATCACCAGGGCCGCAGATGTCATGCTTAAGGAAAGGAGAAGACTCATCTGTGTCATCAGGGAAACGCCCTATAATCTGGTTCATATCCATAACATGAAAACGGTAACCGAAGCTGGAGGTATTATCTGCCCGGCCAGTCCTTCGTTTTACAGCAGGCCCCCGGATATGGAAGCCTTAGCGATGACCGTAGTCCACAGGATCTTAAGGTTAGCCGATATTGATGCAGGCGGGTTCAAATGGGGAGAAAAATAAAACCAGACCATACAACTTTACAAATGACTTACTACAATTCGCTTTCCAGGCTTAGAAATATCCTCAATGAACTGAGAGAAAAATGTCCCTGGGATCAAAAACAAACACTGGAAAGCCTGAGACCCCAGACTATCGAGGAAACATACGAACTCATAGATCAGATCGACCAGGGAAACTGGAACGGTATCAAAGAGGAACTGGGCGATTTGCTTCTTCATATCTTGTTTTATTCCAAAATAGCAGAAGAGCAGCATCAGTTCACCCTTGAAGATGTATTGTCCTCCATCTCTGACAAACTCGTACACAGGCACCCGCATGTATACGAAAGCGTACAAGTGAAAGATGATGCGGAAGTAAAAAGGAACTGGGAGCAAATCAAGAAAAAAGAAGGCAAAAAAATCCATACTCAGCGGTGTGCCACACTCTATGCCCGCTATGACGAAAGCTATGGTCATCCAGAGGAAAGCCAGGAATGCAGGGTTTGACTGGGACGAACCGGGACAAGTAGTAGAGAAGATGAGAGAAGAGCTTGAGGAATTGGATACAGCCGTCCGGACCGGGAACCGGGAGCATATCAATGAAGAATTCGGCGATGTCTTTTTCAGTGTGATCAACCTGTCCAGATTTACCGGTGTGGACCCCGAAGCAAGCCTCGAACAATGCAATCAGAAATTTATGCGAAGATTTCAAATCATGGAGCAGCTTGCCGATGCGCAAGGTAAACAATGGGGACAAATGAGCCTCGGGGAAATGGAGGCGCTCTGGCAGGAAGCCAAAAAATCAGAATAATATTTCCTGATATATTTTCACTTTTTATTCAAACGAAAACAATTTATCTTTGAGAAAATATTTTTAAACTTAGAAAAAAATTATGAAAAAAATAATCACATTATTGGCTGCCTGCTCCCTGACGCTATTGGTTCATGCAGGCGGAGACAAGGACAAACCATGCTGTGCAGGCAAGGAAAAAAAACAAGAAGGAATCATGCACTGCGAATACGGTCTCTGCCACCCCGACCGATGCTCCCAAGAGCTGCGGTGCTGAAGGAAAGTCATCAGGATGTTGTGCAGATAAGAAAGAAGCCGGCAATCAAAAAGAAAAAGTAGCAGCCCCCAAAGAGGAAGCAAAAGTGAAAAAATCCTAACACTTTTTTATTGGCATTTCTAATGAAGCTGCTCTTGAGCGGCTTTTTTTATTCCCACCTGAACAGGAAGGAAGCAAAGGCATAGCCTGCTATTCCCCAGAAGAGGAGCACCAGCATTTCCCATCTCAGGTCCCAGAACCCGGCGCCATCTATAGCTACCTTTCTTAATGCTTCATTCAGGTAAGTCAAGGGTAGTATATTAGCGATCCATTGCAGCCAAACAGGAAAGTTAGAGATCGGGAAGATCGTCCCGGCCAGGATAAACTGGGGCAGGACGATGATATTCGCCAGTGGAGGTACTGCCGATGTGCTTTTAGCCAGTCCGCTGATCACAAACCCGAAACTCATAAAGATCAATACGCCAAGAATGGTCAGCAGCATCATTTTCACTACCGTGATCCAGCCCTCTGCCATAGTAAAATCAAAGAACAGGATACCGGCTATAATAATCAGGAATGCCCCGAACAACTGGAAGACCATCCTGGCAGTTCCTTCTGCCAAAAGGATATTCCATCTTCGGATAGGTGTGGCAAAGAACCGCTTGAGCACCAGCTCCTGCCGCAATCCGAAAAACACGAATGCCACCCCGAACACACTGGAGGCCAGGAGGGAAAATCCCAGCTGACCGGTAAGGATAAAATCAATCTTATTTCTCTGTAATACCGGCAGCGCTCTGATCTCGATGGATGAGCCGGATGATTTCGTAACGTACTGATCCAGGATCATCTGCACGACCTTTACTTCATTGGCTGTAGCTGAAGGAGATTGTAATTGATAATGAATATCACCATTACTGCCGGGACCCGGTACGAATATCGCTGAGATGATCCTGTGGGAAAGCAGGCTGTCCCTATAATGGGTATCTACAGTAAGCACCTCAATCAGGGGATCTTGAATGAGCTGGTCATAGAAGGCGATCTGCCGCTCCATCCCTTCAGGAATGCCTATTTTAGCGACATGACCTTCTTCATTGCCCAGAAACCCGAAACCAACTATAAAAAATAATGGAAATGCTACCGTAAACACTACAGAAGAAGGGCTCTTCATGAGTGATTTGAGTGCTGCGCCTGTCAAAGCTCTGAACGCTGTCCATTGGCTGTAGGAAGCCATATATGAATATTTTGATAAAAGATGGGCAAAGGTAACAATATCAGGTTATATCACAGACTATGAATGCTAATCTTTTGGACCTGCGCTACCTTAAAATAATAAAAGCAAGGATTGTATGATCCCTGCTTTTAATTTCCTGCAAAAAATGAAGTCAGTACATGGAATAGTATAAAACCTGGGCCGTATACTATTCCCTATAAGATTACAGATTGCCCCGCTTGGCCTGTTCTCTTTCTATGCTTTCAAATAATGCCTTGAAATTACCTGCACCAAAAGACTGGGCACCGTGACGTTCGATAATTTCAAAGAACAAGGTAGGTCGGTCTTCCACCGGTTTGGTAAAGATCTGCAGCAGGTAGCCTTCCTCATCCCGGTCCACCAGTATTCCCAGTTGCTGCAATGCAGCGATTTCTTCATCGATCTCGCCCACGCGCTCAGGGAGCATATCGTAGTAGGCATTGGGAGGAGGGCTCAGGAATTCAACACCCCGCTTTTTTAACTCCGTTACCGTTTTGACAATATCTTTGGTCGCTACAGCGATATGCTGTACGCCTTCTCCTTCGTAAAATTCCAGGTATTCCTCGATCTGGGATTTTTTCTTTCCTTCAGCAGGTTCGTTGATCGGGAATTTTGAATACCCGTTTCCATTGCTCATAACTTTGCTCATCAGGGCAGAATATTCCGTATTGATTTGTTTGTCGTCAAAGGACAGGATATTCACAAATCCCATTACCTTCTCATACCATTCTACAGTAGGGAGCATTCTGTTCCAGCCTACATTTCCCACGCAGTGATCTACATACAGCAAGCCACACTCGGAAGGATTATAATCTGATTCCCACTTTTCATATCCTGGCATAAAAGGACCGGTATAGCTGGTTCTTTCGATAAACATATGCACCGTCTCTCCGTAAGTATAGATGCCGGACATTTTCAATTCACCAAATTCATCAGTCAGGGTAACGGGCTCCATATAGGGTTTGCCACCCCGCTTCGTCGTTTCTTCAAATGCACTGTAAGCATCATTCACCCAAAGCGCCAGGATTTTTACACCATCACCGTGTTTTTTTCACATGTTCAGAAATAGGATGATCAGAATGCAGGGCAGTAGTCAGAACCAGCCTGATCTTTCCCTGTTGCAGGACATAAGAAACCCTGTCCCTGACACCTGTCTCAGGTCCCGCATACGCCACGGATTGAAATCCAAAAGCAGTCTTATAAAAATGTGCTGCCTGTTTTGCATTCCCACAGTAAAATTCGATATAATCTGTACCATTGATAGGCAAAAAATCATCTGCCTGGGCTATCTTTTCCGCAAATGTTTTCCCTTTAACTTCCGTCATAAAATAATATTTAAATGTAATCAGATTGTAAAAATGTAAAATTACCAATTTTTACAGACAAACTACAATTATTCGACCATACTTTAGTTTCCAGATTCGGGTTTCATGGTATCATATACAAAACAGAGAGTGCCGGTGCAGGACAGGATGAATCACTTTGAACCGGGACAAAAGCGCTACTCCCGGACCCAATGACCAATCCGGCGTGCTCCAGTCTCCCGAAAAATCACCAGTATCTGTTATTATAAGGAGCTGCGCACCTGTGATTCGCTCAGGCTTAATTATCTTTGGCCTTAAATTCGATATTTGAAGGATATATGAAAATCATTGAAGTAATCACTGATCAGCAAAAAAGGGAATTCCTCGACTTCCCCAAACGGTTATATCAAAATGATCCCGGATACATTATCCCTTTGGATAAGGATATCGAGCAGGTATTTGATGAGCAGAAGAATAAGTTCTTCAGACATGGTGCCTGCAAAAGATGGCTCTGTGTGAATGAACAGGGGAAGACCATTGGTAAGGTTGCGTCCTTCTACAATAAAAGATACCAGCAGAAGCAGCCTACCGGCGGCATAGGCTTTTTCGATTGTATCAATGATACTGCCGTAAGCCGGCTGCTGTTGGATCATTGTAAACAATGGCTGCAGGCACAGGGTATGGAAGCAATGGACGGACCTATTAATTTCGGAGAGCGGGACAGATGGTGGGGACTATTGATAGAAGGATTTACGGAACCGCTTTATGGTATGAACTATAATGCCCCCTATTATCAGCATTTATTTGAAGACTACGGGTTTGAGGTATATTTCTACCAGCTGTGTTTCAGCAGGAGTGTAAGGGCTGAGTTATCCTCCTCATTTCGGGCAGCATATCATAAGATATCTTCAACACCGGGTATCCGCCTGGAACGCATTACCCGGAAGGATCTGAGCCGGCAGGCTGCTGCCTTCACTGAAGTTTACAACAAAGCCTGGGCAAGCCATGGGCAAGGGAAGCAACTGGAAGAAAAAGTAGCGCAGAAAATGTTCCGGTCCATGAAGCCTGTCCTGAATGAGCACATTTCGTTTTTGGTTTATGAAAATGAAAAACCCATTGCCATGTGGATCAACATTCCTGATCTGAACCAATGGTTTAAATATTTAAAAGGAAAGTTCAGCCTATGGCACAAGCTGAAATTCCTGTGGATCAAGGCAACCAGGAAAAATAAAAAATTTGTCGGGTTGGTTTTCGGCATTGTCCCCGAATGGCAGAAAAAAGGTGTGGATGGGTTTCTGATATGGAAAGGAGCCGAGCACCTGAAAAAGCATACTGCCTTTGAAGATTATGAAATGCAGTGGATCGGTGATTTCAACCCGAAAATGGTCAGCATAGCAGGTGCCCTGCAAACAGAAGTAACCAGGAGACTGGCTACCTACAGGTATCTTTTTGACAGGACAGTCCCTTTCGAGAGACATCCCTTTTTAAATTAATCCGCGTATCTATGACTTTTTAATATTTTTGGAACATTATCGGTTATCTTCAAATAAAAACAGGGTAATTATCAATTAAAAATCACTTATCATTCAACCCGAATTACACTTATGCTTTACGAAAAGATTCAGGAAACAGTACAA
This sequence comes from Taibaiella sp., assembly GCA_019739295.1. The sequence goes on from JAHHDV010000036.1 coordinate 8,537, forward strand.
TACATTCAGGCCAGGATTGCTGACTCACCTACGATTGGTATCATCCTGGGAAGCGGTCTGGGCCAATTAGCAGACGAAGTACAAACAGAAGTAGCCATACCCTATGCCGAAATCCCCAATTTTCCTGTCATTACCGTAAAAGGCCACAAGGGAGAATTATTATTTGGAAAAATAGGGAATAAAAATGTGGTGATGATGTCCGGAAGGTTTCATTATTATGAAGGATATGATATGCAGCAGGTGACCTTCCCGGTTCGGGTGATGAAAGCCCTGGGCGTAGAGACCCTGATCGTTTCCAATGCTGCAGGAGGCATGAATGAAACATTCCGTATCGGGGATATTATGTTCATCCAGGACCTGATTAACCTGTTTCCGGAACATCCCTTGCGGGGGCCCAATGATGAAAGACTGGGTGTGAGATTCCCGGATATGAGTGAGCCGTTTAGTCTTGAATACATAGGTATAGCAGACAAGATCGCGATCGACCTGGGTTATGAGGTCAGGAAAGGTGTCTACGTAGGACTGCAGGGCCCTACTTTCGAAACGCGCGCAGAGTACCACTGGCTGCACACGATAGGCGGGGATGCCGTGGGGATGAGTACGGTACCTGAAGTGATCGTAGCCATCCATAGCGGGATGAAAGTATTTGCTGCCAGTATCATTACGGATCTGGGCATCCGGGAAGAATTGAATACCATTACCCACGAAGAAGTGCTGCAAGCTGCACATGAAGCTGCACCTAAACTCGCAGCGATTGTACGCAAACTTATAGCGGAAATCCCATAACAGGCTGCAATAAAAGAACAAGTGCCTGCGGAGAAGGGAAATTGACATCAAATCCATTTACGAGTACATTCGCTTGGATCAGGTGAAGTCAGCTTTGTTGCTCCGTTCTGCGTTCAGGCTACTTTGAGCTATTCGGATATCACTCCGGGAGGACAATTATTTCCTTGCCCTGGTATTTGTCTTTTTGGCAGTCTTTTTGGCTGTAGCAGCTTTTGCTTTCTTGGCAGTAGTCTTGGCAGAGAAAGCATCGGGAATCTCCTGTTCTATGATTTTCTTTACATCCTCCAAAGTCAAAGCCGCCGCTGCATCTGCATCGATTTTCTTTTTGGTTTTCGGATCCACCAGCTTCACATTTACCTTACCGAATTTGATAAATGGTCCCCACCTGCCATTTTGAATACTGATTTTCTGGTCTTGCCAGTTCTGAATATACCGGTTGGCTTCTTTCTCAACTTTAGCAGAGATCAGTTCCTCTATCTCCTGCTGGCGCAGGTTGTCAAAATCATATCTTGCCGGGACATTGACATACAGATCTCCCCATTTCAGGAATGGGCCAAATCTTCCTCTTCCTTTGGTTACCGGCTCTCCTTTGTAATGCGCAATAGGCGCATCTGCCTCGAGCTTCTCTTCCAGGATCGCTACCGCCCTGTCATAATTTACAGATAAGGGGTCTTCTCCTTTTGGAATAGAAGCGAAGACGTCATTCCATTTGACATAAGGACCATATCTTCCTACGCCTACAGTGAGTATATGGCCTTTATATTCTTCGAGGTCAAAAGGCAACCTGAATAATTCCAATGCCTCTTCCAGAGTGATCGTTGTGATGCTCTGGGATGGCCTGAGTGAAGCGAACTTCGGGGTTTCTTCATCTTCGACTGTTCCAATCTGCACCATAGGGCCAAACCTTCCCAGGCGGGCGATCACCGGCTTACCTGTTACGGGATCGGCACCTAATGTCCTGTCTCCCTTTACACGCTCCGCATTTTCCATAGTGTCTTCTACAGTCTCATGAAAAGGGTCGTAAAAGTTTTGAATGACATGGTTCCATTCTTTCTTTCCTTCCGCAATATCATCAAATTCATCTTCAATGTCCGCAGTGAACCCATAATCCATAATTTTCATAAAATGCCGGTTCAGGAATTCCGTAACCACTATTCCCAGATCAGTAGGAAATAATTTTGCCTTTTCAGCACCGGTAATCTCTGTTGCATTTTTCCGGGAAATCTTACCCTCCTTTAATTCCAATACCGTGTACGCCCGTTCTGTTCCTTCCTTATCTTTCCTTTCCACGTAACCTCTCTGCTGGATAGTGCTGATGGTAGGCGCATAGGTGGATGGTCTTCCGATACCCAGCTCTTCCAGCTTCTTCACCAGGCTGGCCTCTGTATATCTTGGATTGGGCCTGCTGAATCGCTGTGTGGAGACAATCGATACCAGGGGCAACTGCTGGTGAACCCGGAGTGGCGGGAGGATGTCATTGTTCTCTTCATCATCAGCATCTTCATCTTTTCCTTCAAAATACACCTTCAGGAATCCATCGAATTTAATCACCTCCCCATTGGCAGTAAAATGGCTGTCCAGCTTCTTTCCGGCAGCAATGATATCGATTGTAGCCGTTGTTTTTTTCCAGTTGAGCATCTGCCATCTGAGAAGCCATGGTACGCTTCCAGATCAGGTTGTACAGCTTCTGTCCGTCCGGGTTACCTACCTGCTGTACCATCATATCGGTAGGACGGATGGCTTCGTGGGCTTCCTGTGCATTTTCATTCTTGTTTTTAAACCTTCTCAGCTGGTGATAACGGTCTCCATGGATCTGCCTGATGGCGGATTCCGTATGCTGAAGTGCAGATGCACTCAGGTTAACTGAATCCGTCCGCATATAGGTGATATATCCGTTCTCATACAGGTCCTGTGCAATCCGCATGGTCCTGGAAACGGAAAAACCCAATTTACGGCTGGCTTCCTGCTGCAGGGTCGAGGTAGTAAAGGGAGGACTTGGAGACCTTTTTCCGGGTCTTATATGGATGTCGCTGACTTCAAACGTTGCCCCATTGCATTTTTCCAGAAAATCCTGTGCCTGCTGCTCTTCCTGATACCGTTCACCCTCCGCTTTGAAAACAGTATCCTTACCGTGATGATTTTTGGTCAGGAACTGTGCCTCTGTCCTGAAGGAGCTCACCGGAGTGAACTGGTTGATCTCTGATTCTCTTTCTACCAGTAACTTCACAGCCACAGACTGTACACGGCCTGCTGACAATGCTTTGGTTCCAGCCAGCTTCCGCCATAATACCGGTGAAATCTCAAATCCCACCAATCTATCCATCACCCTTCTGGCCTGCTGTGCATTCACCAGGTCCATATCTACTGTACGCGGCTCGGAAACGGCTTTCCGGATCGCGTCTTTGGTAATCTCGTGGAACACAATTCTCTTCGTACTTTTCGGATCCAGCCCCAACACTTCACATAAATGCCAAGCTGATCGCCTCTCCTTCCCGGTCCTCATCCGTTGCCAGCCACACTTCTTCGGCCTTCTTTGCTTTACTTTTGAGCTCGCTGACCACTTTCAGCTTTTCCTCTGATACAATATATTTTGGTTGAAAATTATGCTCAATATCTATTCCCATCCCTTCCTTTTCCAAATCCCTGATATGGCCGTAACTCGATACTACCTCAAACACCCCGTCCAGGTACTTTTCTATTGTTTTTGCTTTGGCCGGCGACTCTACTATCAATAACTTTTTGCCCATATTTATCTTAAGATTGATTATCCCATATTCTTATATGGAATTCAAATTGGTTACAAGATTACATTATTTTTTAAAAAAGCTATCAAAATAAGGATAAACTTGCCATCTTTCCATAGTTTTTATCACAAATTAGCGCGGCCGGATTCCTGAGCTGACTTCAGAAGTGTAAGATGAAGGCAGAAATCCGGGAACTGCACTCCTCGTTTTCTCCCGGTAAAATCCTAATTGAAAATCATTGAACGGAAATAAAATTCCGATTCAACCCAGAGCATAACATTTGGCAACTACCTCACGGGTACCGCTGACAAGACGATCTCATTCTATGAGTAAAAAATGCTCATTGTAATCAGGGCGGAACAAGCTTTTCGTGGCGGTGCTGCCCCTTAAGAAAATGACACTTTCATTACATGCCCTACGTGAGAATGAGATGTTTTAATAATTTTGTTTGGATAATTTTGCAAAAATTGAAAAGAAGAAATGAAAAAAGATTCTAAAGGCAACTTATTACTGGTCGAAGATGAAGAAACATTAAGAGAAACACTGGCCCTGAACCTGGAACTGGAAGGCTATGAAGTGACAGCAGTGGATAATGGGTTGAAAGCACTGAATGCCATTAAGAATGAATATTTTGATACCATGATATTGGATATCATGCTTCCTGAGATGGATGGGATCACGATCTGCGAGAATATCAGGGGACAGAACAACAATATTCCGATTTTATTCCTTTCTGCAAAGGGCAGCAGCGAAGACCGGGTCAATGGATTGAAGATGGGTGGTGACGATTATATGGTGAAGCCCTTTGATCTTGATGAATTGCTGATTAGGGTCGAAAAGCTCATCATCAAGAACAAAAAGATCAACGAACGGAACACGACTCCCGAGATCTATACTTTCGGAAAAAACAAAATCGACTTTGCAGGGCAAACCGGCAGGGATAAAGATGGAAAAACTGTTGAATTCAGCAAAAGAGAGATCGCCCTCCTTCGCCTGCTTATCGAGCACAAAGGAGAAGTCGTATCGAGAGAGCATATCCTGCAGGCTGTATGGGGATACAATGTATACCCGACTACCCGGACGATAGATAATTTTATCCTGAGCTTCAGAAAGTATTTCGAGAAAGACAGCCGCAACCCGAAGCACTTTCACTCCGTAAGAGGTGTAGGCTATAAATTTACAGAATAAAATTATTGGAAGATATGTAAATTATCAATACCTTTAACACTTGTAAAACATTTGGGGCCTTTCAGGATTCAAAAATCCGGAAAGACTGTTCCGGGTGCTTTACAAGCTTTTTATTCAACATTTTTCCGACATTTCCAATATGAAGAAATTTTTATACTCATTTGCCATACTTGGCACCCTGGTGCTTGCTTCCTGTGGTAAGGACGATCTGCGTACTGCCACGGTAATTGAAACCGGAGATATTACTTTTGAAGGCTGTGGTTATTTATTACAACTGGAAGAAGATGGTCAGCTGATCAAGCCGTCTCATCTCCCCGGTGCTTACCAGCATCCCGGCATCAAAGTAGAGATCAATTATAACCATACCGGTATCGTAGATACCTGCGAGTATTCACCTAAATTATTTGACCTGGTGAACCTCAATGAGATCCACCTGAAGCAGGATTAATCCGGTATTCAAAATAAATTACCATTTCAGATCCTCCGGCGCATCCGTCGGAGGATTTTGTTTGCGGGAGATCATCTTCTGCACCTGGCGTTCGTATATCAGGGTGGCAATTGCCCGGGGAATATCAGGGGCCAGGAATGCAACCTTGATATCTTTTTCAAGGATATCAAGCCGGTACAATTTCGAAAACAACTCTTCTGTCCGGTATTTCAGCCAATCCTCTATCACCGGGGTCAATGCTTCAATAATTTGCTCCCTGTCTATCGGGTCAGGATTGATTTTGTCCAGAAGCTGAGAAAAGGATAAAGCAGGCATTTGTTGTGATGATCGGTTTCCAGGATGGTGATATAGGAACAAAAGTATTGCCAAAATTTTCTGTTCAGGTGAAATACGGAATTTTTTTTAACAGGCTATGGCCTGCCCGATCTCGGAAGTCAGCATTATCCGAACACCTATTTCATACAATCCGATTAATAATCCTTGTACAAAACCTGGTACACTCTTCTGGAGCGCTGCCTGAGCAGTACTTTCTTATATTGTACCAATTTCTCTACGGTAGCTTCATCCTCATAGTGCCTTACCGTCAGCAATGTACATTCTTCATTGATCTTGACATCGTACTCTCTGCACAGGTCAGCGATCAGATCGTCCTTAGCGAAATGCCTGGCATCTATACATGCTACAAAACTGATCGCAGCATTCTGGATCATATTGATCTTCACCCTATGCTTCGCATAGATATTGTACAGGTTACTCAGGTTCTCTTCTGTAATGAACGAAAAATCCTTCGTGGTCACTTTCATCAGTAACTGATCGCCTTTATGGACAATCAAAGGCGGATAGAATACAGACTCTCCTACTTTCTTTTTGATCACAGTACCTTCCAGGGAATCGTCCAGGAAACATTTTACATACAGGGGAATGCCCTTATTCTGAATCGGCTTGATGGTCTTGGGGTGAATAACCTGGGCACCGTAATACGCCAGTTCGATAACTTCATAGTAAGAGATCTCTGACAGCCTGACCGCATCAGGAAATTTCCGGGGATCCGCATTGAGAAACCCGGGGACATCTTTCCAGATGATTACTTTTTCGGAGGGAAGCATCGAGGCGATCAATGCAGCCGTATAGTCAGAACCTTCCCTGCCTAATGTCGTACTGTTATTATCCGGACTGGAACCGATAAAGCCCTGGGTGACGCATAGACCCCCTTGCTGCATTACAGGCAGGATCTGGCTTTTGACATGATTCTGCGTGCTCTCCAGGTCTACAATTGCATTCCTGTAATACTCGTTGGTCCGGACAATGTCCCTGGCATCGATCCATGTATTGGCAACAGCTTTTTCTTCCAGCCATTGAGAGAAAATATGGGTGGACAATAGTTCTCCCACGCATACGATCTGGTCATACAAATAGTCATCTGCCTGCACACCGGCATCATCCAGGGCCCAGGATATTTCCGTAAAATACGGATGCAGTTTCTCTGTTACCTGCTCGCTCCTCTCCATTCCGAACAATTCCCGGATATAATCCTGGTGCTGCTGCTCCAGCTCGTGAAGCAGGCTTTCGGCCAGAGGACGATTCTGGGCGATGGCAGCATTGACAATGGCCTCCAGGGCATTGGTGGTCTTGCCGAGTGCCGATACGATGACGGTCAAAGGCCTTTCGGCTTTTTCGATAATCGGCAATAAAGCGCGCATACGTGCAGGTGTGGCTATGGATGCGCCCCCGAATTTATAAACTTGCATAAAACTAAATAAATATTGTATTACAGAATCACCCTCTCTATATGAGGAAAAATAAGGATAAAAAAATCAGAAAACAGAAAAGGTTATTTTAGCTTGGACAATTCTTCTTCCAGCTTTTGGAACACGCTTTCCAGATCCGCAATATTACTGGTACCGACGCTGATCCTGTACCAGGGAGATTCCCTGTCCGCGCCGAAGCAGTGAAAAGGTACCACCGCCATTCCTACATTGTTCAATAAGAACTGAGTGACATCATTCTGGGTCTCCAGTCGCCCTTTTCCTGTCTCTTTGCCTTTCAGATCAAACTTAATGGTCAGGTAGATAGCTGCCTGTGCGGCAATCGTATCTACAGGGTAGCCTTTTGATTTCAGGTCCTTCATCTTTCGTTCTATAAAGATAAGGCGCTCTTCTACCTTCTGCCTGAAGGAACCAAGGAAACCGCCTACTGCTGCATCATTACCGAGAAACTGGGCTACGGCATGCTGTTCTGCCATAGGCGCCCAGGCCCCGATATGGCTTAAAAGAGCATTGATCTTAGCGATAATGTGCTTCGGTCCGCATGCCCAGCCTACCCTGATACCGGTAGCTGCAAATGCTTTGCTCACGCCATCTATTAAGATGGTATAGTCTTTCATTTTAGCATTGATACTCACCGGGTTATAATGACGGATACCACCATAGGTCAAAGTGAAATACATCTGGTCGAACATCACATACAATTTCTTTTTGCCCGCTCCGCGCTTTTCGTTCTCTGCCACTACCAGGTCACAGATCTTAGAAAGATCCTCTCTGGAAAGCGTGGTCCCTGTAGGGTTCTGCGGTGTACAAAGGCACAGGAGCACCGCATCGCTGATATAAGGAACCATATCCTCTGCAGTAGGCATGAAATTGTGTTCCGGTCTCGTCTGGATCTCACAGGCAATGCCCCCGTTCAGGTTCGTATAATGATTATTATTCCACGAAGGTACCGCGTAGATCACCTTGTCTCCCGGGTCGACTATGGTCTTAAACGTGGTATAGATCAATGGTCTGCCCCCGCTGGCTATCTGGATCTCATCAGGCTGGTATTGAATGCCTTCATATTTTTCGATAAAATGCGCTACCGCTTTCCGCAAGGGAAGCACACCGGCTCCCGGGGGATAGTTGGTCAGCCCTTTCTGATAGGCATTCAGGATCTCCTGCAGCAATTCAGCAGGTATGGGAAATTCAGCCGGAGAGAAATCACCAATGGTATAATTATAAATCTTAGCTCCTGCCGCAATCTTTGAATTGATCTCATTGCCAAGTTTTACAATTTCTGAACCCACTAATGATTCGGCAAGTCTGCTAAGGTTTTCCATAATTATATTGATTTAAGGCCGCTAAAATACGCATTAATCAAATTATATACAAATGAGGAAAACACAGATGTAGCAAGAGTTTACACCAATGACCGGGCAGGAAGACGGATAGCGCCGGATGTATTTCCGGTTTGCTTATGTAGTATTTTTATATCCGCTTGTCCGGATCTTGGTTTAAGAGAAAACGCAGCAGTCCCCGACAATACTTCCGGTTATCCGCAGTTCTCTATCCGGGAGTGGAAGCTGCAAATTCAGATCTTCTTTATACAAAAAAAACTATCAGAGATATCTTTAGTCCTGCTATATTTGATGATCAATTCCAAATCATTCCCTGTTTATCAACTTTCTTATGAAAAGGTCCCTCATCACTGTAAGCCTTCTTATCCTCTCCAATATATTTATGACCTTTGCATGGTATGGGCACCTGAAATTCAAAGACAATATCTGGCTACAGAAATGGGGCATCCCGGGAGTGATCCTCGTCAGCTGGGGTATTGCCTTCTTTGAATACTGTATGATGGTCCCTGCCAACAGGATCGGGTATATAGATAACGGGGGACCATTCAATCTTTGGCAGCTCAAAGTCATCCAGGAAGTGATTACACTGCTCGTATTTACCCTGTTTACCGTCTTCCTGTTCAAGACAGAGAGTTTTAGGGTCAATCATATGATCGGATTTGTCTTCCTGATTCTTGCTGTGTATTTTATTTTCAAGAAGTAGAGCCGCAGCTATGAGAGCGCGCTGGCGCTACTTTCCGTCCCTGGCACATTTATTCTGAGCATCGCTGACAGCAACCGCTACCATATTACATATCTGGCGCACCGTACTGCCCAGTTGTAAAATATGTACCGGTTTCTTTAACCCGATCAGGATGGGTCCTATGATTTCAAAACCGCCCACTTCCATTAACAGGTTGTAGGCAATATTTCCTGCAGAAAGATTAGGGAAGATCAGTGTATTCACATCGTGATCGACCAGGTCAGAAAACGGGTAGTTCTCCTGAAGCAAATCTTTGTTGAAAGCCATAGAGGCCTGCATCTCTCCATCTATAATAAGACCCGGATCCTTGCGCTTGGCGATCTCCACGGCTTTGCGGACCTTAATCGCTTCTTCCGTCGGGCTGCTTCCGAAGTTAGAATACGAAAGCATGGCGATTTTGGGTTCAAGATTGAAGTTCCTTACTGCCGCTGCAGTCAGCAATGCGATATCCGCCAGCTCTTCGTCGGTAGCATTGAAGTTAATCGTAGTATCCGCCAGGAACAATGGTCCCTGGGGACGAAGGATCACATACATCCCGGCTACTTTTTGTACACCCTCATCCATACCGATGGCCTGGATGGCAGGTCTTATGGTATCGGGATAATTCCTGGTCAGACCGGATATCAATGCATCGGCTTCTCCCGTCTCCACCATCATAGAGCCGAAGTAATTGCGCTCTCTCATGATCTTCTTCGCCTCATAGAAATTAAAGCCCCTTCTTTTTCTTTTCCTGAAAAACAATTCTCCGTAAGAGATCCGCTTGGAAAGCATCTCATCGCTTCTCGGATCGATGATAGGAGCATCCAGCTCGATATTATTCTCCCGCATAAGGGTATGAATCTTCGCTACATTGCCCAGCAAAATAGGGAAAGCAACCCCTTCGTCTCTGACCAGCTGGGCTGCTTTCAACACCTTGACATTATCCGCTTCCGCGAATACGACCTTTCTCGGGTCTTTTCTGGCCTTGCTGTTGAGCATCCGGATGAAAAGATTATCCAGTCCCAGTCTTGCTGCCAGTGCCTGCTTATACTTTTCCCAATCGGTGATTTCTTCCCTGGCTGCTCCACTTTCTATTGCAGCTCTTGCCACAGCGGGAGCCACTTCCGTTAACAACCTGGGATCCAGCGGCTTGGGAATGATATAATCGGGACCGAAATGAAGGTTGCGTTCGCCATAGGCCATATTCACCATATCCGGCACCTGCTGCTTGGCGAGCTCCGCCAATGCGCGGACCGCAGCCATCTTCATTTCTTCGTTGATCTGAGTGGCGCGCACATCCAATGCTCCGCGGAATATAAAAGGGAACCCCAGTACATTATTGACCTGGTTGGGGAAATCAGATCTTCCGGTAGCCATAATGATATCATTCCTGGCCGCCACCGCATCGTCATAGCTGATCTCCGGATCGGGATTGGCCATGGCAAATACAACCGGACGATCTGCCATGCTCTGTACCATGGCCGGGGTCAGGACGCCCGCTTTGCTCAGTCCTATGAATACATCACAGCCTTGCATCACTTCTTCCAATGTATGGAATGCCGTTTCTGTGATGAATTCCTTCTTTATATCATCCAGGTCAGTACGCTGGTGGTTGATGACCCCCTTACTGTCCAGCATGATAATATTTTCCTTCCTGGCACCAAAGGCGATATACAATTTTGTACATGCTATCGCTGCCGCACCCGCCCCGTTCACTACAAATTTTGCATCCTTAATATGCTTGCCGACCAGTTCCAGCGCGTTCAGCAAAGCTGCTGCCGATATAATAGCAGTACCATGCTGATCATCATGCATCACCGGGATGTTCAGTTCTTCTTTCAGCCTTCTCTCTATTACAAAGCATTCCGGCGCTTTAATGTCCTCCAGGTTGATGCCGCCGAAAGTGGGCTCCAATGCCTTGACTACCTTGATGAATTCTTCAGGGTCCTTTACATCCAGCTCGATATCGAACACATCGATATCCGCGAAGATCTTGAACAGCACTCCCTTTCCTTCCATCACGGGTTTCCCTGCTTCCGGTCCGATATCTCCCAGGCCCAGCACTGCCGTACCATTGCTGATCACAGCTACCAGGTTGCCCTTGGCCGTATATTTATATACATCTTCGGGATTTTCTTTTATCGCAAGACAAGGCTCAGCTACACCGGGCGAATAGGCAAGCGACAAATCTCTTTGTGTTTTTGTATTTTTAGTGGGTACTACTTTTATTTTTCCGGGACGACCCTGTGCATGGTAATCCAGGGCATCCTGCTTCAATATCTTGGGAGTTTTCATAAATGATTCCGGATCGGGCTTTTCTGATTGAACGGAACAAATGTAATCAAAATATATCAGAGCGGTTAAAAATCAGACAGCTTTCCGGAGAAGGTCATTATTTGAAAAAGGACCGGCTGCGCCGGTCCTTTTTTATCTTATCTTTCCATACTTCGATCCTTACCAGATTTTTGCCCGCTCTGATTCGGGCCTGTACATCTTATCTCCTTCCTTCACATCAAATGCCTTGTAAAAAGGTTCAAAATTGGACAACGGAACATTAGCCCTGGCGATACCGGGTGAGTGAAAATCCGTTTTCAATAATTGAACGGTATATTCGTCGGTAGCCTTTCCTCTCCATATCTGCGCCCAGCTCAGGAAAAAACCGCTGATCCGGTGTAAAGCCATCTATTTTTTTCATTGCTCTGACCTTGCTTGGTCTTCTTGAAAGCCTGGTAAGCTATAGCCAATCCACCGAGATCCGCTATATTTTCACCCAGGGTCATTTGCCCGTTTACTTTCATAGAATCAATGACCACGAAGTGATCATATTGCTTCACCAAGATAGCCGTTTTCTCCTGGAATTTCTTCTTGTCTTCCGGGGTCCACCAATCTGAAAGATTTCCATCTGCAGCATACTGCGCACCCTGATCATCAAACCCGTGCGTCATCTCATGCCCGATCACGGCCCCGATACCTCCATAATTGATCGCATCATCCGCTTCAAAATCAAAGAACGGGAACTGAAGTATAGCAGCAGGAAATACGATCTCATTGAATGCAGGGTTATAATATGCATTTACGGTATTAGGCGTCATAAACCACTCATGCTTGTCTACCGGTTTGCCTAATTTGTCCACTTCAATTTATAAATATGAAGTGGACAAATTAGGCAAACCGGTAGACAAGCATGAGTGGTTTATGACGCCTAATACCGTAAATGCATATTATAACCCTGCATTCAATGAGATCGTATTTCCTGCTGCTATACTTCAGTTCCCGTTCTTTGATTTTGAAGCGGATGATGCGATCAATTATGGAGGTATCGGGGCCGTGATCGGGCATGAGATGACGCACGGGTTTGATGATCAGGGTGCGCAGTATGCTGCAGATGGAAATCTTTCAGATTGGTGGACCCCGGAAGACAAGAAGAAATTCCAGGAGAAAACGGCTATCTTGGTGAAGCAATATGATCACTTCGTGGTCATTGATTCTATGAAAGTAAACGGGCAAATGACCCTGGGTGAAAATATAGCGGATCTCGGTGGATTGGCTATAGCTTACCAGGCTTTCAAGAAGACCAAGCAAGGTCAGAGCAATGAAAAAATAGATGGCTTTACACCGGATCAGCGGTTTTTCCTGAGCTGGGCGCAGATATGGAGAGGAAAGGCTACCGACGAATATACCGTTCAATTATTGAAAACGGATTTTCACTCACCCGGTATCGCCAGGGCTAATGTTCCGTTGTCCAATTTTGAACCTTTTTACAAGGCATTTGATGTGAAGGAAGGAGATAAGATGTACAGGCCCGAATCAGAGCGGGCAAAAATCTGGTAAGGATCGAAGTATGGAAAGATAAGATAAAAAAGGACCGGCGCAGCCGGTCCTTTTTCAAATAATGACCTTCTCCGGAAAGCTGTCTGATTTTTAACCGCTCTGATATATTTTGATTACATTTGTTCCGTTCAATCAGAAAAGCCCGATCCGGAATCATTTATGAAAACTCCCAAGATATTGAAGCAGGATGCCCTGGATTACCATGCACAGGGTCGTCCCGGAAAAATAAAAGTAGTACCCACTAAAAATACAAAAACACAAAGAGATTTGTCGCTTGCCTATTCGCCCGGTGTAGCTGAGCCTTGTCTTGCGATAAAAGAAAATCCCGAAGATGTATATAAATATACGGCCAAGGGCAACCTGGTAGCTGTGATCAGCAATGGTACGGCAGTGCTGGGCCTGGGAGATATCGGACCGGAAGCAGGGAAACCCGTGATGGAAGGAAAGGGAGTGCTGTTCAAGATCTTCGCGGATATCGATGTGTTCGATATCGAGCTGGATGTAAAGGACCCTGAAGAATTCATCAAGGTAGTCAAGGCATTGGAGCCCACTTTCGGCGGCATCAACCTGGAGGACATTAAAGCGCCGGAATGCTTTGTAATAGAGAGAAGGCTGAAAGAAGAACTGAACATCCCGGTGATGCATGATGATCAGCATGGTACTGCTATTATATCGGCAGCAGCTTTGCTGAACGCGCTGGAACTGGTCGGCAAGCATATTAAGGATGCAAAATTTGTAGTGAACGGGGCGGGTGCGGCAGCGATAGCATGTACAAAATTGTATATCGCCTTTGGTGCCAGGAAGGAAAATATTATCATGCTGGACAGTAAGGGGGTCATCAACCACCAGCGTACTGACCTGGATGATATAAAGAAGGAATTCATCACAGAAACGGCATTCCATACATTGGAAGAAGTGATGCAAGGCTGTGATGTATTCATAGGACTGAGCAAAGCGGGCGTCCTGACCCCGGCCATGGTACAGAGCATGGCAGATCGTCCGGTTGTATTTGCCATGGCCAATCCCGATCCGGAGATCAGCTATGACGATGCGGTGGCGGCCAGGAATGATATCATTATGGCTACCGGAAGATCTGATTTCCCCAACCAGGTCAATAATGTACTGGGGTTCCCTTTTATATTCCGCGGAGCATTGGATGTGCGCGCCACTCAGATCAACGAAGAAATGAAGATGGCTGCGGTCCGCGCATTGGCGGAGCTCGCCAAGCAGCAGGTGCCGGATATGGTGAATATGGCCTATGGCGAACGCAACCTTCATTTCGGTCCCGATTATATCATTCCCAAGCCGCTGGATCCCAGGTTGTTAACGGAAGTGGCTCCCGCTGTGGCAAGAGCTGCAATAGAAAGTGGAGCAGCCAGGGAAGAAATCACCGATTGGGAAAAGTATAAGCAGGCACTGGCAGCAAGACTGGGACTGGATAATCTTTTCATCCGGATGCTCAACAGCAAGGCCAGAAAAGACCCGAGAAAGGTCGTATTCGCGGAAGCGGATAATGTCAAGGTGTTGAAAGCAGCCCAGCTGGTCAGAGACGAAGGGGTTGCTTTCCCTATTTTGCTGGGCAATGTAGCGAAGATTCATACCCTTATGCGGGAGAATAATATCGAGCTGGATGCTCCTATCATCGATCCGAGAAGCGATGAGATGCTTTCCAAGCGGATCTCTTACGGAGAATTGTTTTTCAGGAAAAGAAAAAGAAGGGGCTTTAATTTCTATGAGGCGAAGAAGATCATGAGAGAGCGCAATTACTTCGGCTCTATGATGGTGGAGACGGGAGAAGCCGATGCATTGATATCCGGTCTGACCAGGAATTATCCCGATACCATAAGACCTGCCATCCAGGCCATCGGTATGGATGAGGGTGTACAAAAAGTAGCCGGGATGTATGTGATCCTTCGTCCCCAGGGACCATTGTTCCTGGCGGATACTACGATTAACTTCAATGCTACCGACGAAGAGCTGGCGGATATCGCATTGCTGACTGCAGCGGCAGTAAGGAACTTCAATCTTGAACCCAAAATCGCCATGCTTTCGTATTCTAACTTCGGAAGCAGCCCGACGGAAGAAGCGATTAAGGTCCGCAAAGCCGTGGAGATCGCCAAGCGCAAGGATCCGGGTCTTATTATAGATGGAGAGATGCAGGCCTCTATGGCTTTCAACAAAGATTTGCTTCAGGAGAACTACCCGTTTTCTGACCTGGTCGATCACGATGTGAATACACTGATCTTCCCTAATCTTTCTGCAGGAAATATTGCCTACAACCTGTTAATGGAAGTGGGCGGTTTTGAAATCATAGGACCCATCCTGATCGGGTTAAAGAAACCGGTACATATTTTACAAACTGGGCAGTACGGTGCGCCAGATATGTAATATGGTAGCGGTTGCTGTCAGCGATGCTCAGAATAAATGTGCCAGGGACGGAAAGTAGCGCCAGCGCGCTCTCATAGCTGCGGCTCTACTTCTTGAAAATAAAATACACAGCAAGAATCAGGAAGACAAATCCGATCATATGATTGACCCTAAAACTCTCTGTCTTGAACAGGAAGACGGTAAACAGGGTAAATACGAGCAGTGTAATCACTTCCTGGATGACTTTGAGCTGCCAAAGATTGAATGGTCCCCCGTTATCTATATACCCGATCCTGTTGGCAGGGACCATCATACAGTATTCAAAGAAGGCAATACCCCAGCTGACGAGGATCACTCCCGGGATGCCCCATTTCTGTAGCCAGATATTGTCTTTGAATTTCAGGTGCCCATACCATGCAAAGGTCATAAATATATTGGAGAGGATAAGAAGGCTTACAGTGATGAGGGACCTTTTCATAAGAAAGTTGATAAACAGGGAATGATTTGGAATTGATCATCAAATATAGCAGGACTAAAGATATCTCTGATAGTTTTTTTGTATAAAGAAGATCTGAATTTGCAGCTTCCACTCCCGGATAGAGAACTGCGGATAACCGGAAGTATTGTCGGGGACTGCTGCGTTTTCTCTTAAACCAAGATCCGGACAAGCGGATATAAAAATACTACATAAGCAAACCGGAAATACATCCGGCGCTATCCGTCTTCCTGCCCGGTCATTGGTGTAAACTCTTGCTACATCTGTGTTTTCCTCATTTGTATATAATTTGATTAATGCGTATTTTAGCGGCCTTAAATCAATATAATTATGGAAAACCTTAGCAGACTTGCCGAATCATTAGTGGGTTCAGAAATTGTAAAACTTGGCAATGAGATCAATTCAAAGATTGCGGCAGGAGCTAAGATTTATAATTATACCATTGGTGATTTCTCTCCGGCTGAATTTCCCATACCTGCTGAATTGCTGCAGGAGATCCTGAATGCCTATCAGAAAGGGCTGACCAACTATCCCCCGGGAGCCGGTGTGCTTCCCTTGCGGAAAGCGGTAGCGCATTTTATCGAAAAATATGAAGGCATTCAATACCAGCCTGATGAGATCCAGATAGCCAGCGGGGGCAGACCATTGATCTATACCACGTTTAAGACCATAGTCGACCCGGGAGACAAGGTGATCTACGCGGTACCTTCGTGGAATAATAATCATTATACGAACCTGAACGGGGGCATTGCCTGTGAGATCCAGACGAGACCGGAACACAATTTCATGCCTACTGCAGAGGATATGGTTCCTTATATCAGCGATGCGGTGCTCCTGTGCCTTTGTACACCGCAGAACCCTACAGGGACCACGCTTTCCAGAGAGGATCTTTCTAAGATCTGTGACCTGGTAGTGGCAGAGAACGAAAAGCGCGGAGCGGGCAAAAAGAAATTGTATGTGATGTTCGACCAGATGTATTTCACTTTGACCTATGGTGGTATCCGTCATTATAACCCGGTGAGTATCAATGCTAAAATGAAAGACTATACCATCTTAATAGATGGCGTGAGCAAAGCATTTGCAGCTACCGGTATCAGGGTAGGCTGGGCATGCGGACCGAAGCACATTATCGCTAAGATCAATGCTCTTTTAAGCCATATCGGGGCCTGGGCGCCTATGGCAGAACAGCATGCCGTAGCCCAGTTTCTCGGTAATGATGCAGCAGTAGGCGGTTTCCTTGGTTCCTTCAGGCAGAAGGTAGAAGAGCGCCTTATCTTTATAGAACGAAAGATGAAGGACCTGAAATCAAAAGGCTACCCTGTAGATACGATTGCCGCACAGGCAGCTATCTACCTGACCATTAAGTTTGATCTGAAAGGCAAAGAGACAGGAAAAGGGCGACTGGAGACCCAGAATGATGTCACTCAGTTCTTATTGAACAATGTAGGAATGGCGGTGGTACCTTTTCACTGCTTCGGCGCGGACAGGGAATCTCCCTGGTACAGGATCAGCGTCGGTACCAGTAATATTGCGGATCTGGAAAGCGTGTTCCAAAAGCTGGAAGAAGAATTGTCCAAGCTAAAATAACCTTTTCTGTTTTCTGATTTTTTTATCCTTATTTTTCCTCATATAGAGAGGGTGATTCTGTAATACAATATTTATTTAGTTTTATGCAAGTTTATAAATTCGGGGGCGCATCCATAGCCACACCTGCACGTATGCGCGCTTTATTGCCGATTATCGAAAAAGCCGAAAGGCCTTTGACCGTCATCGTATCGGCACTCGGCAAGACCACCAATGCCCTGGAGGCCATTGTCAATGCTGCCATCGCCCAGAATCGTCCTCTGGCCGAAAGCCTGCTTCACGAGCTGGAGCAGCAGCACCAGGATTATATCCGGGAATTGTTCGGAATGGAGAGGAGCGAGCAGGTAACAGAGAAAACTGCATCCGTATTTTACGGAAATATCCTGGGCCCTGGATGATGCCGGTGTGCAGGCAGATGACTATTTGTATGACCAGATCGTATGCGTGGGAGAACTATTGTCCACCCATATTTTCTCTCAATGGCTGGAAGAAAAAGCTGTTGCCAATACATGGATCGATGCCAGGGACATTGTCCGGACCAACGAGTATTACAGGAATGCAATTGTAGACCTGGAGAGCACGCAGAATCATGTCAAAAGCCAGATCCTGCCTGTAATGCAGCAAGGGGGTCTATGCGTCACCCAGGGCTTTATCGGTTCCAGTCCGGATAATAACAGTACGACATTAGGCAGGGAAGGTTCTGACTATACGGCTGCATTGATCGCCTCGATGCTTCCCTCCGAAAAAGTAATCATCTGGAAAGATGTCCCCGGGTTTCTCAATGCGGATCCCCGGAAATTTCCTGATGCGGTCAGGCTGTCAGAGATCTCTTACTATGAAGTTATCGAACTGGCGTATTACGGTGCCCAGGTTATTCACCCCAAGACCATCAAGCCGATTCAGAATAAGGGCATTCCCCTGTATGTAAAATGTTTCCTGGACGATTCCCTGGAAGGTACTGTGATCAAAAAGAAAGTAGGAGAGTCTGTATTCTATCCGCCTTTGATTGTCCATAAAGGCGATCAGTTACTGATGAAAGTGACCACGAAGGATTTTTCGTTCATTACAGAAGAGAACCTGAGTAACCTGTACAATATCTATGCGAAGCATAGGGTGAAGATCAATATGATCCAGAATGCTGCGATCAGTTTTGTAGCATGTATAGATGCCAGGCATTTCGCTAAGGACGATCTGATCGCTGACCTGTGCAGAGAGTACGATGTCAAGATCAATGAAGAATGTACATTGCTGACGGTAAGGCACTATGAGGATGAAGCTACCGTAGAGAAATTGGTACAATATAAGAAAGTACTGCTCAGGCAGCGCTCCAGAAGAGTGTACCAGGTTTTGTACAAGGATTATTAATCGGATTGTATGAAATAGGTGTTCGGATAATGCTGACTTCCGAGATCGGGCAGGCCATAGCCTGTTAAAAAAAATTCCGTATTTCACCTGAACAGAAAATTTTGGCAATACTTTTGTTCCTATATCACCATCCTGGAAACCGATCATCACAACAAATGCCTGCTTTATCCTTTTCTCAGCTTCTGGACAAAATCAATCCTGACCCGATAGACAGGGAGCAAATTATTGAAGCATTGACCCCGGTGATAGAGGATTGGCTGAAATACCGGACAGAAGAGTTGTTTTCGAAATTGTACCGGCTTGATATCCTTGAAAAAGATATCAAGGTTGCATTCCTGGCCCCTGATATTCCCCGGGCAATTGCCACCCTGATATACGAACGCCAGGTGCAGAAGATGATCTCCCGCAAACAAAATCCTCCGACGGATGCGCCGGAGGATCTGAAATGGTAATTTATTTTGAATACCGGATTAATCCTGCTTCAGGTGGATCTCATTGAGGTTCACCAGGTCAAATAATTTAGGTGAATACTCGCAGGTATCTACGATACCGGTATGGTTATAATTGATCTCTACTTTGATGCCGGGATGCTGGTAAGCACCGGGGAGATGAGACGGCTTGATCAGCTGACCATCTTCTTCCAGTTGTAATAAATAACCACAGCCTTCAAAAGTAATATCTCCGGTTTCAATTACCGTGGCAGTACGCAGATCGTCCTTACCACAGGAAGCAAGCACCAGGGTGCCAAGTATGGCAAATGAGTATAAAAATTTCTTCATATTGGAAATGTCGGAAAAATGTTGAATAAAAAGCTTGTAAAGCACCCGGAACAGTCTTTCCGGATTTTTGAATCCTGAAAGGCCCCAAATGTTTTACAAGTGTTAAAGGTATTGATAATTTACATATCTTCCAATAATTTTATTCTGTAAATTTATAGCCTACACCTCTTACGGAGTGAAAGTGCTTCGGGTTGCGGCTGTCTTTCTCGAAATACTTTCTGAAGCTCAGGATAAAATTATCTATCGTCCGGGTAGTCGGGTATACATTGTATCCCCATACAGCCTGCAGGATATGCTCTCTCGATACGACTTCTCCTTTGTGCTCGATAAGCAGGCGAAGGAGGGCGATCTCTCTTTTGCTGAATTCAACAGTTTTTCCATCTTTATCCCTGCCGGTTTGCCCTGCAAAGTCGATTTTGTTTTTTTCCGAAAGTATAGATCTCGGGAGTCGTGTTCCGTTCGTTGATCTTTTTGTTCTTGATGATGAGCTTTTCGACCCTAATCAGCAATTCATCAAGATCAAAGGGCTTCACCATATAATCGTCACCACCCATCTTCAATCCATTGACCCGGTCTTCGCTGCTGCCCTTTGCAGAAAGGAATAAAATCGGAATATTGTTGTTCTGTCCCCTGATATTCTCGCAGATCGTGATCCCATCCATCTCAGGAAGCATGATATCCAATATCATGGTATCAAAATATTCATTCTTAATGGCATTCAGTGCTTTCAACCCATTATCCACTGCTGTCACTTCATAGCCTTCCAGTTCCAGGTTCAGGGCCAGTGTTTCTCTTAATGTTTCTTCATCTTCGACCAGTAATAAGTTGCCTTTAGAATCTTTTTTCATTTCTTCTTTTCAATTTTTGCAAAATTATCCAAACAAAATTATTAAAACATCTCATTCTCACGTAGGGCATGTAATGAAAGTGTCATTTTCTTAAGGGGCAGCACCGCCACGAAAAGCTTGTTCCGCCCTGATTACAATGAGCATTTTTTACTCATAGAATGAGATCGTCTTGTCAGCGGTACCCGTGAGGTAGTTGCCAAATGTTATGCTCTGGGTTGAATCGGAATTTTATTTCCGTTCAATGATTTTCAATTAGGATTTTACCGGGAGAAAACGAGGAGTGCAGTTCCCGGATTTCTGCCTTCATCTTACACTTCTGAAGTCAGCTCAGGAATCCGGCCGCGCTAATTTGTGATAAAAACTATGGAAAGATGGCAAGTTTATCCTTATTTTGATAGCTTTTTTAAAAAATAATGTAATCTTGTAACCAATTTGAATTCCATATAAGAATATGGGATAATCAATCTTAAGATAAATATGGGCAAAAAGTTATTGATAGTAGAGTCGCCGGCCAAAGCAAAAACAATAGAAAAGTACCTGGACGGGGTGTTTGAGGTAGTATCGAGTTACGGCCATATCAGGGATTTGGAAAAGGAAGGGATGGGAATAGATATTGAGCATAATTTTCAACCAAAATATATTGTATCAGAGGAAAAGCTGAAAGTGGTCAGCGAGCTCAAAAGTAAAGCAAAGAAGGCCGAAGAAGTGTGGCTGGCAACGGATGAGGACCGGGAAGGAGAGGCGATCAGCTGGCATTTATGTGAAGTGTTGGGGCTGGATCCGAAAAGTACGAAGAGAATTGTGTTCCACGAGATTACCAAAGACGCGATCCGGAAAGCCGTTTCCGAGCCGCGTACAGTAGATATGGACCTGGTGAATGCACAGCAGGCCAGAAGGGTGATGGATAGATTGGTGGGATTTGAGATTTCACCGGTATTATGGCGGAAGCTGGCTGGAACCAAAGCATTGTCAGCAGGGCCGTGTACAGTCTGTGGCTGTGAAGTTACTGGTAGAAAGAGAATCAGAGATCAACCAGTTCACTCCGGTGAGCTCCTTCAGGGACAGAGGCACAGTTCCTGACCAAAAATTCATCACGGTAAGGGATACTGTTTTCAAAGCGGAGGGTGAACGGTATCAGGAAGAGCAGCAGGCAACAGGATTTTCTGGAAAAATGCAATGGGGCAACGTTTTGAAGTCAGCGACATCCATATAAGGACCCGGAAAAAGGTCTCCAAGTCCTCCCTTTACTACCTCGACCCTGCAGCAGGAAGCCAGCCGTAAATTGGGTTTTTTCCGTTTCCAGGACCATGCGGATTGCCACAGGACCTGTATGAGAAACGGATATATCACCTATATGCGGACGGATTCAGTTTAACCTGAGTGCATCTGCACTTCAGCATACGGAATCCGCCATCAGGCAGATCCATGGAGGGACCGTTATCACCAGCTGAGAAGGTTTAAAAACAAGAATGAAAATGCACAGGAAAGCCCACGAAAGCCATCCGTCCTACCGATATGATGGTACAGCAGGTAGGTAACCCGGACGGACAGAAGCTGTACAACCTGATCTGGAAGCGTACCATGGCTTCTCAGATGGCAGATGCTCAACTGGAAAAAAACAAACGGCTACAATCGATATCATTGCTGCCGGAAAGAAGCTGGACAGCCATTTTACTGCCAATGGGGAGGTGATTAAATTCGATGGATTCCTGAAGGTGTATTTTGAAGGAAAAGATGAAGATGCTGATGATGAAGAGAACAATGACATCCTCCC
>JAHHDV010000037.1 GCA_019739295.1 Taibaiella sp.
TAGAGAAGTCTTGCTGATAAGG
This sequence comes from Taibaiella sp., assembly GCA_019739295.1. The sequence goes on from JAHHDV010000037.1 coordinate 23, forward strand.
TGTGTTTTTGAATCTAGCTTGAAAAAACGATACTTGTTGAGTTCTTTTTGTCATCACCTAATGCTTCAAGATGTTCTTTGAAGGGAGCGTGTATGAATATGGAAAACAGTACTTGATTTCGGTCATTAAAACGATCTACGATCTCTCCTGGCTTAGCTCTTAATGATCTAAGTCTTTATAATCTGTACTTCCATCGTATCCAATAATTTTAATTCTGTTACCAGGATTATCTTTTTTAGAATCTTTATTACGATGAAGCGCAAGTCGACGTTTCAGCTTCCTGTTGATATGCATCTTCATCATCATTTGTATGCTCCTCGGCTATCATTGGTGAGAACCACATTGTATCAAACTCTGATTAAGTTTTTCCTTTTTATCAGCTTCCGAATATTTTTCAGGAGCTCCCTGATAAAAATGTTTTTTAAAACCTCTGCAATGATCTTGGTCACCATGATTAAAATAAATACATCAACGTAAGGTATTCCATTACTATATTGCACACTTTGTAATAAATCCTTTTTTACATCATAGGTATCATCGTCGTCACAATTCCTGATGTTACAATCGACCACAATGGTCGTTTTGTCTTCCAAGGTAATTAGAGAGGTATCTCCGTTACCAACTGGGTAATATTAATAGTAGAGGTTTGTCATTTAATTCTCTTTTTTTAAATTAATATTGTAATTCACATCACCTATCCAATTACCTGAAAAGGATAGTACCAGCAGAAATATTAGTAAAGCTGGATGATAACGACCACCAGAAGAAAAGAAAATGACAATTATATTTGCACAAGTGGACAAGTTTGTTTATTTTTGTGCTGTTCTAATAACAATATCATTTATTCATTTCCACAAATGGACATCTGAAAGAAACCATAGGCATAGTTTTAAGTTGTCGCATTTCTTAAGCTATGCTTGAATTTCTCTAATATTTTATTGTATTTTTATTCTATTTCTTTCTCAAATACTCCACCTCCTTTTTAAATCATTATAGTCTCTGTAAGCTCTTTACCCGCTTTAAGATATTCCATTGGTAATCCTCTTTAAGGCTCATCCATCATTAGGTAATATATAGGCTTCAACATAGTTTTAAGGTCCAAGTTACTATTGTCGCTAAAACATATCTAAAGTCCCATCATATTCTTTTTGGCAATTAATAACAGAAAGAATTCCTACAAGTTCTGAAAAACTTCGGTTAGAATAGTTATCGTCATCACTACTAATTATGTAAAATAATAGCTTGATCTTTTACAATCTTTATTGCTTCCGTCAAGTTGCCGTTCCATAAAAGTATTTTGGGCATAGAGCAATTCGAAATGATTATCTGTATTGTTCTGTTTGTACTTTTTCAAGTAAATCTTTTGAAAACGTCTTCTTCTCCATTCGCTTAGCCCTATACATACTTTGCACCCAGCAACCTACAACTGAAACATCCCCTAATTCTATCGCTTTCTCAAACATTTCATCTGACTGGCTCAAACATTCCTTGCCTGTTAAAAAGATGAGCCAGCTGATGTGCGGATTCGGCATCATTATTTAAAATACCCTGCTCTAAAAACAGTGATTGCTTTATTAGTTTGTTTTTGCTTGGTATATAATCTGGCTAATTGACTATATCCATCAACTTCACCTTTGTCAATTGCTAACTTAAATTGTTCTTCCGCTTTTTTTAAATTTGGCCTACTTTGCATCATATAGAACCTACCCAGATTTTATGTTGCTATCTTCCTCACTTTCTTCAACCGCTTTTACAAGAGCCTCTTCTGTAGCCCTTTTCTTTTTCATCTTAGAAAAAAGTTTGGCCAAAGCGGTATAGGATTTTATCTAATTTAGAATCTACTGCAGCTCTAAAGTATTTTTCAGCCTTTTCAAAATCATTAAGTTCTAAGTATATGTTGCCCTAAAGAAATTTGCGATTGTTTTAAGTTTTTGGACAATGCTTGGTTATGGTATTTTTATCGCTAACTCATAATTTTCTTTCCTTTTGTAAATGCTACCTAGCCTACTAGCAGCATATGGATGAGGGTGTGGCGGAGTTAAGGCCTTTTCAATAATATTCTATAGCCGTATCGGAATCATTTAAATGAAGGTCATAAATGATTCCTAAGGTAAGAGGTATGAATGTATTTTGATCATCCATACCCCAAGCTGTTTTTGCGGCTTTAAGTGCTTTTTCATGGTCCCCTTGCATTAAATATACAGATGTCGCCAGCATAAAGTAGTCTACATTCTTTATTCTCAACATCTTTAAGGCGACTAACAGCTTCATCAAAACGTTCATCCTTTACGAGCTTTCTAATATCATCCAGAACTTCTTTTTCAGCAGTTTTAGCTCCTTTAAGTAACCTGTCAGGCAAGATGGAATTAGTAGTACTAATCAATTCTTCCTTTAGATTTTCGGGAATATTTTCGCAAGATAAAAATGTATTGCCCATATCGATTGCAGCGACCGCATCATATTTACCATCTTTAAGGTTGTTAATATGATTTTTAAGTCGCTTGGTTAACTCACTTTCATCACACCAAGCATCGAAAAACCGAACTAACCATATCACATTTTTCTTTATCGTGTTTTCTTCCGAACCTCATTAAGTACCAAATATTCATAAAGCGCTCCTTAATTCTATATAAATGGTTCTTAGTAGAAGTAGGCACCTTCTCAATCAACTGATTTTTCTCCAAATACGATAGTATTGACGATATATTCTTGCTTTCCAGCCTAGTACGCTTAGCAATTTTCTTTAACTGAAATCGCATCCCATTTTCCTAGCTATAGCATCAATTACTTTTTGTTGTTGAGTTGAAAGTTGGTCTAACTCGGATTTATACAATAATGTTAATGTGTCTATAAGAAGATAAAGGTCTTTGATGGCCTTTCCATTCTCGTTGTCTAAAAAAATCTGAAAAAGATAAGAGATCGTTCTTGGCACACCTCCGGTTAAACCTTCTTAATGATTCAACTCTTCCTGGATGGTTGTCAATAATTTCCTTTATCTGATTTTCCTCTCCATATTGTTGGCCAATTTTTATAAGAAGCTTTTCGCAATCCTCTTGATTTAACCCGTCTAATTGCACAATATTGAAGAACTTATAAAACGAATCTCCAAAGTCAATTGTTCCGTCAATTAAAAGATGTTGAAGAACCAATTATTCTAAAATTAGAATGTGAAGTCAATATCGATTTAAGTCGCTTTTTCTCTTCTTCATTAAGCTTCTTTAAAAAGAAGTTAATATTCTCAATAAAAAAGAATCGCTGTTTTGCTTTTCGACTTTAAAAACTTCTCCAACAACTTAAATGATGCCTGTTCATAATCGTCCTTCATTATCAATAATTTTATCAATTAAATCGGCGAGTTTTTCATTATAAAAATTATCATCAATAACAATTGCTACAGCTTCCCAGAGATTTGGTTAGATCAGGATAAGTTGTATTGCTCTTCTGAGAACATTATAGGTAAATATATGTCTGCTAACTGTTTGTCATCAAAGGATTGAGTAATTCAATCTATGCATTAAGGTCGTTTTCCCTGCTCCACGTTGTCCTAAAATTATATTATTTAAGGATTTACCATCACTATCTGCTTTTAATAAGGCATTTTTAATATGATCAAACTCATTTGTTCGAACTACAAAACCATCGATGATAGCAGCCTTTGATTTACTTCCTGTGTTATTTCTTAAATATACATCCTGATTTGGCATAGTTAACGATTATTTTTTTGTCAAAGATAATGACTATTTTTTTATCGTCAAAATATTTGGCGATTTATTTTTCGTTAAAGAAATAAACACATTAAAACTTCATTTATCACCGACTTATTTTATAGTGCGGCAAAACCGCTAAACCAAGCCCATCCACCACCAATAGCTGCTAATCATTTGGCCATATGTCTTTATTGATATTTCCCCTGGCTCTCCACGATATTTTTGTTCCTTGCATCACATACTTAAGAGAATTTCCATGTGTGTAACTATGGCAAATAAGTCTTGAATCTTTTCTAAATCCAAAAATAATATCGTAATATTGCAATAATAAAATAAATAACACATTGGGCGCTACAAAAACAGACCATTTTACCGACCGGCAAAACCAGATGGCTACCCTGGCAAAAGCATTGGGGCACCCGGCTAGAATTGCTATTATTGAATATCTGATGAAAGTGAACACCTGTATCTGTGGCGACATCGTCAACGAATTACCGCTGGCACAGCCCACCGTATCGCAACACCTGAAAGAACTCAAAAACGCAGGCTTGATCAAAGGGAACATCGAGGGCAACGCCATTTGCTACTGCTTGGATGAAACTAAATTCAAGGTACTGGAAGACTATTTTTCGAACATCATTTCGACCCTAAGCCATCAAAAATGCTGCTAGGCATTTTTTTTACTTTATATCATCGCAATATTGCAATAAAACAAAATACGGAAACAACATGCAACTATCAGCCTTAAAAGCACTTTTACCAACACTCAACCACATGCGATTCCAACTGGAGAGCGGAACAGGGGTTCCCGAAAACATCCACATTACAGAGGTCGGATGCATCACCAAAGACTTTATAGATTGCGGCGGAACCATCAGGCAGGAAAAAGTAGTGAGCCTGCAGCTTTGGAACGCCAACGATTATGACCACCGCTTACATCCCGGAAAACTATTAAAGATCATAGCACTTTCAGAGCAACAGCTACAGATGGAAGATGCTGAGATTGAAGTAGAATATCAGCGCGAAACCATAGGTAAATACGCGTTGAGCTTTGACGGAACAAACTTTATCCTGCACAACAAAACAACTGCCTGCCTGGCCGGCGACCAATGCGGCATTCCGCAGCAAAAGCAAAAAGTAAACCTCTCGGAGCTGCAAACCCTTCCATCCTCTTGTTGTACCCCTGATAGCGGCTGTTGTTAAACGATGAAACAGAAATGGATCCAATACAAAAAGCCGTTGATCATAACCACATCCGTAATTCTGTTGCAGTTGATATTTGGCTTTGACCCTAAATTTTGCATCATCAATATTATTTGGCTTTTAGTATGATCATAGAACAGATGAACAAGAAAATTTTAGTGCTTTGCTCCGGAAACAGTTGCAGAAGCCAGATAGCAGAGGGTTATTTGCGGCACTTCGCAAACGGCAAGGCAGACGTGTACAGTGCAGGGGTGGCAACCCAGGGCGTAAATCCCTGGGCTATACGCACCATGAAAGAAGACAACATAGACATCTCCGACCATACATCCAACCACATCAGCGAATACCGCGATATAGACTTTGATCTTGTCATTACGGTTTGCGACAATGCCCGGGAACGCTGCCCTTTCTTCCCCACAACAGCAAAAAGATACCACCGCAACTTTCCCGATCCGGCACAGGCAAAAGGAACAGAAGAAGAAATACGGGAACAATTCCGGCAGGTCAGGCAACAGATAAAAGATTATTGCCAACAGTTGATAACAGACCATATATAAACAAATACAGCCCCGGTTTTCGGGCCTTTTGTATACCATTCATCAGGCACATACACACGGCTAACAAGCAACACTTGAAAAAATTATGTAATTTCACCAGATCGCTAACCCAAGCCCTACGGCAGGCACAACAAACACATACGGCCAATGAACTACCAGACCTTCCAGCCCGGCAACGACTTAAATCCACTGGTTAAATGCCATTGGACCCTGGAAGTGCCTGCGGAATTCAAATCCGAAAAACAAAAGATCGTTCCCGATGGCTGTATGGAACTCATCTTCATATTGGGCGATGACATCAAGCGCTACACCTCCGAAACCGATTACATCATACAGCCCAGGTCCATAGTCGTTGGTCAGCTTACAGAGCCGTTTACCATCCAGCCCGTAGGCTATGTCCATTGTTTCGGCACCCGCTTTTACCCTTACGGCATGGCCAACTTTATCCCAACACCCCTTAAAAACTTAGAAAACAAAGAAACACCCATTGCAGCACTCTTCGGGCAGGCAACAGCCGATGCATTAACGCAAAAAATCATACACGCAGGCAGCACAGCACAACGAATAGAGCTCATAGAAGCCTTTCTGCAACACAAGCTCAATGAGAAAACCACCATCGATCACATCGTCAAATCAACCGTAGACGCACTACTCGAAACCAGTGGCAGCACACCGATAAAAACGATCCTGAAAGACGACCTGTCGAAACGCAGGCAGCTCGAAAGAAAATTTTTGAAACAAATAGGCATGAGTCCCAAACAACTGGGCAAAGTAGTGCGCCTGCAGACCGCCCTGAAACTACTCCTGGACCAAAAGACAGGAACCTTTACCGAAATCGCTTACGAAAGCGAATATTACGACCAGAACCATTTCATCAAAGACTTCAAAGAATTTACCGGCACCACACCAAAAGAATTCCTGGCGGACGAACAAATGCTCCTATCCTCTCTTTTCTACAAACCAGACTAGCATTAAGTCACACATTCTTTGAAGGTTATTTTTTTAAGCTTTCAATTGCTGTTATCTTTCCCCGGTAGCGCATCGTACTTTGCTGAAACTTTAAATCGGATCAACGATCGCGGATACAGCATTGCATACTCGAAGCTTTTGCCCGCGTCGTCCGGCTTACAGCAAAAGGGGAAAATCAAGCGGAATGGCGTTTTCTGCCCGGTGATTCTTTCTGCCTCAATGTAGGCATTTGATGCGGCCAGGGTCTTTCACTGGCAACATGGTTACAGAAAACAAAGCCTGAAGCGTAGATTTTACCCGCTGCGCGCAGCTTCGAAGTGCGTCCCTTATGTATCAGGTTTGCTGCGCGCATTTGCCTTAAGCCGGGCATGATGTTTTATTCGCGTATTTTTTATTTTATTAATGGTACTCATGAGACCGCTTTGCTGAGTTGCTTCTTTTGTATCCAGGACAAAAGAAGAAGAATGTTGCGAACCAATAATCAGATCGTCCTCTTCAATACGGGATTCGTGTATTTTTAAACGCCACAATACAGTTGACTTAACACTAGCCTGTCGCATTTTTACTATTTCAGCACCCGTACACCGGCTACCTTTACTTCAAAATTCATGATATGAAAAAAGTCTTACTCAGTGCGGTCACGCTGATCGCAATCGGTTTCTCAGCCTGTACCGACACCCCAAACCAGGCAGTAAAAACAGAAAATACCGAACCTCAAAAAACAAGCCCCATGAACAACCTGATCTCCATCGCAGAAATTCCGGTAAGTGACTTTGCAAGAGCCGTGAAATTTTACCAGACCATTCTCGGCATTACCATCGAAGAAATGGATATGGACGGCAATACAATGGGTGTTTTGCCCAATGAAGCAGGAACCGTAAATGTAGTGCTCGTAAAAGGAAAGGACTACAAACCGACAACAGACGGAGCCGTACTGTACCTCAATGCAGGTCATGACCTGCAACCCATCCTGGACAAAATAACCCCAAACGGCGGACAGGTGATCGTACCCAAAACAGCCATCAGCCCGGAAATGGGTTTCTTCGCCCTGTTTATCGATTCCGAAGGCAACAAATTAGGACTCCACTCTACAAACTAAAACCACTGAATACGCTCAGGAAGTTACCTGCATAACAGCGCCCAGACAAAGACACCCAAGCACTGTATTTATATAAAGCCCATGCCCAAAGCCTGGGCTTTTTTTGTAACTTAGCTATGGACAAAAAACATGGGTCCCCTTCCCTTGCTACGGAATGGCTCCGGTTGGGTTTCCGGCAATAGCCCATGTCCTGACCATTCCGGGCGATCGTAAGCCCACGATGACTAAAGAAGCTAGATATGACACAACCATCCAAAGCAGCAAACATCCTGCAACAGATCAACACTAAGACCAAACTCGGAGACCTGAGGAAAATAGCCAAAGACATCAAAAAAGATCATGCCCTGGCGCTGGAACTCTGGGAGTCCGGAGCGTTTTTACCCAGGCAACTCGCCATTTTGATCATGGACAGTAAACTGCTGTCAGAAGCCCTCATCAACAAGCTGGGCAAAGACATACAAGCCCATCCATCGGAAGAAAGAGACCAGCTGACCGACTGGTTCATGGCCAACCAGCTCCTTAAAGACAAAAAGACCACGGCAATGATCGCATCCTGGGAAAACAGTCCCGCAGCCCTGCAAAGGCGGATCTTCTGGTATCACCAGGCAAGGCTCCGGTGGATGGGACAGGTACCTCCTGACAATACGGAATATCTGCTGACCGCCATTGAATCAAACATAGCCAACGAACAGCCTGAAGTGCAGTGGGCCATGAATTTTACCGCAGGCTGGATAGGGGTTTATGAACAACAATACCGTGCCCGCTGTATCGCCATTGGTGAGCGTACAGGGCTATACAAAGGCGATATGGTGTCTAAAGGCTGTACGCCCAACTACTTACCGGAATTTATTGAGATGGAAGCCCGCAAACGGAACCTGTAAAACAGCATAGATGAGAAGCACCACATCAATAATGTAAAAGGCTGCACATAAAAAAACAAACAACATGAAAACACATACCACCAACTATATCGACACCTTTATCGAAGTGGCAGCAGACACCAAAGCCAGCAGCGGTACCCAACCTCCGGCCAAAGATAAAAAGACCGTTGCCGAGATGCAGTACGAACTGATCGCCAAAAACCCCTACAAATACACGTCGGATGATATACTGTTCCAGGTATATGCCGACAGGAACGAAGTGCCCCGGACAGCATACAAAGAGGCAAGGGCACAGTTTTTCTCAAAAGGGCAAGCCTGCCTTCGTGCTTCGCCACTCACAAAAACATACGGCTTTGGTATCCACAGCGACAAAAACGGGAAAATTGCACTTTACGGCATGGAAACGGAGGAATATCAAAAATTCTTAGCAGACACAAGTACCCAAAAAGTAAAGGCCATGAAATCCAGCAGGTAAGAGCCCTTAAAGAAATGTAGGGCTTTACTTTGCCACAGCGCAACTTTCCTATGATCCTTCTTTAGTCGCTCAACGCCTCAATACACGCTTCCCTGATCTTCCAGATTTCTGATAAGGAATAGTTGATTCCGGGATTGCTTTCCAGCCATTCAACCAGGTATTTTTTGTGGAGCTCTATTTTGCGTTGATGGATTTCGTTCGGCCGGATCTCGATCTCGAAAATTAAATCCCTTGCGAAATTCGCGGCGAAGGAGTTGGGTTTTGTATAATCAAAAATTACATCTTCAAACTTCAAATAGTTGTGCGCTTCAGGAATAAACTGCACCTTGTTTTTCATCAGGACAGCAGCCACTTTAGACGTATTTGCTCCATTCATTTTGAAAATGCCCAGCATCAGTTTGATATGTTCATATCCGTTTTCGTTTGCCAGCTGTTTCAAAACGGCGTGTTTCGTGCTGCAGGTACCTTTGTTGTCAGAGAAAACGGTTGTTAGGTCGTCCTTATCGCGGTTCCTGCCATAGCTAAGGTGTTGTATAAACTCAGTTGCCTGATGAAACGTCCTGATATTTTTGAGCAGGAACTGTCCCGAAATCGTTCCGTTTTCCTGTATGTCAAAATCGGGAAGTTGTTTCATATACATATGGGTTGCTTGCTACAAAGCTACAAAATACCGGCAGTTTTTTGCTGATGTAAACCGTTGCATTTTTGCCACAACGCCAATTTTAGCTTCTTAGCTATGCGGATCAGCCGCTCAGCAAAGAGACCCACCCCCGCTATCATGTGCGCTTGTATCATACGCCCTTGTTCAGGCACTTCCTGGTACACCTGCTGAAGCACCAGACTGCGCCCCTGCCCTGTGTATGGCAGTCCGTTCGTTTCTCCTCGGCCGCAATGCCCGGCACGCAGAAGGCCACAATCTGGGCGAGGTCCGGGGAACATCATGCAAAGCCGTGCAGGATCAAAGCGATGGCTTATGTTTTGGCTGTACAGATGATGCAGCCAGGTGCCGTTGATGGCACAGGCAGGCAGCGTGGTAAAAATACGTTAAGGTAAAATATGGCCGGCAGAATTGGTTAACTTTGGAATAAGGGGTAAAAGGGTACCCGCATCATGCATCATGAGGGATGATGCCTTGTATTGTATCCTTTTACCTGCATTGCAGCCTGAAGAGCTGCAACAAAAATGACGATACACGCCTGTAAAACGTATAAAAACAACAGAACTATGAAACTGATCTTTCCACTGGCATTTGCCTCGCTCGCAGCCTTGTCCTGCGGGAATGCCGCTTCCACGGCAACAACAGATTCCGGAACGGAAGCGCCTGATGCTTCTGTCCAGACAGAAAAGCCCAATACTAATTACAAGCCCGCTTTCGAGGGGCAGACCAGAATAGCCGCCGTCAAAACGAGTACAGCCTATGAGACCAGGGTCATCACCGACGCGCTCCAATCCCCCTGGGGCATCGCCGTGCTGCCGGATGGCAGGTTATTGATCACGGAGAAAAAAGGCAACCTGCGCATCGTGGACCCGGCCAGCGGTACGGTCAGCGATCCGATCAAAGGCGCCGGTGAAGTGGATGATAAAGGCCAGGGCGGTTTGCTGGGCCTGGCGCTGGACCCGGATTTCGCGGCCAACAGGATGGTCTACTGGGTCTTTTCGGAGAAAGCAGATAAAGGCAACCATACCGCGGTGGCCAAAGGCAAACTCGCCGATGATGAAAGATCCATACAGAACAGGCAGGTCATCTACCGGGCCTTACCCACCTATGATGGCGACAAGCACTATGGCGGGCGCATTGTCTTCGATAAAGATGGTCACCTCTTCGTCAGCACGGGTGAGCGCTCCGATAAAGAGACCCGCCCGCAGGCGCAGGACCTGAAGTCCGCGCTCGGTAAGATCCTGCGCATCACCAGGGAGGGCAAACCCGCAGCCGGCAATCCCTTTGCCGGTAAGCCGGACGCCTTACCCGAGATCTACAGCTACGGGCACCGCAATGTCCAGGGCCTGGCCTTCCACCCGGAAACCGGGGTCTTGTGGAACAATGAATTCGGGCCGCTGGGCGGCGATGAGCTCAACCTCATCAAAGCAGGCGCCAACTATGGCTGGCCCACCATCACCTACGGGCTGGAATACAGCGGCGAGCCGGTCGGCAATCCCCCGCTCCAGCAAAAAGAAGGCCTGGAGCAGCCGGTGTACTACTGGGACCCGGTATTGTCTCCCAGCGGCATGACCTTCTACACCGGGGCCCATATACCCGAATGGAAAAACAACCTCTTCCTGGCGGGACTGAACAGTTACCACATCGCCAGGCTGGTGATCAGGGACAATAAAGTAGTGGGCGAAGAACGCATCCTGGACCAGGAGAAAAAGCAGCGTTTCCGCGATATTGCACAGGGCAAAGATGGCGCCTTGTATGCCATCACGGATGGCGGACGCCTGTATAAAATTGATAAAAAATAATGTTTTCTATACGGATCAGGGCCGGCCGGGTATCCTCTGCGCCGTCCTTGATTGATTGCATATTGCATCCGTATCTAACCGTATGTATCGCTTCCTTACTTTGATGATGTTCCTGTCCTGCATAGCTGCAGTTACCGCGCTGTATGGACAGGAAGCAGACAGTGCGGGCAGCAGCCGGAGCTCCGGACTGCCCCCCGTGGAGGTGATGGCCTATTTCAGCCGGCAGCCGGTCCTGGGACTGACCGCTGCTGCCCAGACCCTGTCTTCAGGCACGATAGCAGCACAGCAGACCACTACCCTGCTGCCCGCCATCAAATGCGTATGGAAGAACGTTCCCCCGGCAGCTACCGGCTGGCCATGCGCGGCAGCCTGGTCCGTTCCCCCTTCGGGATCCGCAATGTGAAGGTTTATATGGACGAGTTCGCGCTTACCGATGCCGGCGGCAACACGTACCTGAACCTGGTGGATCCCGCCGCCGTGGACCAGGTGCACCTGATCAAAGGGCCGGACGGTTCGTTGTACGGGGCCAACTCCGGCGGTGTAGTGCGCCTGCAGCCCAAAGGTTTCGAGGTGCAAGAGAACCAGGGCGCCTTATTGTTGAGCGGGGGCTCCTTCGGCCTGTTCCAGGAGCAGCTTTACTAGCAGGCATATTTGAAGGCATTTTTAGTGTGATTATTTTCCGGATTGTCAATCATTTTCCGGCCCCGCTGGTATTTTTTGCGTGAGGGATTGCAGCGGAAAGCCCACAGCGAGGCACGAGCGAGGACTTGAAGCGGATAGCCCGACCCGCAGGGGCACGCCCACTATGAATTATTATAATGGAAAATATTTGTACAATCTGGCTATTTAATGGAAAATATTTGTATAATTTTGAGTGGAAAACAATTTTTAGTGGAAAGGAAATTTCAAGGATCGGAAATTTATAATGGAAAATATTTGTAAAAACTGATTGATTGATGGAAAATATTTGCCTTAGTCAATACTAAAAACAGTCTTTAATGGAAAATAGGCGCCCTTTACATCTCCAGGAACTCATTTATGCTTCAAAAGAGCCTAATATATCCCGGCAAATCAGCCAATGGGAAAAGGAAGGGGCGTCTTAAGAAGATTTCACCCCGTATTTATACCACCAATCTTACAGAAACACCTGAGTCAATCATCAGCCGCAATATTTTCCAGGTAATTGCGCATCTGTACCCGGGAGCCTTGCTGAGCCATAGGACTGCGCTTGAATTTAAGCCAACAGCAACGGGTAATGTTTTTTCTGACTTACACCTATACTAAAAAAATACAATTACCTGGTATTACGCTGAATTTCCTGGAGGGTAATGGCCCTATTGAAGGGGACAACCCTTTTGCCGGTAAGTTGTTTGCATCGCAAAAAGAAAGGGCACTGATGGAAAACCTGCAACCATCCCGGAAAAAAGGTCCTGAATCTAAAACATTGCCTATAGCTGCAATAGAAGAAAAGCTGGAGCAAATCATACAGGTGCATGGGAGAAGAAGGATTGAATGAACTGAGAGACAGAGCCAGGAAAGTATTCGGAGCAGTTTAAATATGCCTGAGGAGTTTTGAAAAACTGAATAAAATCATCGCTTCTTTATTAACCACCAATACCGCTAAAGTACTGCAATCACCATTGGCCATGGCAAGAGCATTGGGTGCACCTTATGACGGGGCACGGCTTGAATTATTTCAAACTTTATTTCTTGCACTACAGCCAAAAGGAATTCAAAAACTACCCGGACCAAAATATTTCCCAGGAAGCATTTAGAAATTTTGCCCTTTTTTGAAGCCTATTTTTCCAATTATATAGAAGGTACTGTATTTGATATTGATGATGCGAGGAAGATTGTAGAGACACAAATGCCCCTGCCAGCCAGGAATGAAGATTCGCATGATGTATTGGGAACATATCAACTAGTATCAAACCTTCTGGAAATGAATGTAGTCCCTAAGAATTCTAAAGATTTATTACGGATTCTTGCTTACAGGCATCAAACCTTATTGAGTGCAAGGGAAGATAAAAAACCTGGTACATTCAAAGATAAAAATAACCGGGCCGGTGAAACTTATTTTGTAGATTTTACAATTGGTACGGGGTACTTTAATAAAAGGATTTGAGTTTTATGAAACACTAAAGCACCCGTTTGCCCGGGCTGCCTATATAATGTTTATGATTAGCGAAGTGCATCCATTCCTGGATGGGTAATGGCAGAATAGCAAGAGTGATGATGAATGCAGAGCTGGCTGCGGCAAAACAAAGCAAAATAATTATTCCTACGGGTATACCGGGAAGATTATATGCTTGCTTTAAGAAAACTGACCCGTCAGGCAGATACGGAACCCTATATACGTATGTTGCAAAGGGCGCAGGAGTTTAGCAGCAATATTTTTGGAGCAAATAGAGCGGAAATGGAACAATACCTGGTCATCTGTAATGCCTTTAAAGAACCATCAGAAGGAAAGCTTAAAATAGGAGATCGAAATTAGGCTATTAGGTATGCTACATACTCATAGCCCTAAGGCTGGGTACCATAGTCTTAATGGCTAAAGTAGCCGCTGCAATATCTTCAGCCATAGAAAACCGGCCCCAGGCTAAGGCGTAGGGAAGCATAACATTGCTCATCGGTAAGGCCCATTGCACTCAACACATGCGAGGGTTCTACCTTAGTAGACGAGCAGGCAGAGCCATTAGAGATCATCACTTCATCGAGCCCCGCAATAACCGCATCGGCATCAATGCCTTCCAGGCAAATGTTGCACACATTGTACAAACGATGGTTTTTGTTGCCGTTTACAAAGCTATTGTCGAGTTGGAGCAGTTCATTTTCCAGACGGTCTCTCAGAGATCCAATACGCAAGGCATCCACTTCCATTTCCGCTTTAGCGATTTTGGCAGCCTCGCCGAGGCCCACAATGCCTGGTACATTAAGGGTACCACTACGCATACCCCGTTCATGTCCGCCGCCATGCAGCAGCGCAGGCAGCTTTACCTTAAATGGCCGCTTGCTGCGTACATATAAGCCACCCACACCTTTGGGGCCATAAAATTTGTGTCCCGAGCATGCTAGCAGGTCAATACCCAATTCCTGTACATTGATAGGCAACTTACCAATTGCCTGCGTAGCATCTGTCATAAAGAATATATCTTTTTCATGAGCCAAAGCGGCAATTTCTTTAATAGGTTGTATGACCCCCGTCTCATTATTGACCATCATTGCAGATATTAAGATGGTTTCAGGTTTTATAGCAGCGGCTAGCGTTTCCAGTTCAATAAGGCCATCCCTTTGCACAGGGAGGTAGGTAATTTCATATCCATCGGCTTCCAGGCTCTTACAAGTATCCAGCACCGCAGGGTGCTCAGTGGTAACCGTTATTATATGATTGCCTTTGCTTTTATATTCCTTTGCCACACCTTTTATTGCCAGGTTGATGGCTTCGGTGGCACCTGAAGTGAAAATAACTTCAGTAGCGTCACAGCCTAGCAAATCTGCCATATGTCCTCTCGCCTCTTTAACCTGCTGGTTTATTTGCACACCAAAAATATGGTTGCTGGCTGCATTGCCATATGCCGAGGTTAAAAATGGCATCATAGCCTCCAACACTCTTGGGTCAACAGGTGTAGTGGCATTGTTATCCAAATATATAAATCGATGATCATCCATTATTACAGTAGCTTAAAATTCAAAATTACGATTTTGAATTTTGAGGTAGTGATACAAATTTTAGCTGTAAGCCCTCCCCGCGTGAGGGATAGGAGCGGCATCCTTTTGCGAAGTGTAACGCAGCAAAAGATATAGCGGATTATTCGCAGTTTTTTTATTTTTTTCATAGGAGCTCATGAAGACTGCGTCGTTGCCCGGCCCCGGTATGGGTGGCTGGTTTGCGGTTGGGTTACCCGGCGGATGCGGGAACAGGGCAGAGGATGATATACTGCGCCTTTGCCCCCACCCATACCGGGGACACGCCCTGAAAAGAAAATTTTTTATCAGGATATGATGCCGCTGTATGGATCACTTCGCTTACGGGTACAATGCAGGCGGCACCACATGGGGCTTATGAAGGGGGACAGCCGATACCCTGCCCTGCCGGGATTTTCATTAAAACGGCTATATCCGGACCTTACATATTGTTCCCGATCCACCGGTTATTGCCGGCAATGCGCAGGGCTTCGGACTTACTGTTCACGGCCAGCTTCTGGTAGATGTTCCGGATGTGGCTGCGTACCGTTTCCTTATTGATAAACAGTTCCGCTGCAATTTTCGTATAGGTCTTGCCCCGGGCGATGCCCTGCAGCACCTGGGTCTCCCGCTCGGTGAGCGGCGAGTCGCTGGCCAGCTTAAAGGACCTGACCACCATGCTGGCGATATGCAGGCTCATCGGGGCGCCGCCTGCCAGCGCTTCATCAATACCGCGGATCAATTCGGATACATTCGAGTTTTTGACGATGTAGCCGCCGGCACCCGCACACAGGGACTGGAATACTTTCTCACTGTCCTCCAGCACGGTGATGATCAGCACCACGCACTCCGGGCAGAGCTTCCTGATGCGGCTGGTCCCCTCTATGCCGCTCATGCCGGGCAGGTCGATATCCATGAGGACCAGGTCCGGCCGGTCCCGCTCCAGGTTGCGGATGGCATCTTCGCAGTTCCCGTATTGCTGTACGACTTCGTATCTGCCGGTGGCCTGGATCACGGCAGCAAACCCTTCCCGGATATTGGTATTGTCTTCGATGATGGCGATCCGTGGCGTACTTGCAGTCATAAGGGTTCGCTTTTGATGAGGTAGGTAGAAAGGGGCACGCGGACCGCAACGGAGGTGCCGTCCGGCCCAATAGACGATATAAGCGTCGGCTCACCTACCGGTGTGCAGGATATCGCCGGAGACCTGAAGATGGAGCTGTACCCTAACCCAACCCGTGAGCATGTAACGGTCAGCGGTTTGCCTCCGCGTACCGTGGTGCGCATCACGGACATAAGCGGTAAGTTACTGCTGGAGACGGCTACCGGCACAGGGAACACGACGGAGCTGAACCTGGGAGCGCTTACCCCGGGCATATACCTGCTCCATACTTCCTTTGGGACGAGGAAGCTGGTCAAGCTGTAACAGCCACCCGGCTTTGGCTCCCTTTCTGACAACATCCCCGGTCCTGCAATGGCCGGGGATGTTGTCATGATCATACCGGAGTACAACTGGTGGCAGGGGTAGCCGGGTATCCCGGTAACGGAGGGGATCCGGTCTGTTCCTGTCATCCGGTCCCTGCAGCGGTGCCATACCGGTTCCCTGCCCTGTTTTTTGCTTTAGGGCAGCTGCTGTGCCGGACTTCAGCGTTGTGTACCTCCTCTTTATCCCGGCCCTCTAAACAACATGGGACCTGACCGGCTCTTAAAAATTGCATACCTGGGCCATATTGGCTAATTTTGTTATCCCCATCATGAAAAGATCCGGCAGCGCAGATTTACCCTTACATTACGGCCACGTTCCACCCTGGCTGGCGGAGCGCATGGCAGCCCTGGGCAGGGCGGTGGTAGAAACTGTACTTGCAGACCAGGGCAAGGGAGGCTTACTGTCCCGGCTGAGCGATCCCTTCTGGTTCCAGAGCCTGGGCGCCGTGATGGGTATGGACTGGCACTCTTCGGGCATTACCACTTCGGTGATGGGCGCATTGAAGAGGAGCATCAACCCGCTGGCGAAGGAATTGGGTATCTTTATCTGCGGGGGCAAGGGCAAACAATCGAGAAATACACCCCATGATATCCTGCGGTTTGCCGGGATCACCGGGCTGCCGGCCCAGGACCTGGTGCGGTGCAGCAAATTGAGCGCCAAGGTGGACAATACGGCGGTGCAGGACGGCTTCCAATTGTACCAGCATCATTTTATCCTGAGCAGCGAGGGCGAGTGGACGGTGATCCAGCAGGGTATGCGGGACAGCAGCGCCACGGCCCGCCGGTACCACTGGCACTCCCCTTCCGTAAGATCGTTCACAGAGGAGCCGCATACCGGTATCTGCGGGGAGCACCAGGGCGCCATCCTGAACCTTACGGATAAGATGGCATTGCCTTTGAAGACTGCCATGATGGAGGTGGCGGCGGAGCACCCGGAACGGATGCTGGCCGAGATCGCTAAAGTGCGGCACCTGGTGATGCCCGGGCACCATGATGTAAGGGCAAAAGATGTGGATCTGAAGCGACTGGGGGCTGTTTTGTGGCTGGCGCAGGAGCGGAATGTGCAGCACTTCGAGGAACTGCTGCTGCTGGAGGGCCTGGGTCCCCGGACCCTGCAGTCGCTGGCGCTGGTGAGCGAGGTGATCTACGGTGCGCCTGCACAGTTCCGGGATCCCGCGCGTTTTTCCTTTGCCCATGGCGGCAAGGACGGTCATCCCTTCCCTGTTCCCACCCGGGTATATGATGAGACGATCGGTACCTTACAGCAGGCGGTGGAGCGGTCGAAGCTGGGCCGGCAGGATAAGCTGCAGGCGATCGCATCGCTCTCGAAGGTGACGGCCCGGCTGGCAGAGGATTTTGTACCGGACGGCAGCGTGGAAGAATTGATAGCCCATGAAAGGGCTGCATCATGGAAATACGGCGGCAGAACGGTGTTTGGTAAGGCAAAACCCCCGGAAAGCCGCCAGTTAAACCTGTTTGATGATGGATTACAATAAGCTTACCCTGACACAGGCTACAGCGATCCAGGAGGAGCTGAGCACACAGTTGCGCTTTGATCTTGCAAAGGACCTGGATTTTACTACGATTGGCGGCGCGGATATTTCCTTTAATAAAGGAAGTAATGAATTTTTCGCGGCTATCGTTATCCTAAGTTTTCCCAATATGGTTTTGCAGGGCTACGCCCTGGCCAGGGGCAGCAGCGATTTTCCGTATGTGCCGGGGTACCTGGGTTTCCGGGAAGTGCCGAGCTTACTGAAGGCCTGGGCTATGGTCCCGGACAAGCCTGGTGTGCTGGTCCTGGACGGACAGGGCATCCTGCACCCGAGGCAGATGGGGATTGCTGCGCATTTTGGTGTACTGACCCGGCAGCTCACCATTGGTTGCGCCAAAAATTCGCTTTTCGGCAAATATGAGCCGCCGGGATTGCAGCAGTTTTCAGCCAGCCCGGTATATGGTCATGGGGGCGTTGCCGGTTATGCGCTCCGCACGAAGGCCGGTGTGCAGCCGGTATTGGTATCCCCGGGATACGGGCTGGAGGTACCGCAGGCATTAGCGGTGCTCCGTAAATGTACCGGCAGGTACCGGATCCCGGAGCCCACAAGAGTGGCGCATGAGATTGTCAACCGGTTCAGGACAGGTGAGCTGGAAGAAGGATTTCATCCAGTCATTCAGAACCCGGAGCTGTTTTAAGCTCCTGCCTTTCCGGGAAATTTTCGGGGAACAGGTGACTTCCTTTTCTCTTTTGTCCGTCCCTTACAAAAGGGGTTTCAATAGCAAAGCCCTCAGCGAGAATAAGTAATCTTTTGTAGCATAACATTATCAGGTCATGAGGTCTCTGTTCCAAAATTAAATGTATTACTATACATTTGCAAGTAGTTGCATCAATGTACAGCAAGTATGAACTGGTAGCAAAGGTTTGGGAGGAACTGAAAAGCTAGAAGGAGCCATATCATATAGCGGCAGGCATTGGCTACGGTGCCGCCTGCGGTGGAATACAGCCTGATATCCAAAGCGAAAGGCTAAAAACCGGTCATAATGAGTTCATATCAATGGGAGAAGAAAATGCAGGCCATTGGTTATAGCCCGATATATAAATGATGTGTCTTTCATATGGAGTACCTTAACCCTTTTTAAAATTCGCTGGAAACCCTATTGAATAACACAATTCAATCTTTAAAGATGAAGAAGAAAATATCCGTTCTTATAGCTGTTACCGCCTGGGCAGCAGTGATCATACAGTACTGGCTAATGTTGCAGCACAGGACAGCTTCAATTCCGGAAACGACCATACGTTTCTTTAGCTTTTTTACGATCCTTACCAATTCACTGGTAGCTGTATATTTTACATTAAGTGCATCAGCAAAAGAGGGGAAGCCGTCATCCATCATTCATCAACCGGGCACATTGACTGCTGTCACTGTGTACATTACGGTCGTCGGACTTGTATATCAGTTTGTATTGCGCCAGACCTGGAATCCAGAAGGGCTTCAGAAAATAGTGGATGAGTTGCTTCATTCGGTTGTCCCGTTGTCGGTCATTGTTTTCTGGTATTTCTACGAGGACAAGCTACCCGTGAAATACCTGCAAATATCCCGATGGCTGATCTACCCTTTGGTCTACCTGATCTATATTTTAGTCCGGGGTCATTTTTCAGTGTTCTACCCTTACCCGTTTGTGAACGTAGCGGATATCGGCTTCGCGCAGGTATTGGTAAACAGCGTTCTGATTACAGCCCTGTTCATCGGGATATCAGCCTTGCTTATCCGCATCGGGAAATGGATCGCGCGGGACAGGATACAATAACAAATCAGAAGAATGACACCTTTATATCATCAGGGAAATGAAATCCTTCCTTGCATGAAGGCTCTTCTGTAAGGTTCGCTTTTTTGCAGCGTAACCTGTATGGTTGTATGCTCATTCTTTAATAGTGAAGTGAATCAGGAAATGGGCAACCCGTTATCCGCTCTATATACTTTTTGCACTTCCGGTAGCAGCGTCACTGCCTGTACCAGCATTCCCCAGAAAATGTAGGTCACGTGCAACAATGCCACGCCATGGACCAGGTACATCTGGATGGTGATCCACCCGATCAGGACAAATCCGGTATAAAGGGAGAGGTTCCACGACCAGTGCCTGTCCCGGAACAGCTTAAGCCGGTCTGCTGCTTGCCACTTCTTTTTTGTCACCAGGCCAAAAGCAATCATCAGTGGAAGGATGCCTAATACCGTGAACAGAATAATACCGGGAACCAGGAAACTGTCCAATGGTGTATGTTCCAGTAAAGAGGCCGGTAGTTGAATCAGCGTCCCGCTCGGGTCAATGATCAGGCTCCCGCCTCCGAACAAGGCCCCTGCACCCAGTAATAACTGGAGGAGAATAAGCAATGTACAGGCGAAAGGTCGTCGTGGTTTTAAAGATATGGCATGCATCATGGGCGTATTGCGGGTTTTACAGCCCAAATGTATTCACTTTTACGCTATTCAATACTGTCAGCGGGAATGAAAATACACCATTATGGTATGCATATTGTGAAAAACCAGGAACAATAGCGCTGCTGATATAAAATACCACTTCCTGTACCGCATCCGGAAGTAAAACGAATGTCCCAGACAGGCAATTCCCGCCAGCCAGAATAAGGGGGTCCAGGCAGGAGCAGAAAACCCGAGCAGGCCCATGCTCCAGGTACTACCTGGAAATACAAGCAATATGATCCAGGAAGCAAAATACAGCAACAGCCCGGTGACATATAAGAATAGCCCTTTCCATTGTGCCGGAGTGATAAGAGAAAGGGGCATCAGGAGCGTAAGCAGGAACACGAGGATCCGGGAAGTATTTTCAGCATAGGTCAGCCATCCGGGGATGTTATTCTCAAATACATCAGGCTGGTAAAGAGCGGGCAGGAGTGGTGTCAAGATGCTATTCCAGATGATGACGGGAAGCATCAGCAGGAAGCAATTGAGGAAGTATTTTTTTTTCTCGTACCACATATGTAGTTATATAATATATTTATTTAGTGTGTTGGTCTAAGAGAAAACAGCCGCTACCCTTTTTCTAAAAATAAAAAATACCAGGTAATAAAAAGAGCTGGTAACCTTATTCATTCGGCTTTAAAGGTTAAGATTACCTCAGGAGAGAAGTTATTCCTCCTGAATGATTTTATCATACTGGTCATACAAACTTCATGAATTAAATGCTATTGACGACCTTCATCAGCTCAGCCAGGCTGGCGGTAAAGGGAAATGCCGAGGTTCTGCGGGAAGCATAGCCGGGTAGCTCTTTAAAGTTCCATTGCAGCGATTGCAACTCCGGCTCCTGTACGGGCTCCAAGTGGATGACCAGGTAATGATCCCGGCCGGGAGCAGGATAACCTTTGGATAGCAGGTCCTGCCTTGAAAAGATCCGCGGTCCCTTACTGATGATCTTCCATAGCTCACCGGAATGCTGTTGCCCGGCGGTATGCAACAGTAAATACCGGGCACTTACCGTTTTCCTGTCCAGCACCAAAGCCCCTGCTCCGCTGCCCGTTCTGAAATTATACATCCTTTGCTTTTGTATCCATTCCAGCTGTTCGGCAGATTTATAATAACCGATAAGCACAAAGGTCTCATCCGGCAGCAGATCCCGGTTGGCACCATACGGTTCGGGTAATGGCTCCCTGAGCATATGGTGATCGCCGGGCTTTTCCTTAAAGATGTCAAAGGTGTGATAAGCCAGTTTTTCCCTTTGGGAAGTACGATTGATAAAATGATCGATAATAGCGAGTATAAAGGCTTTTAAGGCACCAGTGCCATCATCTGTTTTGGAAGGCCGCACCGGGAAAGCGCCAAGGCCCGGTATGATCTCATGAAAGCCCCGCCGGCTTAAGGCCGTATGCCCCGGGTACAATACATAAGCACCACCCGTTCGGCGAATGGCATCTTTATAGGCATGCATTTTGAGCAGGTCGGCATTTTTATAAATGCCTTTATTGTTCTCCTTTTTTTCCTGCATCAATGCGGCAGGTGAAGAGGGCTCTAAGAATTTATTGAGGTGGTCAATTTTGTACTTGGCATCAAAATGGATGTGCACAATGAGCTCCTGCAGCTCTGCCTCTGCCTCGGTAATGCCGGCGGGCCAGAAGGAAAGCGTATAGTCCGGCCGCATGAGTGCCGTCCAGCTGCCGGCATGGGGATAATCCTTAACGCCGCTAAAGGTGCGGTTATAGCTGAAGCGGATGGCCAGCTTGCGGGAACCGGTATCATATATGCCATTGATGGGATAATGCCTGCCCTGCTTCAATCGTAAGTTAAGCCCGTTTTCCGTTTTTTTCGATCAGCTGACGGGTATCCGCTGCTTCCAGCCTGAATACGGACTGGAACAGGGACAGCAGCTTAAAGAACAGCCAGTATTCATATAGGGTGGCTACGTCTTTTTTACCGCCGCGGTATACATCATCACCGCCCTTCCATACCAGCTTTGCGGCTGTACCAAAAAGCAGCCAGGTACGGAGTACCTCCCGGTACCCTTCTTTACGTTGTAATACGGGACTGTTGAGTTTTAGTGTGGCAGGCTGGGAGATCCCGGAAAATATGCCGTGGTGCAAAAAACCTTCCAGTGTGCGCATGAGCGATAAGGACTCCCGGTACAGCCTGCTTTGTGCAGGTGCTGCGTTATGGATATCCGTACAGAATTTCAAAAATACTTCCAGGGCATATTTTACAAAACGGTTCTCGGGTGTATCCACGCTGTCCGTTTTCTGTGCAGCAGCTATTTTTGCAGACATGGTATGCCATCCTGCCTGTTTAAGGTTATGGTTTTCCGGTAGCGCTGCCCGTTTGCTGCCCCGGAACAGCTCTTTTACCTGCGTATTGGAGAACCGGCGTACGCGGCGCACATCTTGGGGCTCCAGGGTATCGGCCCATTGGGTAACGGGGGCCGTAACGATCCGGTGGATGGCCTCCGCAAACTCTTCCGTACCCACTACGGATTGTATAAAGGCGAATTGCTGGTAAAGGGTCTCACTATCTCTTGCGTAATCTATATCAAAAGCATGCGCCACAGGTGCATTGGATTGTAATAACAGCCCGGTGCATTTTTCGGTAATGAACTCCAGCATATCCCGGTAATCATTGCGGTACCCGGTCTTGACTGACTGGACTTCCAGCTCAATAAGAGTAAGGTGCTCAGGCTTACCTGTCTGCAGTACCGGAATGGAAAGCGTGCCTGTAAAAATATTGGGCGCCAGGGTACCCGTATGGATGTTCCTTTTATGCGGAATGATGATATTTTCTCCCACATCTCCCAGCCGGTAAGCGGCATCGCTGAATGCAAAATCATAAAAACAGCCTTCCACCAGCTGGTAACGGGCTTCGTTATTTTCTGTAGCACCCTCTTCTCCATCAAACAAGGTATCGGGCTTGCGGGCATCGATATACAGCTGCAGACCGGCTGCGATTGTATCCAGGTTGATGGCTATGGAAGGTAGGGCTTTCATGCTATGCTTCGGCGAAACTGGTAAATCCGTTATCAATGGCACCCTTGTACATACGTGCTATTTTTTTCCAGTGACAAGGGGTAAAATACACGCTTGTTTTTATCATAATTGAAATTGTCTGCCTCAAAGACTTCCTTTTCTATATCTCCTTCTCCCTGAATGCAAAGCGTGCCTAATGTACTGAGCACCGGGCAAAGCTTTCTGCGCGATCCGTGTAATTTGGGCAATAGTTTTTGGATTATGGCAATATCCAGCTTTTGATTTAGGGATAGTGCAGGATCTATGATGCCCAGCTGATGGATGAGCTGTAAGATCTCTGTGAGGGTACGGTATCCAAACTCAGCTCCGACCTTTCTTAATTCCTTAAAGAAACCGATGAGCGTATTGTTGATGTGTTTCCGGTTTTCATCCCGGTTGGAGATGATTTTTGTGCCCACCAGCGCCAGGAAATTTTCCGCCATGGAAGCACCTGTTGTATTGATGCGCTGCTTAGGGGACCCGGGTATGGTATTCAAAAAAGCCGCTATCTCCTGCGCCGTTACCCGGAATTCGATGGTATGGGCCCTGTCCAGTACTTTAGGGCTGAACATGTGGGTTGTTTCGTCGATATTTACCGTACCAATGATAAACAGGTTAGAAGGCCATTTGATGGAAGAAGGTACACCCGGCTTCTTTTGCCCGTCGCCTGCATGCAGGGGAATGGCTTCCTGTGATTCCATGACACTGAGAAAATCGGCAAAATAGCGCTCTACATGACTCAGGTTCATTTCATCCAGGATAAGAAAGCAGGGCAAGGCGGGATGATCATGGGCATACATCATCAGGTCCAGCACACCGTTGTCGGGCTTTACATATTCCTGGGGGCTCAGGGCATTGGGATATCCAAGCAAGGGTTCCCGGTTGGTCCAGTCTGCACCAACCGGGACTATACGATATTGTTGTGCATCTTTACAGATCCATTGTACAAAAGCCTGTGCCAGCCTGGTCTTCCCGGAGCCGGAAAGCCCCGTAAGGATCACGAAGGGCTTGGCCAGCAAGGAACCCACGAACCTTGTCACCAGCAATGGGTTGAAGCTGAGTCCTGTAGCATTCAGCTGCTCCAGGAAAACGGGTAAGTGAAATGCTTCTTGCGGAATGTTCTTATTTGTTGCTTTAGAAGGCATGCGCGTAGCTTCCATTTCGTTATAAATATCAATAATGTCCAATAAATCCTCTTCTGTTTCATCCTTATTTAAAGGTTTACGGGTATCATATACCTGATACACATAGGAGCTGCCATAGTTGGGTGGTTTTCCTAAATCATGATCTGCAAAATATTTTGTAATAGTAATTGGCTGGCTAAGGTCCCAGTTATTTTTAGGTTTACGGGCCCTGCTTACCCCGTATGCCAGAACTAACAGATCCAGGTCCGTATAGAACAGGTATACGGGATAGATACCTTCCTGAACTGTATTTCTTTCATTCAAAAAAGCAATAGAGGAAACTTTGGCCTTATTCGCCCGTCCGAAGCTTACACTTACTTCGAGATTAAGGAAGCTTTTTCTATAATCAGCATATTTCAGATTACCTGTCCTGGCCTGGTCGAGGAAGCGGTTCAATTCTTCAAAATATGAGGGTACCTCTTTTCTTTTTTCAATCCTGAAGCCCATTTTTTTCAAGAAGGTACCTGCCTGCTGTGCTGTCAAAACATCATCATCCAGTTCCTTACCGCTGGCGTATTTATGGGCAATACCCAGCACATATTTAGGAGGGTATTTGTCCCCGTCCAATACCAGGTAATACTTGGTATAAAACCGCCTGGGTGGTATGGCAGAGAGGTCTATTTCCTGAACCGCTTTAAGAATATCTGCCCGTGTTATATTTAATGGTACTGTTTGTGTCAATGTTTTGTTTTTTTAACCGGTATTTCCTACATCCTGATATGGTCAGATCAGCAAAAAACCCGGTAACGGTCATGCTTTCAACTCTTTGACTTTTAAGCTAAGGTATGATATAGCAATATAGGAAACTTTTTTCAATTTACTGCTATTGCTTTACAACAGCTTCATCTACTCCGGCTTAGACTATTTTTTCCGGGTTTGTATGGCTTACGGGGAAGCAGTAATGGATTATCGGAGTTCCCGGTACGATTTCCGGAAAATTACGGGAAAAAGAACATATAACTGCCGGCCTTCCGACCAAAATTAACCAAAACAAATTATTTGCATACGGCGCTGATTTTTTGATAAAGGTTTGAAAGTATCC
Source organism: Taibaiella sp. (assembly GCA_019739295.1). The sequence goes on from JAHHDV010000037.1 coordinate 25,760, forward strand.
AGAACCAAAGGACCGATCTCCAGTACTAAACAACACTTATTCCCGGGGCCGGTTGAAAACTTTTCTATAAGTTAGGATGCCTAACTATCCTTGTACCGGTAATATTGCCATGAAACATTTTAATACGAAACAAAATGACAAAATCAGGTTTTTATCATGCCGGTTGTCCCGTTTGCATAAGTACGGAACAGGACATCGTTAACCTGATTGGTGCGGACAACTCGGTGAAGACCGCAACCGTATTGCAGAAGCCGAAGACGCAGGTGTCAGGTCCGTTCCTGCGCTGGTCACCCCGGACGGGAATGTGCTGCATATCAACTTTGGCGTTTCGATAGCGGACGTAAAAGGTTAAAACATTTACCCCATATTGTTAGGATCGCTAACTTTGTGGAGTATTTGATGATGATGAACCCCCCTTCCGACTTTGATGTAGCCTATCAGAACCAAAGCATCGAAAGCAGGATAGAGAAAGGCAAGGAGGTCGCTGCCAGGACATCACTTTTACAAAGAAAATCCGGAAGCCGATTGGGGATGATACCCTGAGGGTCACTCATCAGAGCAGGGGCAGCAGCATTTCTGCAGGTTGCTCCACCAGGACTTACAAGTTACGGATTTGCGCATAGATTGTCCCGGGCACGAAATGAAAGAACCATATTGATAAAATTCGGCACCCCGGAAAATGGAAATAAACCTGCAATCCATACTGAAAAATGAAAAAGCCATCCTTTATCCATTACAGGAACAGGACTTTGGTGCTTTGTATGCCGTGGCGGCAGATCCCCGAATATGGGAACAGCACCCTACCCGTGACCGCTGGAAGAAAGAGGTATTTCAAGTGTTTTTTGAAGGCGCGATGCAAAGTAAAGGCGCTTTTAAAATTGTGGACAAGGCCACCGGCAGCATCATCGGTAGTACCCGCTTTTACGATCACAACGATCAGGAAAACAGCATATTTATCGGTTATACTTTTTATGCGGTAGCCTGTTGGGGCCTGGGGATGAACCGGATGGTCAAAGCTACTATGCTGGACTATATTTTTCCTTTCGTTTCAAATGTGTATTTCCATATCGGAGCCGGCAATACCCGTTCACAGATCGCAATCGGCAGAATTGGAGCAGAAAAAATTGCAGAACAGGAAGTCCGCTATTTCGGGGAAGCGCCACAACTGAATTTTGTATATGGGATCAGCAAACAAAAATGGCAAAAAATAAGCAATAATGAATCTATATGACCTTATTATAAATGACACAGAACAGGTATCATTAGACGATATTTTCCTTGATGAAGCCGGCAGGCAGAAGGTCGTTCAGCTCATCAAGGAACATACCTACATAGAAGCATTAGGCCGGTACGGCTTGCCTGTAAATAATAAGATAGTGCTTCAGGGCAGCTCCGGTTGTGGCAAAACGATGACGGCCAAAGCCATTGCCCATGCATTGGGCAAAAAGATCTTCATTCTCAACCTGAGCAATGTGGTCTGTGCCCGTATCGGCGAAACTTCGCAGAATATCAGGCAGGTTTTTGATAAGGCCGGTCGGGAAGAAGCTGTTCTGTTTTTAGATGAATTCGACCAGGTAGGAAAAGCAAGAGGTAGCGATGACCAGGACGTTGGCGAAATGAGGAGGCTGGTCAATACCCTGATACAGCTCATAGACTACTATCCGGAAAAGGCCCTGTTGCTCTGTGCCACCAATCATCCCGGGATTATTGACCCGGCTTTGTTGAGGCGCTTCCAGCTGCATATAGATTTTGAAATGCCGGCACCCGGAATTCTGGACCGGTATTACAACCTGCTCTTATCCCGTTTTCCGCAAGAATTGCAGGGTATAGAAAGGAAGTACGGTATTTCTTTTGCTGAGGCCAGAGACCATACATTTACCCTTGTAAAAGCGACACTGATCAAAGACCTGGAGGAAAAGCAGAAATGTGTGGAAATATGAGCGGGCATATCCCGGGAAACATTGCAGCGAGGGAGAACATGAAGCCAGACGATCTGTATCTGAATACACTTGAAATAATTATATAAATTTGCAGCAGGCTGTCAGCGACGCTGCACATACAAATTCATAAGTGGATATCTCCCATATTATAAACAGAATATACCTTCTTCCTGAAGCGTCTGAACAGGTGCTGAAAAGCCATATCAGCGAAGCTGCATTTCCTAAAGGATATATCTTATTCAAAAACAACAGCATAGAAACAAGCATCTATTTCATCAAAAAAGGAATAGTCAGGGCTTATACGGAATCAGGAGATGCCGATATCACATTTTGGTTTGGCCGGGAGGGAGAAACGATTATTTCTATGAGAAGTTACGTAGCCAACCAGATGGGTTACGAGCGTATCGAACTGCTGGAGAACTGTGCGCTGTATGAGCTTAAATCTGAAGACCTGCAGGAGCTTTTTAAAAAAGATATCCATATCGCTAACTGGGGACGCAAATTTGCGGAGCAGGAACTTTTAAAAACGGAGGAAAGGTTGATCTCCAGGCAGTTCCGGACAGCCAAAGAGCGCTATAAAGAGCTTTTAAGGGACAATCCCGGTTTAATCCAGCGTGTCCAGCTCGGTTATATCGCTTCGTATTTAGGAATTACACAGGTGAGCCTGAGCAGGATCAGGGCCGATATCAGGTAAGGCTTTATTTTTTATCATTTGTAAAATGTAAACTGGATACAATTCCTGAATTTTGCAAAAAATAAAGACATGAATTGGATCATTTTAATCATTGCCGGTTTGTTTGAAGTAGCTTTTGCCTTTTGCCTGGGAAAGGCCAAGATCACGACAGGGAAAGAAATGTACTTATGGTATGCGGGTTTCCTGCTTGCCCTGGGTATCAGCATGAGCTTGCTGGTAAAAGCTACCCAAAGTCTGCCATTGGGCACGGCCTATGCCGTATGGACGGGAATCGGAGCAGTAGGCACTGTTTTAGTAGGGATTTTTGTATTTAAAGAACCTGCGACTTTCCTCCGGATATTATTCATCAGCACTTTGATCGGTTCCATCATCGGGTTAAAATCCGTTTCATAATCGATGTGGTTGGTGTTTTACAAACTTCCCGTTTACATAAGAACAGGACAGGTTTCATCTGGTGTTTTCAAGGCACCTGTTGCATCCTGGCAGTTGTTCTTTCCGTTTGACAACTGTTTGCGGATAGCCTTAAGCTCCTGTATCTTCTGATCGATCATGGCTATTTTTTCTTCGATCTTATCCGATACATTCCTGCAGGTAGCCTCATTGACATCCAGCATATCCAGTATTTCGGCAATTTCGTTCAGTGTAAAACCGAAACTTTTCAATCGTTTTATGGATAACAATCGTTGCAGTGTCGCTCCCGGATATTCCTTGTAGTTGTTCCACCTTCTTTCTTTTTTACCAGTTTCAATGAGCCCGCATTTTTCATAAAACCTTATTGTATCCCTTGAGAGTCCTGATAGCTTTGATAATTCACCAATGAGCATAGTTTCCGAAATTTTTTGACTTTTTTCCTGACCGTGGACTATACTCCACTGTTTACCTTTGTAAAGGTAAATATAAATATACAGAAGCATGGTCAGGCATCAGTTCATTGCAGCAGCAGGCATAGCTTGTTTTATATTGGTCTCGTGTAGTGGTGACTCCCGGCAAGATGGGACATTACCTGCACAAAAGCAAGTAGTTTGCAGCGATGGCTGCACCGCTAAAAATACTTCATTGGAAATGTCCTGCAAACTAACCACACCGGAACTCAGGCAGCGGAAAGAAACCGTTATGGCAAACTTGAAACGGCAGGTAACTGAGAAAAGGGAACTTCAAAACGGTATGGCATTTAAATTTCCCGGGACAGACAAAGTATTGGATGAACTGACGGAATTCATTAAAACAGAAAGAGCGTGTTGCGATTTTTTTTACCTTTGCCCTATCTGTTAGTGGGGACAAAAGCGAAGCATGGTTAGAGTTGACCGGTGCTGAAGGAGTTAAAGAGTTCATAATCTCTGAGCTTGGATTGTAACGGGATTGAATGTCTCTCAGGGACCTATTCAGGACATTCAGGATGACAAGGGAAAAGCTTGAGAAATGGCAAACAGGCATCTATATTGTCACGATTATAGTAGGTGTGGTTGTCGGATTAAGCTGGGAAAACAGCCATGCCTTGGAAGTACCATTGAACCTATAATCGGGGTTTTGTTGTACAGTATGCTCCGTTCATCGGAAAATTTTCAGCTAAATTATTCAGCATTGATGTCTCCGGTTCCAGGGCTATTTCGTTTTCGACAGGCACGAGAAATTCATTGGTCGTATTACCTTTGGCATTGGCTTTGCCTGAGCCCGGAAACCAGGTGGCGGCAGCAGTAATTGTAACGCAAACCATTGTTGAGATTTTCTTTGAACTGATTTACATTAAGGTTATTCAAAAGAAAGAAAATAAGGTAGCAAATGTTCAGCAAAGATCCGGACAGACGCATCCCATATGACGGTATTTTCAATAAAAAAATCCTGAGCAGGATATACTCAGGACTTTTGATCTGTTTCTTAGAAATCGATTAAACTTTAAAGTGTGCAAATGCTTTGTTGGCATCGGCCATTCTGTGCGTATCTTCTTTTTTCTTGAATGCGCTTCCTTCACCTTTGCTTGCTGCCACGATCTCGTTGGCCAGTTTGTCTGCCATTGTCTTACCGTTGCGTTCACGGCTGAAACGGATCAGCCATTTCATGCTCAGAGAGATCTTACGATCCGGGCGGACTTCAGCAGGGATCTGGAACGTAGCACCACCGATACGACGGCTGCGCACTTCTACCGAAGGAGTTACATTTTGCAATGCTTTTTTCCAGACTTCATATCCATCTTCACTTGTCATACCCGCTACTTTGTCCAAAGCAGTATAGAATATATCAAAAGCTACCGTTTTCTTTCCATCCCACATCATAGTGTTCACAAAACGGGTAACCATTTTATCATTAAATTTCGGATCTGGTGCCAAAGGCAACTTCCTGGCTTGCGCTTTTCTCATTAGTAGATAATGAATTTATAATTTTTTAAGAATAAATATTATTTTACTTTTTTAGTACCGTATTTAGAACGACTTTGTTTCCGGTCTTTTACACCTGCAGTATCCAGGGCTCCCCTTACGATGTGGTAACGTACACCCGGTAAGTCCTTTACCCTTCCGCCACGGATCAATACGATAGAGTGCTCCTGTAAGTTGTGACCTTCACCGGGGATATAAGCGATCACCTCGATCTTATTGGTCAAACGAACTTTAGCCACTTTACGCAGCGCTGAGTTAGGCTTCTTAGGTGTCGTCGTATATACACGGGTACATACACCACGACGTTGCGGACATTCATCCAGAGCCGGTGATTTAGATTTGGCAACGATTTGCTTTCTTCCTTTTCTTACTAATTGTTGTATAGTAGGCATTCTAAATTCTTTAATATTATTTTGGGACTGCAAAAGTAATCCAATAAATATTGTCTGCCAAATTTTTTTCGGAATTATCATGAAATAATTCCGAAAATGTGAAAATATGTGGATCCGTGTGGAAAAATCCGTTCATATTATTCTTTTTTGGCAGTTGCTGAACTGCTATTGCTCAGGGCTCCCCTTCCATTTTTTGATATAAGAAGAGAACAGCAGGATCACCAGGACAGTACCTGTCCAGAGGCCAAAAATGATCTCATTTTCATATATTTCAAACAATGATGTATACATGGCGGAATTCATGGTATAATCCCGGATATTCGACTCAAAGGCCAGTTCTAAATGCGCATCGATGATCAGGATGAGCAGCAGCAAAAATAAAGTGACATTACCCAATACCAGATTGAGATGAATACCCCTGACCAGCTTAGACATGATCTGTCTCAGGAAAAACGGCAGGATCAGGATCATAAATGCCACCCCAAGCAGCATATAGAGGATCACCAGATCCCGGTTACTGCCAAATACACCCATACTGGTGATGATCAATAGCAAGGAGACCAGCACACTGATGATCCCGGCTACTACCACGCTGAAAATTAAAGTTCTCAGATCCGTGACCCTGAACATCAATAGGACCAATGCCAGAGCAAGGGATAAGTACATCATGACTTTGAGCGCATCGGTGACAAAATCAAAATCTCTAAGGTTGCCGAGGCTTTGGAAGGAGTTCTGCAATGCATTCTGATCTATATAATACCGGGTCATCCTGCTCTGCAGGTAGTTCTTTTCCCTCTCGGCTATGGTGGTGCTTATACTGTCCGCATTGGCGGCATCTATGGCAGCCTGCCCGGCTGCGGCGTCTACAGTAACCATAAGATCGGTCACACCTTCGGGAACCCCGTATCTCAGATCCGCATTATAAATAAAGCTGTCCACTTCGGTATCATTGTGCTGCAGGACTAAATCCAGCCATTGCTTTAGTGTAAGATTGGTAGGGATATCATATGCTTTACATACTGCCAGGAAGTCCTGAAGCACTTTTTCTATTTCATTCTTCTGAACAGGATCAAAAAGGCTGTGCCATTTTTCGCTGTATGTTTTTAAATGCTGATCTGTCTCATATTGCGAATAAGGATAGCTGCTGTAGTAGTAACCGTTCCCCGAAGAGAATGGAAGCAGGGAGTAATTCAGATAGCTGTAGGCAGTATCCGGATATTGAGCTAACGGTACCACCTGCTTTTTCCACAGGTATACCTCCATAGAGTCATTCAGGTAATAATTGGTGAAGCTTTTTGAGCTTATTGCATTAATGGAGTCATAATTTTCCCTGTTGAAGGTGTCTCTTCCGATGCTATAAAACTGATAATCTTTTCCCTTGAACCTGTAATAAGGCTGGGATGTATTGACGGACGCCGGATTGGTCTCTATATACAGCGTGTCGTAAGGTGAAGGGTACCGCTTATATTTCAGATCATAATGATCCAGAGAAAAATTGAAAAAGATGGAGGCCAGGTTGCTTTTCTCAATCTGGTCTTCTATTTTATCTTCGGGATAATGCCGGGCAATGTATGTCTTGTAGCCTGCAGCGAACGAGATATAAAAGCTGGATAGTAGGAAAAATACGATCAGGTAATACCAGAAATTTAAAAATAATTTCCACCCGGTATAGGGATAGAAGTTTTTGAATGCGTTATTCTTGATCAGGTAGATGATCCAGATGACGATCATCACGATAGACACTACCGCGGAAAAAAGCCCCACGCCGTAATTGCCCATGATGGTCTCGTCGGATAAATAGGATTTCAGCTGCCCCGGATAGCTCAGAATGAAGTACCCGGTGATAAAGAATAATAGATGTATCAGCAGGCCACCCGGCAACATCCATATCAACCGGGCATTCCATATATTGGGATATCGCTCAATGAGGTATTTGTTGGTTCTTTTTATCAGTGAATTCATGTGTATATACTTAGTGAATTGGAAAAAATCAAAAGGAAAATGATCAGGCAATAAAAAATCTTCTGGATGAAGCAGAGATATCCCTGATATAGGTGAGCTGGATACCTGCATTGCCCAGCAGCTGAAGTACTTCTGAGAAACGTACCTGGGCATCAAACCTGGCGATATATACACCCCCGTTGTAGGATAACCGGAATATACCTAATGACAAAAGGAGCTCATTGAGTTTTTCTTTGGATTCATCGGAATCGAATTCCACGATCAGGTGTTCCGGTTCATCTGTAGCTACTGTCTGCTGCGCCTCATCATACCGGCCGTCTTTGAGGAAGATCACCCGGTCAGACACTTTCTCCACCTCGTAGAGTTGCTGGGAACTGAGGATCATGGCTATCGGCCTGGTGAGCGAATTGCAGATATACTTCAGGTCTTCAAGGATGACCTGCTGCGCCATTATATCCAGATTGGCCAACGGCTCATCGAGTAAGAGTACTTCTGGTTTGCGCAGTAAGGTCCTGGCCAGCTCGAACCTCATCTTGTATCCGCTGGACAATTCATTCCACATCAGCTCCTGGTACTTCCACAAGCCCAGCCGGCAGATCATCATCATCATCCTGGTTTCGATCTCATTTGCAGGGGTCTTGTAATGTGCCAGTACAAATCTCAGGTTATCTTTAAGGCTGCCATACCATCTTTCCGTTCTCTGGGGGATATAGATCAGCTTCGTCCGGAGATCATACTGATCTCCCCTGCTCCCGGTAAAATGAAAGCTGATATCCCCGGAATTCAGCTTGAGCTCCTGAGCCAGCATCCTCAGCAGTGTGGTCTTCCCGTTTCCGTTCTCTCCTACCAGCCCGTAAACCTGTCCTTTATTCAGATTCAGGGAAATAGGCCCCAGGGAGAACCTTCCGTAGCCATAACTTTTTTGGATATGCCGGGCGGTAATGACCGGCTCCTTTGTGGTATCGACATTCAGGGGAATATGCGCTGCTTTTTGCAACAGTTCAATGGATCTGAGGCTGAGGTTCTCCTTATCTTCCGGGTGCTCATTCTTCCATTTTGTTAATGCGATCGCTTCCCGGTATAGGTTCATATCTTCAGTATCCATAATACAGTCCAGCATTCTTCTAAATCCAAGGCCGAAATCCTGATGCCTGAAGTGATCTATGGTTGCATTGATTCTTTCTGTAATGGGATTCATATAGTAAGGTTATAGCTTGTATTAAAATTGAAAAAAGCCCCCAGGTTGTCCGGAGCATCTCCTGCTTTCAACGATGATACTTAAAACTGATTCAAAATAGAGACGGAAAGTACATTTTTTTCAAGATACATATCATAAAATATGTAAAATTAATATTATGGCATAGGTGGGATGTCCTGTAAAAGCCGGACAGAGTAAGAAGTAGGATACCTGATTGCAGAAGCGCTCTTCTGGGATACAAAGTACTGTAGTGCCGTTGTTCGATATCTTATCTTAGTTCCCGGGTTGCTCCGTCGCTTCATCATCCGGCTCTATAAAGAAATCTTCCTTTTTCTCCCGGAAGGAGAAGAAGTTCTGGACAAAATAACTCAGTATGGCGAGCAGCAATGTGATAGCGGCCTGGGAAGGCGTAGGCCAGAATCCCCAGATGCCCACGAATAAGTGCAGCAATAGATAGTTGAGAAGAATATTCAGCATATTCATAGAGAAGTAACGAAACAGCTGTACCCTGCCCTTTAGATTCGATGCCTGGAAGACGATGTATTTATTCAGGATAAAGCCAACGGGGAAGCTCACACAGAAAGCAATGATGAAGGAAACGGTGTAATACTGCATCCGGAGGATACCTATGTCCACAGGCGCACGTTCATCCATGATAAACTGATTGGAAAAGGCTACCACCAAAAGGTTCAGCAGCGCCACAGACCCGCCACAAAAAGCATACCTGAAAGTCTTGAGCGGTATCCATCGTTTAAATGGCGGATAGAAAAAATCCACCATTGAGAATATGGCCCTCCTGATACTTTTGAGTGTCCGGCTTTGTTTGAGTTTTTCTTTCAAAGAATGAAAAAATACTGATTAATATGTAAAAGTACCGTACTCGGAGCTGATGACCAACCGGTGGTTTCCGGAAATCACCTTTCCGCTGATCTGTGCTTCGATCCCCAGCGATTTCCCGATCGCTACGAGTTGTAATGCCGTTTCCGGGTCGGTAAACATTTCCAGCCTTTGGCCCATATTGAAGACCTGGTACATTTCCTTCCAGCCGGTACCTGCACTTTGCTGGATCATTTTGAACAATGGCGGAACAGGAAGTAGATTATCCTTGATGACATCCACATCCCGGGGGAGGTAATGCATACATTTGGTCTGTCCGCCTCCGCTGCAGTGGATAATGCCCCTGATCTTGCCGGGAAACTGTTGTAAAGCTTTCAGGACAAGAGGTGCATAGGTCCTTGTAGGCGATAATATCATTTTACCTGCATTTAACGGTGTCTCTGTAGGGTCAGTAAGCTTATAGGTACCATTATAAACCACTTCTTCAGGAAGATCAGGATCCAGTGATTCAGGGTAAGCGGCGGCATAGGATTTGTGCAGTAATTCGTGCCGGGCGCTTGTCAGGCCATTGCTGCCCATACCGGAGTTGTATTCATCCTCGTAGACCGCCTGTCCATAGGAAGCAAAGGAGACAATGACATCTCCCGGGCGAACCGCTGAGGCATCAATAATATTTTTTCTCGGCATCCGGCAAGCCATCGTACCGTCCACAATTACCGTCCGGACCACGTCCCCTACATCTGCAGTTTCCCCACCCATGAAACGGACTTCGATCCCGAACTGAGCCATCTGGTCAAAGAACTCCTGGGTCCCGTTGATAATGGCCGCAATCACTTCACCGGGAATCAGGTGTTTGTTCCTGCCGATCGTAGAAGAATAAGTAAAAGGTCCCGTAGCGCCCACACAAAGCATATCATCGATATTCATCACAATCGAATCGATGGCTATACCTTTCCACACGCTCATATCTCCCGTCTCCTTCCAGTACATATAGGCAAGAATGGACTTGGTGCCTGCTCCATCCGCATGCATGATGTTGCAATATGCTTCATCTCCGGCCCATACATCCGGGTATATTTTACAAAAAGCATTCGGATATAAGCCCTTGTCTAGTTTCTCTACAGCTTGATGCACTTCTTCCTTTTGTGCCGAAACACCACGCATTGCGTACCTGCCCTGTGGATTCATCATTGGATTGGTTAGTATTATTTCAAATGGAAAGCTACAAAATTAGTATTTTAAAGTAAGAAGGCAATGTCCGACCGGGAAGAAAGTATGGAGAAATTATGTTCCCCAGATCCGGGAGGTGTTGTTTAAAATAATTTTTCCGATATGGAACAATGGACCTGCTTAACCATGTTTTCCTCCTGATCTGTTCATGCTAATTGTAATATTTTGGTCATATTATGGAAAATGACTTTTATAGTTCAGGAAATTCACACACATTTGTACCCACTAAAGGTTACAATACCAGCGGTAAATATTTTTTTCATAACTAAGGTAGAAAGGCTGCCCGGATCCGGGCGGCTTTTTTATTTGTGCTGGAGGTATTCCTGGAGGAGGATGGCAGCGCTGATTTTATCGATGTTCTCTTTTTTCCTGCGTTCCGCCTTTTTCATACCGGATGCGATCATCACCTCCATTGCCATTTTAGATGTATATGTCTCATCTCTTTTTTCAATAGGGAGCCCTGGATAAATCCTGGTAAACCGTTCTATAAATTTTTCTACCCTTTCCGTGTTGTGGGTGGGTGTGCCATCCAAGTTGAGCGGGTACCCGATGATGACCTTTCCCACTTCCTCCTGAGCGAAATACCGGTTCAGGAAAGGTACCAGTAATTTGGTCTCCACGGTGGTCAATGCGGATGCGATGATCTGTAACGGATCTGTGACCGCTATGCCTGTACGCTTTTGCCCATAATCCAATGCCATTATTCTTGCCATTTACTTCCAGTTGAAGGCTACACCGATTCCTATCTGCTGGTTCGGAAGGACCGAAGATTTAAAACGCATGGAGATATCGGGAGTGATGTCAAAGTCTTTCATATGATTGGCAGATATGGCCTCCATTACCTGGAGGATATAGCCCAGGCCGGTCAGTAAAACACTGAGATCAAGATTGCTTTTGTAGTATTCCTCCTGCTGCAACAGCTGGTAATCGCTGAGCAGGTTAAATTTCGGATTCACCCGGTAGCCTAAGGAGTTCCGGTCTGCAATTTCTTTCCTGGTGGCATTATAGACCGAAGAATTGTGAATGATGAACCCTGTAGAAGTGCCCAAAGCTCCATATACCAGGATCAGCTTCCAGTATTGCCTGTTGTACACCTGGCCCATACCCGGGACCAATGCAGCATACATACCTGCGCGTTTGGCGTTCATTCTGACCTGGTATTCATACAGGAAGGAATCCACTTCTACTGCAGACCGGGCGGAATCCGGGCGTTGCTTTACGATACCCGAATCGGAATGGAATACCTGGGGGAATGTCCTGATACCTGTCCCTGTGGTATCGGTATCAGGAGCCTGTGTCCAACCTGCCAGGGTCCGGGACACCAGGTAACAAAGAAAGAATATACTCTTTGATTTCATAAATGGCCTTAATCGATAGGGATTTCTATATAATAGGTCTTACCCGATTTATTCGGTAAAGTCTTGCCGGTGATCCATGGATTGACCAGTCTCACCATTTTATAACTGGAACCCTGCTGGGCTGCCCATGATGCCAGGTTGCTGATGGGCTGCTCTACCTTGATCTTTTTGGTCTTGAATGGCTTATAGGTATCCGAAGGGCTCAGGTTAAACCCGTAATGAACCGGGTTCTCCAGTATTAATTTTAACGCAATGATACGGAATACGTACCTGTTGGTCTCTTCAGGCAATAATAGATCGTAATAGTATGAGGAACCCTGGTAGGAGGAAAAATTGGAATACCCCCCTACCCCGCAATTGTAAGAAGCGGCAGCTGCGGTCCAGGAACCGAATTTAGCCTTAGCATCTTTAAGGTACTGACAGGCGGCCCTCGTTGCTTTTTCCAGATGGTACCTTTCATCGATATCCCCGTTCACTTCCAGGCCATAGCTACGGGCCGTAGCAGCCAGGAACTGCCACATTCCTTCCGCCCCGGCGGGAGACTTTAAGTTCTGGAGCGAACTTTCGGCTACACAGAGGTATTTAAAATCTTCAGGGATGCCGTTTTCCTTCAGGATCTTCTCGATAACCGGGAAATACCTTTCTTTAAGTTTTAAAAATATAAAAAGTACTGGTGTGATAAAATGCATTGGTCAATAACTCCCGGTCCAGCCGCTCATAGACTTCCCACCGGTCCAGGGGCACTTTTTCTCCTGCAAACTGTACAGACCGGGGAACTTTGGGTACGTTCCAGTTATTGATGGAGGAAGTTCTTTTTTCACTTACTTGGTCATTTGACCCGTTTTCAAGCTTATACTGAGCCTGAACCGTTCCGGATCCCCATAAGACACAAGTAGCCATGCAGGATAGAAGTAGTCGTTTATTCATCGAAACGAAATGTTTAAAATTTGAAAACCCTGTTTCAGCAGATGAATCAAAAGTATTAAAATTAAATGACAGTCTAAGCATTACCGGTTATTTTAAGTTCTATTTACATCCTTGCTGATGAAAGGGTGCAGGTTTGTTCCGGTAGTTTTTGCACAGCAGCCCAATGTAATGTTCTGTTGATGTATTATGCAGCATTGCTATTCATCCGTTGAGCCTGAACCGGTTGCAGGATTCCGGACCCCAAACTAAAGAGTAAATAAATATTTCCATTACTGCAAGGTGTTGTGAACCTACGGACGGGCAAAATTTAATCCTGATTCATTTGATTTTTACATATATCTTTACAGAACAGTTACCCATCCCCAATCTTATTTTCAAAATATAAATAAATTATGAAATTCATAGCTATACTTCTTTCCTGTCTTCTTCTGATCGGCTCCATGCCTGCCCGTGCACAAGATGAAGGTCTGTATCATAGGGTAAAAGTACAAACCGGAACAGGTGGGTTACAAAAAATGGCGGAACAAGGCATTGCTGTTGACCATGGATTCTTCAAGAAAGACCTCTACTTCATCACTGACCTGTCTGAACAGGAAATAGAGATAATAGAAACCTTAGGGTTGGAATATGTAATCGAAATTGAAAATGTGGGGCTGTATTACCGGGAAAGGAACAAAACCCCGGGTTTATTGAAAGAATATGACGAAAATGGATGTGTAGATTGTCCCGATTACCCTACTCCCGAAAATTTTGAATTGGGAAGTTATGCCGGTTTCTATACTTACCAGGAGATGCAGGATGTCCTGGACAGTATGCGGGCCAGGTTCCCGGAGCTCATTACCGTAAAGCAACCCATCGGATCCTATTCTACAAATGATGGTAACCAAATATTATACGTAAAAATAAGCGACAACCCGGATGTAGCGGAAAGTGATGAGGAGCAGGTATTATATACGGCATTGCACCATGCCAGGGAAGTACAATCCTTGTCACAGCTTATTTTCTATATGTGGTATCTGCTGGAGAATTATGGAACTGATCCGGAGATTACGGCACTGATCGATTCCAGAGAGCTGTATTTCGTGCCTTGTCTGAATCCGGATGGATATTTATATAACCAGTCTACTGACCCGGATGGTGGTGGTATGTGGCGTAAGAACAGGAGGAATAACGGATCTTCTTATGGTGTAGACCTGAATAGGAACTACGGGTCACACTGGGGTTACGATGATTTGGGATCATCTTCGGCTTCTTATTCCGAAACGTACAGGGGACCTGGTGCTTTCTCTGAAAATGAAACCCAGGCCATCAGGGATTTTTGTGTGGATCATAATTTTAAAATCGCTTTGAATGCACATACTTTCAGCAACCTGCTGATCTATCCTTACGGGCATATCCCATCCTACCTTACCCCGGATTCGAATACTTTCAGGTGTATCGCTGAGGAAATGGCCGGGTGCAGCGGGTTCATTACAGGTACCGGCAATGAAAACTGTAGGGTATGTCACCAATGGTGACAGTGATGACTGGATGTATGATGAACAATCCACCAAAGACAAAATCTTCTCCCTGACACCCGAAGCAGGAAGCTATGAGGACGGTTTCTGGCCGATGAGTTCGAGGATCATTCCCATCGCTAAGAACACGCTCCAGCAAAACCTGTTTGCAGCCAGGTTAGCGGGTGCATACTGTGAAGTGAAGCCCGAACCTTTCCCTGCATTGACCACCCTGGATAATGATATACTTATACATTTCAAAAGAACCGGAATAGACCCGGGCGGAAGCTATACCGTGTCTTTAGTTCCGGTCAGCAGCAATATCCTTTCTGTAGGAGATCCCCGGATTTATACAGCAACAGAGATAGGTATGGTGCTTTCCGATTCTATCGCATTGCACCTGGATGCAGGCACGCCACTAAATGAAGAGGTGATCTACGCTATAAAATGGCAGCACAGCTCGGGATTTGAATTATCAGACACCTTCCATACCAGGTATGCCATATTGGATACCATCTATTATAACGCTTGTGATCATATGGAAAGTATGAGCGGAAGCTGGGATGTAAGTATGACCGAATTTACATCTGCACCAGGTAGTTTCACGGAAACGCCTGCCGGTAATTATCCACCTAATTCAAGCATTGCCACTACCACAGGTGAATGGATAGACCTCGAAGATGTCTCCGCAGCATTATTGACCTTCCAGGCCAGGTGGCAAATCGAGAAAGGCTTTGATTATGTGGAACTGGAAGCAATAGTGGAAGGAGGCGGAAGTACTACACTATGCGGTCTCTATACCAACAAAGGTAATGACAACCAGAATAATGTAGCCGCAATGTATGATGGAGCGCAGCCTGCCTGGGTAAAGGAAATGATCGATCTGTCTGCTTTTGCAGGAGAAAGGATCAAGCTGAGGTATACGCTGAACAGTGATCCCGGCCTGGAAATGGATGGCTTTTACGTGGATGATATCACTGTTCTGTCCAATTATGATACCACACTATCTGTTTTGAATTCAAATGACGAAGATATTGTGGCAACCTGCTATCCCAATCCTGCACGGGACGAGGTGCATATTCAATACCAGCTCAGGCACCTGGACCCGCATGCTGCATTCTGGCTTACGGATATGACAGGAAGGAGATGGTCAGAAATGCGATTGGATCCTGCATCCCAACAGCAGACAATTGATGTAAGCGCATTACCCTCAGGTATATATTTCTACCAGATCCGCACCACAGACGGCAGATCAGCAGTCGGGAAGCTTGTGATCCGACACTGACGGGGGATTGGGTTTGACAAGGCTGACAGGTTTAGTCGCTGCCATCCCGGAGCCTGGCTTAAAAATATAAGTAAAGAGAAACTTTACCAGACCATTAACTGAGCTTCATGTTCATGTCTATCCGAAAGCCATGGGGATAGTTATTTTTGATCACAAGATCACCGTTGAGCTTTTTTATTCTGTCCCTGATATTCTGCAGGCCATGACCATTCACCTGTTGGTCAACAGGCCATCCTTTCCCATCGTCCCGGTAGCTGATTTTTAGCAGGCTTGACTCTACTGCGAATGTTATATCCATATGCTTAAAATCTGCATGTTTAATGGAATTCGTAATGCATTCCTGCAGGATAGCTTTGAGGTTGGAATACTGGTAATAGCTTAAAAAACGCTTTTTGTCTAAGGAGTCCCGGATAGAATAAGAAAAGTCTGACAGTACGCTGATCTTGTCCAGCATGGTCCTGGTATCTTTAAGCAGGTCATCAAGTACCCATTGCTGATCTGATTTCAGATCCTGGGACAGGTTCCTGATGAGTTCCATGGTATGTTCGATATGTATCTCCAGTTCATCTTTTTCTTCTCTTAATTGGTTTGTCCTCCGGTTCTTAGCCAGCATTTTTGCGTAAAGCAGGGCAGGATTGGTTTCGTCATGAATATTCCTGGCAAGGTTGAGCTTGAAATCTACGAAACGCGTTTTTTTGCCGCTGTCTGGCAATACCAAAGCTGAGTATACTACCACCTAATAATAGAAAGGCTCCAAACCCAAGAGCAATGAATTGACGTTCGGATTTCTTTTGTTTTTTTTGCTGAATGGGCTAACAGCAGCTGCTGTTCTTCCACTTTGGTCAGGGCATACATGATTTCGTCTATCTCTGCACCGCTGTTCCTGTTCCTGGCCTCCAGTAATTCCAAAGCCTTCACCAGGGTATCTTCGCTTTCTTTAAAGTACCCTTTATTATATAAAAGTCTCGCCTGGTACTTCTTGACCATATAAGCATTCATAGGATCCATTTTATCCTCATACATTTTGCCCAGCATATCGATATAATAGCCGGCACTGTCATTCTTCTTTGTTTCAAGAAAGAGGAGCGCTTTCTTATCAGTAGCCATAAACCCTACATAGTTTTTAAGGTATTCGGGGGTATTAGGATCATACAAAAGGCTATCCAGTTGCCGGATATTTTTCCATATTCCGCTATAGTTGTTGAGGGATAGATTTTTCTCATGGTTGTTCATGATGATACTATATTGTAACCTGGCAAGGATTTCTTTGTCAGTAGGATATACCTTATGGATATTATCGCTCACTTCACTCAGGATCTGTGCTATTTCCCGTCCCCGGAGGCTATCCTTTAATTTATAGGCTGCCGATCCCAGGCAGGAAAGCATATCGCTGCTCCGCATCAATTCCCGGCGCTCCAGTTGTCCTTTCAAAACCAGGTCAGGAATAGTTGCAATGAACTTTTGATTTTTGGTATATAGCGTTAACACTTTTTCATAAGCCAGGTCCGCATAATAATGGGTAGCGATATAGTATATTGAAGTAATCGGGGGCGTATGGGTTCGTTCTTCTAATTCGCTCAGCTTTTCTGTATAATAGAACATTTCCCCATTGCGGCTCTCTAAACGGGCCTGGTTGCTCAGGATAGCATAATAAGCCTGTTTGAAGCGCTCGTGATCCCTGCCATTCCAGATCACTTCTCTATAGTCTGCCAATAACCGGAGCAGTTCCTTGTTGGTAAAACTCACGTTGTTCGACTGGAAGAGCATCATACTTTCCTGAACGGTATCCAGGTATTGCTTTTCGGTCAACGCTTTTTTTTGGTAAAGTGAAGATAGATGATGAATGCGTGCGACAGCCGAATCTTTAGCGGATTGAGACAGTCCGCTCAGAGAGATGAGCAAAAAGGGGATGATGAGCAGCGGTTGGACCTTAAGGTTAATATGATTTCTTAAGTATAAATGTATCATAAGGAAATTAAGCCAGATTGTAAATATTCCTAAAATACTTTAAAATTAAAGAAATTGTATCAATTCCAAATTATACGACAGGAAAGGCACAATGATGGACACCCCCTGAAATATTTCCAGATTTTTTATGAACGAAAATGGTTGTGATGATTCCAGCTTTCCTTTAAACAGGAGCATGAATTCCTGCATTTATAGGAAACAACCATAGCATTCAAACAGAATTCCTATCTTTAAAGGATTGCTGAATCCGTTGAGTTTACATAACAGCGCCGGACTAAATAATTGAATTCAGAAAATAAATAGTAACCGGGAATAATATGGTATTAAATCCCGGTTAATAAATCTCTTGGAACAATAAGGACATGAAGCTTAAAAATACCAATTTTATAATACTTATTTTATCTTTCATTGCTTTTAATGCCGGATGCACGAAGAATAAAGATTTAAAGGACCAGCATATTTTTATTTCCAGATGGACTTCCGGAGATATAGAATATGATTATCATTATGATCATGATTACAGGTTGACTTCTATCCAAAGAAAATACATCTCGACCGGGGGTATAGATTTAGAAATTCAATATTCTGACTATGACGAAAATAATATTCCACGCAGGGCAGATTATATTAAGCATTTGGGTCCCGGAGGCCCGGTTTATTACCTGTATGAATTGGACAATTCCTCAAGAGTAAAAGAATACAGGGCATATGATAATTTAAACAGGTTACAGTTTACGGTTCAGTTTTATTATCTTTTGAACAGGATTGAAAGTATTGAGACCTTATCACCTTCCGGGATCAAGATTAAAATTATTTATACGGTTAACGGTAAGGGCAACGTAGTGAAGCTGGATAGAATCACAAATGACACTGTTATGGTCCAATCTAATAGTTATTTAACGCATGATGATCAACACAACTGGCAGTCTTTGTTGCCACCCACTGCGTTGTTTAATGAAATTCATTCTGTCAATAATGCAACGAAAACACAATTTAATTCCATCGCATCAGGTGTTACGATAAACAGAACAATCAATATGGAGTATAATTCTGATGGCTACCCTGTCAAAGCAATTGCTGCTGAAGAAGGAGACAGTGCAGTTTCAGAAATGTTATATGAGTATATCAGAAGGTAGATTTATCCCAGGTACTGTTCCAGGAAAGGTATAGGATAGTTATACATGAAGATGGGATGCTTACAAACTAAAAACAGGAGAAATGAATCACTTCTCCTGTTAAGTAGGGAAGACAGGATTCGAACCTGCGACCCCCTGGTCCCAAACCAGATGCGCTACCGGCCTGCGCTACTTCCCTATTTCCCTTAACGGGAGTGCAAATGTACACATCTTTTTGAAATATCCAACAAGTTGGATAAAAATTATTTTTCCTGTGCAGCTAATATTTCCAGATAACGGCTCCTGCTGATCATCCGGGCGCCCAGGCCTGATAAGTGTTCTGTATACACCTGGCAATCGATCAGGTCATATTCTCCGCTGAGGCAGAGGTGTGTCAAAGCTACTTTCGAGGCATTGGAAACCAAAGAGAACATAGACTCCCCACAGAAGACTTTTCCGACCGTTACGCCATACAGCCCACCTGCTAACCTTCCCTGCTGCCATACTTCAATGCTCTGTGCATATCCCGATCGATGTAAGCCTGTATACGCCTCTATCATCTCCTCGTGGATCCATGTGCCGTCCTGGTCTTTCCTGTCAACAGATGCACAGTTCCGCACTACTTGTTCAAATACCTGGTTCCCGGTAACGGTCCAGTCTCCGTTTCTCAAGACCTGCTTCAGGCTTTTACTGACCTTCAGTTCCGGGGGGAACAGGACAAAGCGGGGATCAGGGGCATACCACAGTACCGGGCTGTCCCGGTCATACCATGGGAAGATCCCGTTGCGGTAGGCAAAGAGTAGCCTGTCCGTAGCCAAAGTCGCCCCTACGGCCAACAGGCCGTCTTCATCCGCCGATGTCACTTCCGGGAAAGAGCCGTAGCCGTCAGAGAAATGCGCTATCATCATTGATCAGGATCATATTCCAGTGAATCCAGGTGAAAGACCTGCAAGCCATAAGGTCAAAGCCGAATTTTTGTATAAAAGGCAAAATCCGATAGCTGGTACATCACAGTCTTTCTTTATGGAAAGAAAAATTAAATTACTTTTGAGGACAAAATTATGGAGAAAATATTCACTTTGCAGCAGATCGGTGAGACAGCGGCCTGGCTTTGGGACCGGGCAAAAAATTATTCCGTCTGGACCCTGGCGGGAGAAATGGGTGCAGGTAAGACTACCCTTACTGCTGCCCTGATGTCCCTGCTCCATGCAGAAGATGAAATCTCCAGCCCGACTTATTCCATTATTAACGAATACAAGCTGTCAGGTGAAGCCGGGTATACCAAGGTGTACCATGCAGACCTGTACCGTTTGAACCATCTGGAAGAAGCCATTGATGCAGGTATTGAGGATATGCTGCTGGATGATGGGGCGCTTCGCATTATAGAATGGCCGCAAATAATTCAGTCCATATTGCCCGCTAATGTATTATCTTTGACACTTTCGATTGTCGACGCACAAACCAGATTATTAAAAATCAATCATTAATCCGATGGCATTACTTTCCATTCAAAACCTAGTAAAGAATTATTCCACGCAGAGAGCTGTAGATGATATCAGCTTTGATATCGAAGAAGGCAGCATCTTCGGGTTATTAGGTCCCAACGGAGCCGGGAAGAGTACCCTGTTGCGGATGATTACCGGGATCTTTTACCAGGACTCCGGTCGTATCATCTTTGACGGCAGGGATTTCGAACCGGGTAAGCACCAGGATATGATCGGCTATATGCCGGAGGAGCGTGGTCTGTATAAAAAAATGAAAATCGGGGAACAGGTATTGTACCTGGCCCAGCTGAGAGGGCTCAATGTCGCTACAGCCACCAAAAAATGCGCAATACTGGTTCGGGAAGCTGGGTATGGAGTCCTGGTGGAACAAAAAAACTGAAGACCTCAGCAAAGGAATGGGACAGAAATTGCAGTTCGTATCTACCGTCATCCATGATCCCAAATTACTGATCCTGGATGAACCCTTTTCCGGCCTGGATCCGGTAAATGCCGATGTCATCAAGGAAGAGATCTATGAATTGGCCAAGAAAGGAACGACCATTATCTTCAGTACCCACAGGATGGAGCAGGTAGAGGAAATATGTGATAAAATCGTCTTGATCAACCTCGGCAGGAAAGTCCTGGACGGAAAGGTCCATGAATTGAAGCACCAGTTTAAAGAAAATAAATTTGCCATTCACACTACGGAACGGATTGCCCCTGATGAAAGCCTGATGGACCTGCTGGGTGAAAAAAAACCAGGAGGTTTTCTTCAGTCCGAAGGAAGGATACAGCAGCAACGATATTTTAAAATATTATATCGCTCAGAATGCACATATCGAATCTTTCAGGGAGATCCTGCCGAGCCTTCACGAGATCTTTATCAGCCTGGTTAAAGACGCGCCTACGGCCAGGGCATTTGCCCACGAACAATGATCCGGAAGCTGGTCAGGAAATACAGGCCGGTGAAAATTCCTTTGTTATACATTTTTAGAACGAAACACATCTTCCTCGATCGTCATACCTGGTAGCAGGTGAAGGGTCTTTAGTCCCAGTGATGCGGCAGAGGCAATATGCTGGGGCGAATCATCTATGAACAGTGTCCGGTCCGCAGCTATCTGATGGTCATCCAGGATTTTCCGGAAAATGATGGTGTCCGGTTTCCGCATACCCACATAATGGGAATAATAGACCTTGTCGAAGAATACGGCCAGTGACTGAAATCCGCATACTTCTTTCAGCATGCGGTTAAATGCAGCTTCGTGTATGGAATTGGTATTGCTCAGGAGAAAGGTATTGTAATGCAATTGTAATTGCTGCAGGATCTGCAGCCTGCGGAGGGGAATCCTCAGCAACATAGCATTCCAGGCCTGGATAATATCCTGGCTATGAAGCGGTACGCTACTTATGTTATTGATATGATCGAACAGGTCTTGCTCAGAGGCTTCTCCTTTTTCAAATCTTTCGAAAAACCTTGATTGTTCAGCCTGGGAAAACTCTTTTTCAAAATCCGGGATACCCAGGGCCCTGAACGCATCGGTAGATTTCTGGTAATCAATATCCAGTATGACTCCGCCCAGGTCAAAGATGATATTGTCGATTCCGTTTACCATAGTATTTTTATTAAACAGGCAAAAATAGAATTTCCTAATCGTTTCATTTCCAAAATACGGACAAATTGCGCTGAAAATTTTGAAACTATACTTACCTTTGCACGACCTCTGTATATAAAATATTAGATTATTTTATAGTGTATGGGTCGTTATTCGCAATTATCCACAATTTTCAATCATAATGACCAAGCATATTTTCGTTACAGGAGGGGTTACATCATCATTAGGTAAAGGTATCATCGCCGCATCGCTTGCCAAGCTGCTCCAGGCAAGAGGTTACCGCACTACCATTCAAAAATTCGATCCCTATATCAATGTAGATCCCGGTACGCTGAATCCATATGAACATGGTGAATGTTATGTAACGGATGACGGTGCTGAGACAGACCTGGATCTGGGCCATTATGAGCGGTTCCTGAATACACCGACATCACAGGCCAATAACGTGACCACGGGAAGGGTGTACCAATACGTGATCAATAAAGAAAGGGAAGGCGCATTCCTGGGGAAAACGGTACAGGTCATCCCGCACATTACTGATGAGATCAAGAGAAGAATGCTGCTCCTGGGAGAATCCGGGGATTATGACATCATCATCACCGAACTGGGCGGTACTGTAGGAGATATCGAATCCCTACCCTATATCGAAACGGTACGCCAGCTGAAATGGGAACTGGGAGATGAAAACTGTATTGTGGTCCACCTTACCTTAATACCCTATCTAAAAGCGGCCAAAGAATTAAAAACGAAACCTACCCAGCATTCTGTAAAATTAATGAGTGAAAACGGTGTCCACCCCGATATCATTGTATGCCGTACAGAAGAGCCTTATATACAATGACCTGAAAAGGAAGATCGCATTGTTCTGTAATGTAAAGCAGGATGCAGTAATAGAGGCCAGGGATGCCGATACGATCTATTCCGTTACCCCTGGAGATGCAGCGGGAGAAGCTGGACGAGATTACCCTGAAGCTGCTGCAGCTGCCTATGGGCAATGAGCCGGAACTGGAAAAATGGAAAGAATTCCTCAATAAACTGAGGTACCCCGAAATCCGTGATCACCGTAGGCCTGGTTGGAAAAATATGTAGAGCTTCAGGATGCTTATAAATCTATCCTGGAAGCATTGATCCATGCCGGTGCCATGAATGAATGCAAAGTAGAAATCAAAAATATACACTCCGAGTTCCTTACAGAAGAAAACCTGGATAAGAAATTACAGGGACTCCAGGGGATTATCGTAGCTCCGGGATTTGGTTCCAGGGGAATAGAAGGGAAAATATCTGCGATTCAGTATGCGAGAGAGTATAAGATCCCATTCTTTGGGATCTGCCTGGGCAATGCAATGCGCCTCTATTGAATTTGCCAGGAATGTACTGGGATTGTCCCAGGCCAATTCTACCGAGATGGACAAAGATACACCGGATCCTGTCATCCACCTGATGGAAGAACAAAAAAACATTGCGGAAAATGGGCGGAACAATGCGCCTGGGAGCCTATAAATGTCAATTGAAAGAGGGTTCGAAAGCCCATGAGATATATGGTGGCGTTCCTGAAATTACCGAGCGGCACAGGCACCGTTATGAATTCAACAATGATTACCTGGCCAGGTTTGAAGCCAACGGCATGAAAAGCTACCGGTATCAATCCTGAAACAGGCCTGGTAGAAATTCTGGAGCTGGATGGTCACCCTCATTATATTGCTGCACAGTTCCACCCCTGAATACAAAAGTACGGTGATGCCAACCTTCACCCCTTATTCGTGAGTTTTCGTAGCAGCTGTCAAGAAGAACGTCGAAGTTCCGGTGAGTTAAGGATCTGCCGTTCCGGAAGACGGATCATAGAGGAATTCTATCCTGTTTTTTTTGCCGGGAGCATCGCCACCACTCTATAGTAGAGCATATACTCTTTTAATATAAACCTGTTGTATACCAAACAAAAAGCACCTTTCATCAAGAAAGGTGCTTTTTAATATTTGCAGACTGGTATAGAAAGATTATCTTCTGTTTGTTTTTGCTTCTATACTTAATGTAGCAATGCGGTACAGCTTTCAGCCTTGCCTTATCGATCAGTTTTCCGGTTACACGGCAGATCCCGTAAGTTTTGTTCTCAATTCGCATCAGCGCTTTCTCCAGGTGGTCAATGAATTGCATCTGGCGGGAAGCTAACAATGAAAGTTGCTCCCTTTCCATCGCTCCGCTACCATCTTCGATAGAATTGAACCTGTTGTCCGTATCATCTGTTCCGGATTCTCCTTTCCGGGCCATTAATGCCTGGTAGTAGTTCAGGTACTCACGTGCTACTTCCAGTCTTTTGAGGATCAGATCCTTGAATTCGTTCAGGTCTTCATCACTGTATCTGTAGGTCGGGCCTGCGTGTGTTTCATTTTCTTCCATAAGTATCGATGTTCTTACCGGGTTAAATTTTTCTACGTTTTCGAGGTCATCTTTTTTCTTTGGATTCCTGTCGAGATCTCTTACTGCGATAGCGCCCGGTTGTGCTTTTTTCAAATCTGATTTTTTATTGATCGCATCTACGATCTCATTTTTTGGTAATGCTTTTTCCTTTTCCACTTTAGCTTTCGCTTTGGCAGGTGTGCTTAACGGCTTTTTTAATGCTGCTTTGGCAGGTGCCTTTTTAGCAATTGTATTTTGTTTTGTTGCTGTTACGACGGCGACTTTTTTAGTCGCTGCCTTAGCTGAAGGCTTAACAGGAGCTGTTGCCGTTTTTTTTAGCTACCGGTTTTGGTTTTACAGCAGCTTTTTTAGCAGCAGCCTTAGGGGTTACTTTTGCCGGTAACGCTGCCTTTTTAGGAGCTGCTTTAGCTTTAGGAGCTGCAACTTTCTTGGTGACCACAGCTTTTTTTGCCGGAGCTGCTTTCTTAGGCGCCGCCACTTTTGGGGTTACTGCTGCAGTCTTCCTGGCAGGTGCCGCCGCTTTTTTTGCGGTAGTTTTCTTAGCAGTTGCTTTTTTGGCAGATACAGCTGTACTTGCTGAAGCTTTCTTAGCAGGTACGGCCGCTTTCTTGGCTGTTGATTTTGCCACAGCTTTTTTAACCACAGTCTTGGTTGGAGTAGCTGCCTTTTTGCTTACTGCTTTTTTTTGTTGTTGATTTTGCTTTTGCCATGGCTACTTACTTTTTTTAATGTGAATTTGTATGTTTTGGTTATTGATCTCCACTTCCTCCCATTCCAGGTCGTTGCCGTTATTACTGAAGGAGATCATATCAGCTAATGTTTCCGCCTTGATATACTGATCGTATTTCTGAACAGTAGTGCTCATACTCTCCGCGTTCTTCAAATAGATCTCAATCCTGTCCGTCAGCTCCAGATCCTGTTCTTTTCTGATCTTCTGAAGCCTGTTGATCAGTTCTCTGGCATTGCCTTCCTCTTCCAGGTCTTCAGTGATCGTAATATCCAATGCTGCTGTCAGGCTACCTTTGGAAGCTACAGACCAGCCGGGAATATCTCCGGCTGTTATTTCTACATCTTCAGGTACAATAGACACCTGTTGCCCGTTGATCTCACAGGTTATCCCGCCTTCCTGTTCTATCCTGTTGATCTGCTCCTGGCTGAAATTACTGATCATAGCTGCCAGGTCTTTCATCAGCCCGCCTACTTTTTTGCCTAAAGTCTTAAAGTTAGGTTTTATTTTTTTATTCATGAAAATATTATCAGGCTCCAGGTATTCTATTTCCTTAATGTTGACTTCTGAAAGAATGATGTCTTTTACCTTTTCGACCTGTTGCTTCACCTGCTCATTCAATACCGGAATCAATACCTTGGATAATGGCTGACGTACCCTGATATTTTCTTTCTTACGTATGGACAGGATCAAGGAGGAAATATCCTGTGCGCTTTGCATTCTTTGTTCCAGGTCCTCCTGGATGTATTCCTGGTGCTTCTCCGGGAAATCCATAAGATGAACAGAAACAGCCTGGTGCTTTCCTGAAGTCCTGTTCAGGTTCTGGAACAGCCAGTCTGCAAAGAAAGGAGATACAGGAGCGATTAATAAGGATAAGGTCTCTAAGCATTCGTACAATGTCTGGTATGCAGAGATCTTGTCCTCATTGTATTCGCCTTTCCAGAATCTCCGCCTGCTGAGCCGCACATACCAGTTGCTCAGATGCTCATCTACAAAATGCTCAACAGCTCTTCCCGCCTGTGTGGGCTCATAGTCATCCATGAAAACCGTGACCTTTTCAATCAAGGTATTCAAAGCGGAAATGATCCACTGGTCCATTTCATGCCTTTGCGCTACCGGAATAGGGTTTTTCGCTGTAAGTGAATCCGTCCACATTGGCATACAGGGCCAGGAACTGGTAGGTATTGAATAAGGTGCCGAAGAATTTTCTCTGGATCTCTTCGATCCCTTTGATATCAAACTTCAGGCTGTCCCAGGGAGATGCATTGGTGATCAGGTACCAGCGGGTAGCATCTGCGCTATATTTCTCAATGGTAGCAAACGGATCTATAACATTGCCCAGTCGCTTGCTCATCTTATTCCCATGCTTATCCAGCACCAGCCCGTTAGATACCACAGCCTTATAAGCGATACCCGTATATTTCCGGCTATCGGCAGGTATATCCAGGCTGTTTAATTTTTCTATTATAGATTCCTGTAGTAATGCACCCAGTGCGTGCAATGTATAGAACCAGCCCCTGGTCTGGTCTACTCCTTCCGCAATGAAGTCTGCAGGATAGTTCTGTGCAAAAGTCTCCTGGTTATCAAACGGGAAATGCCATTGTGCAATAGGCATTGCACCACTGTCGAACCAGACATCGATCAGGTCCGGTTCCCTGTACATCGGCTTACCATTAGCAGAGATGAGCGTAATGTTGTCGATATAAGGCCGGTGAAGATCCTGTACGAACCTGTCCAGATCCGTATCCGCAGGCATGAGACCAGCAGCTACTGCTTTGACTATTTCTTCTTTAAGATGAGCTATCGAAGAGATGCAAAGGCTTTCTTCCCCATCTTCCGTCATCCAGATCGGTAACGGTGTACCCCAAAAGCGGCTTCTGCTCAGGTTCCAGTCTACCATATTTTCCAGCCAGTTGCCGAATCGCCCTTCCCCGGTGGATTTAGGCTTCCAGTTGATGGTCTTATTGAGCGCTACCATTTTATCCTTTAGTGCAGTGGTCCTGATGAACCATGCGTCCAAAGGATAATAGATGATCGGCTTATCTGTCCGCCAGCAATGCGGATAATTGTGTTCGTACTTTTCTATTTTAAAAGCCTGGCCCCTGAGTTTTAATGCAATGGAAATATCTACATTGACATCCTGGTAATCAGGCTCGTCCTTATAGTTCTTTACATAACGGCCCGCATAATCCCCCGTCCCGGGAATGAATTTTCCTTCTCTGTCTACCAGGTTGATGAGGCCGATGTTGTTTTTTCTGCCTACAAGATAATCATCAGCACCATGTGCCGGTGCAGTATGTACAATACCCGTACCATCTTCCGTAGTCACAAAATCCCCGACCAGAACCCTGAAGGGATCTCCCCCGCTGAGCTCAGGTCTGTTGCTTTCAAACTGAAATAACTGATAATAGCGCGCACCTTCCAGGTCCTTTCCTGAGCAAGTTGCCAGAACCTGATAAGGCAGGACTTTACCTTTTTCTTCCTCCTGACCGATCGTGTCGATATCTTCTACGCGGGCTTCCGGCTTAAAATACCTGGAAAGAAGCTGGCTCGCTAAAATGACATTTTGTAATTCGCCGGTGTAGGGATTGAATGTCCTGACCAATGAATATTCAATCTTAGGACCTACGGTAAGCCCTAAGTTAGAAGGAAGCGTCCAGGGTGTGGTCGTCCAGGCCATGAAATAAATATCATCATTGATATGGGGAAACAAAGCTCCGACGGATTCTTCCTTCATCTTGAACAGTACCGTAGCAGAAGTGTCCTTCACATCCTTGTAAGTACCGGGCTGGTTCAATTCATGCGAGCTCAGACCTGTGCCGGCTGCCGGAGAATAAGGTTGTATGCTGACACTTTTGTACAAAAGATCTTTTTTGTATAATTCGGAAAGTGCCCACCATAAAGATTCTATATATTCATTCTTGAATGTAATATAAGGATCATCCAGGTCTACCCAGTATCCCATTTTCGTCGTCAATTCATCCCATTTGTCCTTAAACCTCATCACAGCTTCCCTGCACCTTTTATTGTATTCTTCTACCGTGATTTTTGTACCGATATCTTCTTTCGTAATACCCAGCTCTTTCTCTACACCCAGTTCCACAGGTAATCCATGTGTATCCCAGCCCGCTTTTCTTTTAACCTGGTACCCACGCATCGTTTTGTATCTGCAGACCAGATCTTTGAGTGTCCTGGAGATAACGTGATGTATCCCCGGCATACCATTGGCACTCGGAGGACCTTCATAGAATACAAAAGGCTGCCGGGCATTCCTGTTGGTAACGGATTGCTCAAATACTTTATGATCTGACCATTGAGAAAGCAGGTTTTTCTCAATTTCAGGCATATTTAAATTGTTATATTCTATATATCTGGTGCTCATTCGGGACTGTTCAAAAAAATGGTGCAAATGTAAGTAAATATTAGGATATTTACATTATTGTACGGTTAATTTTGAAAAGGATACTGCAGGCTTCTTCGCAGTATAAAAGATATGCACAACTTATGTGCAAAACATTACAAGATATTTATATGTACCCCGTGATTATAGAAATATTTTTAGTATATTTACATTCATAAGAACAGGTGCAGGGTCCCTTTTATTCAAAATGATATTGCTCAGTAAGTATATCACGATATTTAAATGAATTCAATATGAATTTCATTATTAAGATATGTCTCATATTCGCAGGTTATGGACTGGTAGTGGCCGTCTGGGGCTGTAAGAAGTGTAATTGTGATGAGCAGACCTTCGCTACTTATGATTGCTATAAGCTTCGCATCCAGAATGACCACTATACATTTGTCGGTGGGCAGCCTGTTTATAGCAGGACGAAAGAAGATACGGTGGAAGGTTTGTCATATGGCATTACCCTGCTCTTTGAAGTAGAAAAATTTGCCCAGGAGTGCAACTGTTTTGACCTGGTTACGGTAGCGTATGCCTGTAGTTGCCCCGATTATTCTATGAAAATAAAGGATAAGATCAAAAATATCCGTATCTATACCCTTCACCCTTTCAGTGATGCTTATCCCGGCGGGGGCGAAGTCACTCATCTGTTCTACCAGTTCGATCAAAAAGCGGAATTAGGAAAAATAGATTTTATCTCTGTTGATTCCAGCCTGAAAAAAAGTGATTTTTATAATATCCCTGAATTCTCTTATGGATTGACTGCTTCTTTCTATCTGAATGAAAAGCCCGCAGCCAGCAGGAGAGCCCAGTTTAATGTAGTGGTCACCTTTGAAAGCGGTAAAGAGCTTTCGGATATGACTACCGAAGTCTATTTACAGTAAGCAATACCCTTAAAACAGCTATCTTACTTGCTCATTTTTTGTAAGACAATATAAGCGATGATCAATAGCAGCAGTACTGTGATAATGATTATGCTGTTAGCATAGTACAGTGGTTTCCTCCGGTAACTGCTCCTTTTCTCCTGATGCTTTTTCCTGATTTGCTGTGTCAGATGTGCATTGATGTCCGATACCGATTGCCGGATATGATCATCAGAATCATAGGCAGCAAGCCCTTCAAGAGCATCCTCCAGCATCTGCTTCTCCTCAGCAGACCACTCCTCTATTCCTTTCTCGGAAATAGATTTTGCCAATTCCTTTTTTAATTGCTCTTTATCGGGTTCCATTGTTGCAAAGTTATTGCCGGTTTTGATCGTTTTCCAATCTTAGTTTCAAATTTCTTTTTCCATTCTGGATGTAGCTTTTTACCTCGTTGATTTCCCAGCCGGTCTCACTGGAGATATCCTGGTAGCTTTTATTTTTCAGATAAAACAATTCTATAGAGATCCGCTGTTCGTCTTTGAGTGTATTCAATATTTCCAGGGCTTTTTCTTCTCTCATGACCTGCTCCCAATGTGCATCCTCGGATACCGGCTCTTGTGCAGCATCTTTTATTTCTTCCACGAAGGTAACGGGAGATTTCCTTAAATGATCCATACATTCATTTCTCATCACCATATACAGCCAGCCACCGAGGTTGGTGATATGGGCGGGTAATTTTTCCAATGCTTTCAGAAATACCTGCTGTACCAGGTCCTGTGCAGTGTGCAGGTCTTTGACATATTTCAGGCCTATACCCAGGAGCACCGTGGTATAACGCTCCAATGCCCAGCCGAGATACTGCACATCTCTATCCTGTGCGTACCGCTGCAATAGTTCCTGCTCCGTTAAATGTTGCCTGGGTTGGGACAATGGATGATGTTTGGTTGATCAGATGAAATTAAAACAAAGAAACAAGAATTTTCCATAAACTTCCGGATTTTACGGCTTCATCGGTAATCTGTAGTATTAGTACAACCACAGCGAAGGTTGTTATGGATGCAGGACCGGTTCTTGCTCAGGCGTTTGGGCCATTCATCCATAACCGGATCATCGTGCAAAGTTGAATTTTCTGTCATTAAAATTTACCTTTACAGATGGTCCTTCAATATTTTAAATGGGTATGTCTTGCCGGGATAGTTTGGATATCAGGTTCTTGTAATAGCGATACAGGATCCGGTACCCGGATCGCAGACGGACACCTGACACACCATCTTCCTTTGGAAGATATGGATTCCAGCCTCGTCCCGTTTATCCCGAAAGGATATGAATTGATCTGGTATAAGGAAGCCGACATAGACCTGGATGATCTCTCTGAGCTCATTATGGTCCTGGTACAAACGGATGAACAGGATCAATCGGATTCTGAGCATGGAAGACCTGCACTGCGGTTGTTTCAGATCATCACCCGGGATAAAAACGGCCGTGAAGTCATCAGGGTTCTGAACAAGAATGTCATAGAATGTATAGACTGCAGCGGACCTAACGGAGATGCATTTAAAGGTATTACCACAAGATCGAACGGATTTGATATCGAGTTTGAAATCATGAATGAACAATACTGGAAAGAAATCAAATCATTCGACTACGATACTGCCCGGCATACCTGGATCCTGATCTCTGATCATTTTATCAACTACAAATCTGAAGATCCGTCCAATCCCAATGCTACCCTGACTATTGGCTATGAAGAGACACTGACACCTGAGGATTTTGGTACTATTTCTATCCAGGATTTCAATATTTATAATCCCGGCAGAAGATGACCGGAATGATTTTTTTATTCGGGAATTCCTGAATCCGGCTATCAGGTATAAAAAAGTACTCCAATTCCGGATACATTTCCGATAAATACCTAATTTTGCCATCCTAAAAAAATATTTAAATTTTACATTTTTATGGCAACAACTGCAGATATCAGAAATGGTATGATCTTAAAATTGGACAATGCGCTGTATAGTGTGGTAGAGTTCGGCCAGAACAAAACAGCCCGTTCAGCTGCCAAAGTATGGGCTAAACTGAAAGGAGTAGATAACAAAAGATCTATCGAGCATACTTGGAACTCTGGAGAAGTCATTCATCCGGTAAGGATAGAAAGAAGAAATTATCAGTTCCTCTACAAAGACGATAATGGATTCAACCTGATGGATACTGAATCTTTCGAACAAATCACTGTAGATGAGAATATGATCGACAGGCCGGATTTATACAAGGACGGGCAGGATTGCTTCGTGCTCGTGAATACAGAGACCGAAATGCCATTGGGTGTGGAATTACCAGGCTCTGTAGTCCTTCGTGTTACTTATACCGAACCGGGCCTGAAAGGAGATACCGCCACACGTACTTTGAAGCCTGCTACCCTGGAAACGGGTGCTGCTGTAAATATTCCCCTTTTTGTAGATACAGACGAATTGATTAAAATCAATACAGTGACCGGTGAGTATATGGAAAGAGTAAAAGAATAATTGCTTTTTTCAAAACTATTCTCTACCTTACGACATCAATTATATATTTATTAAATTATATTGTATTTTCAGTTATGGAATATAAACAAATTCAGGAATTAATTAAAGTTATCAATAAATCCAATATAGAGACGCTTAAAATCAAAGATGGGGAGTTTGAGATCACGATCAAGCAACAATCCAATCAGGAAGCGCAGATTGTAACTTATGCTCCGCCGCCGGCTATGCCTGTGATGCAGGCAGCACCGGTAGCCCCTGCAGCGGCACCCCCTGCTCCTGCAGCGGAAGCTCCTAAAGCAGCTGAGGCGGCACCTGCCCATACGATCACGATCAAATCCCCGATGATCGGTACATTTTACAGAAGTTCCTCACCGGATAAACCAGCTTTTGTAAGTGTAGGAGACGAGGTGACAACGGGTAAGGTAGTCTGTATCATAGAGGCCATGAAGCTCTTCAATGAAATCGAAAGTGAGGTCAGCGGTAAGATCGTAAAGGTTCTGGTAGATGATGCCACACCGGTAGAGTACGACCAGCCTTTGTTTTTGGTAGAGCCTTAATCCAATCCACATATTTAAATACTTTGGAAGTCTGACCGACATTATCTTCCAAAGTATTTTTTTATAAGCCTTATTGCTTCATATTTATTTTGAATAGAAAAATTTATGTTTAAGAAAATACTTATAGCCAACCGTGGAGAGATCGCGCTGCGTGTGATCCGTACCTGTAGAGAAATGGGAATCAAAACGGTGGCCGTATATTCGACAGCTGACAAGGACAGCCTTCATGTGAAGTTTGCAGATGAAGCTGTATGTATCGGGAAACCCCAGGGTGCAGCGTCTTACCTCAATATACCACATATCATGGCTGCTGCTGAGATTACGAATGCGGATGCCATCCATCCGGGATATGGTTTCCTTGCTGAGAATGCCGAATTTGCGGAGATCTGCGGGAAATATAATATTAAATTTATCGGGCCTACTGCAGAGATGATCCGGAAGATGGGTGATAAGATCACTGCTAAAGAAACGATGATCAAAGCAGGCGTACCGGTTATCCCCGGTTCTGACGGATTATTAGAAAGCTTAGACGAGGCTAAAAAGCTGGCCGAAGACATGGGCTTCCCGGTCATCCTTAAGGCCACTGCGGGAGGTGGCGGTAAAGGAATGCGTGTGGTCTGGGAGATGCATGAATTAGAGAAAGCTTATCATACTGCCAAAGCTGAAGCCGGAGCCGCATTTAAAAATGATGGTCTTTATATGGAGAAATTTGTTGAAGACCCGAGACATATCGAGATCCAGATAGCCGGAGACCAGTTCGGCACGGTGTGTCACCTGAGTGAAAGGGACTGCTCTATCCAGAGAAGACATCAGAAACTGGTAGAAGAATCACCTTCACCGTTCATGACAGAGGAACTGAGGACCAAAATGGGAGAAGCTGCCATTAAAGCGGCTTCTGCGATCAATTATGAAAGTGTGGGTACCATAGAGTTCCTGGTGGATAAGCACAGGAATTTCTATTTTATGGAGATGAATACGCGTATCCAGGTAGAACACTGCGTGACTGAAGAAGTGATCAATTTCGATCTGATCAAGGAGCAGATCAAGATAGCTGCCGGCATACCGATCAGTGGTAAGAACTATATCCCTACCATGCATGCTATAGAATGCAGGATCAACGCGGAAGATCCATACAATGACTTCCGTCCCAGCCCGGGTAAAATCACTGTCTTACATACTCCGGGAGGACATGGAGTGCGCGTAGACTCTCATATCTATGCCGGTTATGTGATTCCGCCCTTTTATGATAGTATGATTGCCAAGATCATTGCAGTGGCCCAGACCAGGGAAGAAGCGATTCAGACCATGGAGCGGGCGTTGAGCGAATATGTTATCGAAGGTGTGAAGACAACGATTCCCTTCCACCAGCAATTGATGCAGGACAAAGATTTCCGTGAGGGGAACTTTACCACCAAGTTTATGGAGTCATTTGAGCTGAAATAGCTTTATCCGGACTTATATATAAGACAGCCTTGATTCCCGCAATCAGGGCTGTTTCATTCGAGTGCCGTGACCCGGGGGGAATCCAACCGGAATCCTTGCCTGGTACCTGTTATTGCATTCCCTAACTATCCCGATAAATAACACTTATCGAACCGACTGCATCAGATTTAGTAGATTTGTGTTCTGACTTATGACCAGAGCGTATTTTTCCGAAAACGTAACACCTGCCCTTCCCCATGCACCGGGGATCTACAGGTATTATGATGCCCGCAGGAAAATCATATATGTGGGCAAAGCCATAGATATTAAGAAGAGGGTGAGTTCGTACTTTCTGAAAAATGACCACTCACCCAAGACCAGAGCGCTTGTACAGGAAATAGACCATATCGAATATACGGTTACGCAGAGTGAGCATGATGCATTCCTCCTGGAAAATTCACTGATCAAACATTTCAAGCCTTATTATAACATTGCCCTGAAAGATGATAAGTCCTACCCTTTTGTCGTGATCAGGAATGAGGATTTTCCAAGGATGTACCTGACCAGAAGGTATGTTAAAGACGGCTCTGAATATATCGGCCCGTTTACAGATGTATATACGGTGAAGCAATTATTACAATTGATCAGGTACGCGATTCCTTTAAGAACCTGCAATCTCCCTTTGACCCCCGCCAGTATTGCCAAAGGGAAGTTCAAAGTCTGCCTGGAATACCACCTGGGCAACTGCAAGGGACCTTGTGAAGGGAAGCAGTCCCTGGAGGAATATAATAGCAGTATCAAGACCGCAAAGAAACTGCTGAAAGGGAACCTGGCTTCGGTCATCAGGGATCTGAAGACCCGGATGGAGCAGGCGGCAGCTACACTTGCATTTGAAAAGGCTGCCCAACTCAAGCAGCAGATCGATGCTTTTAAGAATTATGAAAACAACTCGACAGTAGTCAGCACTAAAATAGGAGACATCGATGCAGCTACCCTGGTGGATACGGAACATCAGGCCTTTGTCAATTACCTCATTGTCAGGAATGGACTGGTGCTGCATTCCAAGAATATAACCATAGACAAAAAATTAGATGAAGAGCCCAAAGACATTCTCTCATTTGCCATTTCCAATCTGAGACCTCTGCTGGATACTTCCGGAAAAGAGATTTTAGTCCCTTTTGAAGTGAACCTGGAGGACAAGGATGTCGTTCAATCTATCCCGATAGCCGGAGATAAACGCAAGATCCTGGATATGAGTTTTACCAATGCCCACTATCAAAAAGAAGCTTTTGAAAAAAAAACGCAGGCTGCTGCTCCAGGATAAAACCCAGGATGAGAGAGAAGCAGTTCTCCTTCAGATCCAGAAAGAGCTGCATCTGAACAGGATACCCAGGCATATAGAGTGTTTTGATAATTCAAATTTTCAGGGTTCCTATCCTGTAGCGGCTATGGTTTGCTTTAAGGACGGATTGCCCTTTAAAAAGGAATACAGGCATTTTCATATCAAAACGGTAGAAGGGATCAATGACTTTGCTTCAATGGAGGAGATCGTCTTCAGGAGGTATAAGGCCGTGATTGAAGAAGGCAAGCCCCTGCCCGACCTGATCATCATTGATGGGGGTAAAGGTCAGTTAGGTGCGGCTATGCATAGTATCGGATCCCTTGGATTATTGGGAAAAGTAACTGTCGTGGGACTGGCAAAGAGAGAAGAGCTCCTCTTCTTCCCCGGTGATAAAGATCCTGTCCGGCTGGAATATAATGGAAAACCTATGCTGCTCATCCGCAGGATCAGGGATGAGGTCCACAGGTTTGGCATTACCTTTCACCGGAAGACAAGGAGCAAAGGCACCATCAAAAATGAGCTGGAGGAGATCAAGGGTATAGGTAAGAAAATAGCGGAACAATTGCTGCTTACTTACCGGTCTGTCCCTAATATCAGTCGGCTCAGCGAGGAGGAATTAGCCCAGTCCATCGGAAAGGGAAAGGCCAGGCTCGTGTACAGGTATTTTCATCCTGATGAGGACAGTATTTAGACCCACATCCGTTCATGCATCTTTTCCTGGTCATTTATAGACGGGATTGTACCTAAAATTGTATAATTTTAAATTCTCAACCCGAGTTATCGTATCATTGAATCTATATAGAAATATACCCAATATCCTTTCCGGGTACAGGATCCTGGCACTGCCGGTCATTGTCTATGCATTGGTAACGGAAGATCATACATTGTTCATCGTTCTGATCTCCATCAACCTGCTTACCGATATCCTGGATGGCTTGATTGCAAGAATGTTTGACCTGGAATCAGAATTGGGCGCCAGGCTGGATTCGATAGCAGATATCGGCACATACCTGATGGCGGTAAGCGGGATGTGGATTTTGGAAAAAGACTTTGTGACCGATAAGAAATACGAATTTGCCTTGCTGGTCATCCTGTGGTTGCTGCCTCAGCTGGTTTCATTTGTCAGGCATTTCAGGTTTCCGAGCTTTCACTTGTATTCCAATAAAGTGACCGGGTATTTCCAGGGTATATTTATTTTTACTTACTTTTTATTTGGTTACAATAGTCTGCTTTTCTACTCCATGCTTATCATCAGTTGTGTTGCCTACCTGGAAGAATTGTATTTTGTGCTCAAATTGTCCCAACTTCAGTCCAACCTGAAAAGCATTTTCCATTTTCACAGATTGAATAAGAATAACCATTAATCATGTCCTTACCTGTAGAGCTCATCGTCATCGTTTGTCTGTATTTCCTTATTGGAGCTATTGCTATCATTACCATCAATCGCAGAGGGCAGGATCCTCAAAATAAGGAAAGATGGATTAAATACTGGTTCTATTTATTGGTAATCCTGGTCACAATTCTTTCTATCCAGTACCTGTTCTTCACCTGGATCGCCTTATTCATCAGTGTCATGGGCCTGTTCGAAATCATCAGTGCCTGGTGGAGATCGGGAAAAAGGAAAGCATGGGTGCTTATCATTGGTTTGTTCCTTTACCTCGTGATTGCCTTTGGATTTTTATTGTTTGCCTGGGATAGTGACAGCACTTACCTGCTTTTTACCTATACTTTAATTTTTACACAGGATGGTTTTGCACAGATCATCGGGCAATTGATGGGCAGGAAAAAATTTTTACCGGCCATTAGCCCGGACAAAACCCTGGCAGGCGTGGTGGGAGGATGTGCAGCAGCACTTGTTATTTCCGCATTCATCTATAAATGGCTGGGTACCTATCTTCCTTCAGTGTGGATACTGATACCCCACATTCTGATTACCTGCTTCGGAGGACTGGCCGGTGATATCCTGGCTTCCAAATTTAAAAGGATTTGTGGTATTAAGGATTATTCGAATCTGATACCCGGGCATGGAGGCGTACTGGACCGGTTCGACAGCTTTATGCTGGCAGGAGCGATATTGGGTTACCTGATTAGATGTGAAATATTATGAATATCAAAAGAAAGCAGAATGAATATACCCTCAGCAGCGAACAGCATGCATCTTTCCTGAAAAGGTTCTGGATCTATCAGAAAGAGCGATTCCCGTTTATGGGACATGGTCTCCTGGTGGCTGCATTTAGTTTTTCTGCTGTTTCATATTCCCGGATATGCAGAGGTGAGCCGGGCTTTGTAGAATGGAAGACCTTTCTGGTGGGGATTTTTACTACCATTTCACTGTTCCTGCTGGTGCGCATATTCGATGAGTTTAAAGATGCTGCAGACGATGAGCGATACCGCCGGGAGCTGCCGGTGCCCAGGGGACTGGTTTCCTTAAAGGAGCTTCGGGACCTGGGCATCATCCTTGTGATCTTTCAAATCACAATCAATTGGATCTTTTTTCCCAAGATGTTGCTCTTGTACGGAATAGCGGTAGGATACCTGTGTCTCATGGGAAAAGAATTTTTTATCAGTGAATGGCTGAAGAAGCATCAATTCTGGTATGTCGTTTCTCATATGTTCATCATCCCATTGATTGATATCTATGCCAGCGGCCTGGACTGGCTGCTTAAAGGTGTTCCCGCTCCTCCCGGTTTATTATTTTTCTTCGCTGTATCCTTTATGAGCGGTATCGTTTTGGAGATCGGAAGAAAGATCAGGATTCCCGAAGATGAACAGGCCGGGGTACTGACTTATTCTGCTATGCATGGGGATCGGAAAGCTACCCTGCTTTGGATATTGATGTTATTCCTTTCCTTCGTATTCAGCATTGCTGCATCAGGGTATGCGGGCTACGGCAATACAGGTTGGATCGTACTTACGGTACTGTTTATCATTTCTGCTGTTCCGGCAATGCTCTACCTGAATCGTGCGGGCAGGAAACGGGCCAAAATGATAGAAGCGTTTTCCGGTCTCTGGGCCATCTCCATGTATCTTACGCTTGGTGGTGTGCCGATGCTGGAAAGGCTGGTCGGGTCATAATCCGGTAAGTATTTTCAAAAGAGAAACATTGACTACCTGATGAGTTTTGCAATCTTTTTCAGGTCTTTCTTCCTGAAGTTGTATGCCATGCTGTAATGTTCGGAATACAATAGCTGACCGGTTCCGCTATCATAGATGCTGATCCATTTGGTAGTGGAGCATTTGGCATACACTAAATATTTTATGGACCTGCTTTGATCCAGTATCATTTTATTGAGCTCTTCCTGGCTTACAAACCGGACAGGGTATTTATAGGCCTCTGTCAGCTCCTCATCTTTATGTTCCTTTTCATCTTCCGCACCTGTAAAAATATTCAATTGAATATTGACATAATCCGGAATATACAGGGTATCCTTGGCCAGGGATTTTAATGGTGCTTTCTCTTTGAGTTCATCATAGACCTGCTTGGTCTCGCCCGAGATCATGTAGTCATTGATCTCCTTGAGATAACCGGCCAGTATTCCCGGCTGCCAGTTGTAGAGCAGCGCATCGTTGTACATATACTGGGTAAGGGATGTACTGAAGTTTTTCTTCCCCTGGTAACTGAAAACTACACTGTTCATATAGGCATCAACATCACCGAATAAGAATATTCTTGCCATCAGGGACCTGTCTCCCTTAGGCCGGGAATCATGAGGCATCCAGAGGTCATAGGTAAAATACATATACTGGTGATCAAGTCCCTTCCCATAATTATGCTTGGTAAACATAAATCCTCCGAATGTACAAAATGAATAACCCGGCTTATTGGCAAAGTCAGAGACCTCTTTGGGACTGATGATTCTGAATGGCGTTACAGTCCAGAATTTTTCAATTGCTTTTCTGAATTCTGCTTCATCATCGTAATCCCCGGATTGTAAAGTAAACAATGTCGTCGTTTTCCTGAATCGCTCGAATTCGCTTTTACTGATATCTCCTGCAGTGTAGATTTTTAATACTTCTTCCGACCCTACCTGTACCTGGCCATAACCTGTATAATGGATTAAAAAAACAAATAAGAGCACAAGAAATGTAACGAAAGGTCGCATATAGAATTATTTTTATTTCTAAAAGAAAGGAAAAAAAAGATGCAAATATAAGTAAAG
Source organism: Taibaiella sp. (assembly GCA_019739295.1). The sequence continues at coordinate 65,045 of JAHHDV010000037.1, forward strand.
GAAAAGTCAAATTTAAAATATGTAACTACAGGTATCATCCGAAAACAATTACTTTGAATGGGAAAACAGGAGGAACAGGATACCGGAGCAGGATATAAAACTCAGTATATGTCTATAGTTATAGTTTATTTACTTTATATTTGGGTAGCTCTTATCCATTGTTTATTTGTCGGGGCTACGGTTTATTTATTTTTTGGTCATTTTTTCATCCGTCAAAGGCGTTGGGTGAATGTAGTTATTTTTTTAATTTGTTTAGCATTTCTTGAGGTATATTGGATTCCTGTTGCAGATGATTTAGGACTGGTCATTCATACTGCCGATCAGGCACTGCTGGACTATTTTGATATCGATCCCAAGGAGAACATCGTTCCCCTGCTCCGTCCTAAAAATATGCAATGGGTGATCTGGTTGATCTCGGGATGGATTGCGGACAGTGTCGGGAGATTTGGCTATAAAAAAATGCTTCAAAACAGTAAATGATAATTATAGATTCTAATCATTCCGGGAAAAAAATTGGTGCAAAAGCCCAAAACCTGTTTCAATTACAAACATTGGGTATTGTCGTCCCCCCATTTGTCGTCATACCGGAAGAAGAATTGCAGCAAATATTGGATGCTCATCCCGGTAAGGATCCGGTTGAGGTTATCGAACAGATCCGTATACCGGAAGGATGGGAGGAGGAATTGAGAAGAAAACTGCCAAAGATAGAGTTATTCGCAGTAAGGTCTTCTGCCGGGATTGAAGATGGCATACAACACTCCTTCGCAGGACAATTTGAATCTTACCTGAACGTACCCGTTTCAGAAGTTGCAGTCCATATCAAGAAAGTCTGGAAGTCGGCATTTTCCCAAAGGGTCAGGTCCTACCTGGAAAATAAGCGTTTAGGAGATGACTGGAGCATTGCGGTGATCATCCAGGCTATGGTACCTGCAGATAAATCGGGAGTAGCTTTCGGAGCTAACCCGGTGTCCGGTGACCGGGAAGAAAAAGTCCTCAATGCCGTATATGGCCTTGGAGAAGGATTGGTGTCCGGAGCATTGGATGCAGATACATACAATGTCAGGAAGGAACAAATCAAATTCCGGATTGCCCATAAGACCCACCAGCTGATACTGGATCCAAAGGACCAGGAAGGAACGATCCAGGCAGATGTTCCTGCTGCACTCCGGGATCAGCCCGTATTGAGAAAAGAGCAGATTTTTGAAATCGCCCGGTTACTGGAAAAGCTTTTAGCGCATTACGGTACAGAACAGGATATAGAATTTGCTTATTTTGAAGACCGGTTATTCCTGTTTCAATCCCGGCCTATCACCCATCTGAAAATTACCGAAAATTATATCGTATGGGACAATAGTAATATTATTGAATCCTATCCCGGTGTGACTACGCCATTGACATTCAGCTTTATCCGTAGGTCATACGAAGGTGCTTACAGGTTATTCAGCAGCTATCTCGGGGTCAGTGATCAGGTAATCCGGGAAAATGAAAAAGTATATGCCCATACTTTGGGCCTGCTCAATGGAAGGGTATATTATAATCTAAGATCCTGGTACCAGATGTTGGCGATGCTTCCGGGCTATAGCATCAATGCCCGGTTTATGGAGCGGATGATGGGTGTCAAAGAAAAATTTGATGTGCCGGAGCATTTCCGTCTTTCCAAATCCAAAGCCTGGTGGCGCATTCTGAAGATGGCAGTAAAAATGCTCTCCAGGTATGTTTCTTTGCCGGGGAAGAGGAAAGCATTTTTTCAATTATTAAACCGGACCATTGCCGCTTATAAGGCCATAGACCTGGATAAAAAATCGGCATACCAGCTTAAAGAACTGTATTACCAGTTCGAAGATACCTTGCTTAAGGAATGGAAAGCCCCCTTGCTGAACGATTTTTTCGCTATGATCTGGTTTGGAATGCTGGAAAAGGAAACCCGGAAGATGGAGATTCCTGAACAACCTAATATTCACAATGATTTGTTGTGCGGGAGTGCGGACATCATCTCGGTGGAACCGATTCACAGGAGTCTCGAGTTAAGCCAGTTGATAACCGGGAGGGAACGGCTCAGGACACTATTTACGAACGAAGACCCCGGGACCATTTACAAGTCGCTTCAGGCTGCCAGGGACAGTGATTCGAAAATCCTGTTTGATAAAATCAAAAAATATATTCACGATTTTGGCGAAAGGTGCGTGGGCGAGTTAAAATTAGAAACGGTTTCTTATACCCAGGACCCCACGTTGTTTATAAAGCTTCTTCAATCTTATGTCCAGAATAACATAACATTATCCCGGACTTCCGGCGATATAGAGGAGACCCTCCGGAAAAATGCTGAAGCGATCATAGATGAAAGAACGAAAGGAAGCTTCCTGCGCAGGTGGTGGATCAGGAAGCTCATGGCCAATACACGTTCCCTGGTAAGCGCAAGGGAGAATTTGCGGTATGAACGGACCAGGGCATTTGGTATCGTGAGGGAAATATTTACCCATATCGGTTACCGGTTTGCCGAACAAAAGCTTATCGGCTCCTACCGGGATATATTTTATCTGACCCAGGAAGAGATCTTCTCCTTCATAGAAGGAACTGCTATCAGCCAGGACTTAAGATATACGATAGAAAACCGCAGGAAAGAGTATGCTGCTTATGAAGCATCAGGCCCGCTTGCAGAACGGATCATCACTTACGGTATGGTCTATGATGGGAACGATTTCTTTGATGCATCTCATACAGAACAGGTAGACGGAGACTTAAAAGGTATAGGCTGCTGCCCGGGAATCATAGAAGCCCGGGTCCGCGTGGTTCATCATCCGGGTGAAGTGAGCAGCCTGGAAGGAGATATCCTGGTGACGACAAGTACGGACCCCGGCTGGGTTACGCTGTTCACGAGTGCTTCAGGGATCATCGTAGAGAGAGGGTCCTTACTGAGCCATTCGGCTATAGTTTCCCGGGAGATGGGCATTCCCTGCATCGTCAGTGTAACGGGCCTGCTGAAAACACTGAAGACCGGGGACAGGATAAAAAATGGATGGAAGTAAAGGAACGATTCAGATTTTGGAAAAAGGGGATTAAGAAAATAATTGAAAGTGAAAAAACAGTTAGATAAGAAAGTCGCATTTGATTTTATCCGGTATGCCAATTGCTGGGAAGATGCAGATATCCTGCTGAAGGGGTTGCATCCGGCCAAAGGGTCATCCATTCTATCTATTGGTTCTGCCGGGGATAATTCATTTTCACTTTTATCTACTCAACCCCGGGCTTGTGGTAGCTGTAGACCTGAACCCCGTTCAGCTTTACCTGATCGAGCTGAAAAAAGCATGTATTCAGACATTCGATCAGGCCACAAACGATTGGTTTCCTGGGATTTCAGAAATCGACCAACAGGTTGGCATTGTTTAATGAGATATTTCCTCTTCTTTCTGAAAATGCACAGATCTTCTGGGTAAAGAATTTTGAACTTATTGAAAACGGGGTGATCCACCAGGGAAAGTTCGAACATTATTTCAGGATGTTTGTCAAGAAAAATCCTTCCCTTTATTCACAGCAGGAGTACAGTAACGGCATTATTTACACCCAAGTCAGGTGCAAGAACAGGAATTGTTTTATGCGCAGCAATGGAAACAACTGGAAATGGCGCTTATTATTTAAATTTTTCTTTAGTAAGACTGTGATGGGCAGGTTAGGAAGAGACCCCCAAATTCCTCAAAGAAGTGCAGGTCAATGTAGCCGATTTCATTTTTTCCCAGGCAGAAAAAGAACTGAGCAGTGTAGATGCTTTTCACAATCATTTCCTGAGGTATAATCTTACCGGTGATTTTGGGGACCTTCTGCCGCATTATTTGCAGCCTGAACATTACGGGCATATTCAATCCCATATTCATCACCTGGAAATCTATAAGGGATTTGCTGAAGACGCTTTGCAGCGATATGGCCGGTTCGATTTTATGAACCTGTCCAATATTTTCGAATATATGAATCCCTATGAGTTCAAGCTGGTGGCAGAACGGTTGGTGCAGGGAGTTCGCCCCAGGGGGCGCATAGCTTATTGGAACCTGATGGTACCCAGGCAGATCCATCAGCTATTCCCGTCTTCTGTATCCTGCCCGGATGGTGTTTCTGATACATTGACCCGGGCGGACAAAGGATTTTTCTATCAGCAATTTATAGTCAATCAAATTCACTAAATCACCCATGAATCCGGACATCAAGAATGCATTTATTTTAGCCGCCTGCTTTTTAGGGCTGTTTGTGATAGCAGAAGTGATCTACAGGCTTTTTCATGTAAAAGCGGAATACACCCGGAAGTTAGTCCATACAGGTACAGGACTCCTGGCACTTTTATTCCCTGTTCTTTTGAGCAGCCATTGGGCGGTACTCATCTTATGTGCAGCATTCGCACTGATACTCACGATCAGTTTACAATACAAGTTTCTCCCTTCGATCAATGCGATAGAGCGGAGATCTGTAGGAAGTCTTGCATACCCGGCGGCGGTTTTATATCTGCTTTTTAGTATATGAATTCAATGCCTTTCAATATATTTATTACTATTTACCTATTCTTGTATTGGCCATATGTGATCCGGTTGCGGCATTGACGGGCAGCAGGTGGCAATGGGGAAAATTTCAGATCCGAAAAGAAAGCAAAACCTTAATGGGGTCGGCTATGTTTTTTTATTTCTGCTATTGCTCTTATTCTTTTGATGATCCGGTATACGGGCTCATTTCCACTGAATGAAAGCACTATATTGAAAACAATTTTCATTGCTTTGATCACAACTGTCGCAGAAGCCATAACCAAAAAGGGCTGGGACAACCTGAGTATACCTATGGCAGTATTGCTGGGGATGGTTCTTTTGTTTTAACCGTATAAAAAGTCGATGACAACAAAGTATATGGAATGTATTCAAATCTCTAAAGAAGACCGGGACTTCTCCCTGTTTGGACAAGTGCTTGAAGCGATCTATACACCTGAGCAGGTTGTCTTTAAATCCAGAGAATCCATACCTGAACAGCATCTTCATACCTGTCTTGTCATTACAGACCGCGGTAAACCCATCGCCAGGACTGCACTTTATTTCAACCCTGATCTGAAGTATAAAGACCATAGAGCAGCATGTATCGGTTCGGTAGAGTCGACCCATGATACTATAGCTTTGGAATTCCTGATTTCCAAAGCGGCATCCCTTGCCAGAGAGCATGGCTTTTCCTATCTCATAGGCCCGATGAGTGGCTCTACCTGGGAGGCTTACCGGTTCAGTTTTGAAAACCATTTCCCACTATTTTTTACGGAACAGCTGCAGCAGGAATATTATAATGACCTGATGGTTCAAACCGGGTTCGAAACGATAAGTGAATATTTTTCCAGCTTTACTTATGATGTAGCGTTTCGGTTTCCGGAATTTGAAGCCCTCAACCGGTATTTCCTTGACATGGGAGTACAGGTTTCCCCGATCTTATCGGAACACTACCTCGATGAGCTGCCTGTACTGTATGAATTTTTATCGCGGGCCTTCCAGCGTAATTTTTTATATACCCCTGTTTCAAAAGAACAGTTTATCAATAAATACAGTGAATTCCTGCCCCTGGTGGATCCGGATTATGTATTGAAAGCCAATGATGCAAAAGGTAACCTGATCGGTATCTATTTCTGCATTCCTGATATATATAATGCCAGTGAAAAGACCTTGATCATAAAATCTGCTGCACGTAATCCCGGTCCGGGGTGGCGCGGTCTGGGACATTGGATGGGACAGCATATATATGATAATGCCTTAAAAAAACGGTTTTGAAAAGGTCATCCATGCATTTATGAAAACAGATGGCACCTCCAATACGATCTCTCAAAATTTCTTGGGTAAACCTTTCAAACAATATAGACTATATGGCAAAGAAATTCTTTAGGATACTATGGGTCATCCTGGCAGTCTTTGTGACAGGCTCCGTAGCGATGATCGCCTTCAGCCCTTATGGTAAGGACCCGGAATTTCCATACAGGCTGGTGAGGACAACGGTGACCATAGACCGGCCTAAGGCCATAGTTTTTGAATATCTGGGTCATTCGGCATATGCTTCGGATTGGTCTGTATTCGTACATCATATCACCCCCATCAATGCGGACAGCTTCCCGGATGGTTCGGTAGGTTCCAGAAGACGTGTATATTGCTATGAAAATGAAGAAGGCAGAAGATGGGATGAACTGATTGCTGAAGTGCTCCCTGATGAGAAAAGACAATTAGAATTGTACAACTTTATCGGGTTCCCCATGGATGCCGATCACCTGGCCACCGAGCAGATCTATAAAGAAACAAAAGAAGGACATACAGAGCTTACTTTTACCGTTTTTTTTAAGCATCATGAACCGGGTTTGTACGATTTGTATAAAATGTACCTGGGGGCTTATAAGATCTATGATATATTTGAACAAAATATGAATAACATCAAGCAAATTGTAGAAAAGGCGTATTGATCCTATGCAGCAACTGAATATAGCCGACTTATTCTATCAGCAGGCCAAGGCAAATCCCGGAAAAACCGCGATCATTGACGGTTCGTCCTCTGTTACTTTTGCCCGGCTTAAGGAAGACATCGAATGCACTGCCCAGTACCTGATAGACCAGGGTATAAAAAAAGGAGATGCTGTAATGATCTTCGTTCCTATGAGTATAGACTTGTACCGTACTGTCCTGGCTATATTCAGAATCGGGGCGATAGCCGTCTTTTTAGACGAATGGGTCAGCATCCGAAGGCTGAAAGCATGCTGTACCTTGGTACCTTGCAAAGCGATGATCGGCAACTGGAAAGCGCGTGTCCTGGGCTGGCTACTGTCACCCATCAGGAAGATTCCCATACACCTCTCCCCTATCCACCCGGCTATTCCCGGTCATCATCCATATGAGGCTACGTCACCGGGAGATACGGCGCTCATTACTTTCACCACAGGGAGTACGGGAGTGCCAAAGGCTGCCAACAGAACGCATGGATTCCTCAAAGAACAATTCATAGCTCTTGAAGAAAAACTCCGGCCTCATCCCGGTGAGACCGATATGCCGGTATTGCCGATCGTACTGCTGATTAACCTTGCTACAGGGAATACATCTGTTATTGCTCCTTTTAAATCTTCCAAACCGGAAAAGATGAAACCGGGTAAAATCTTTGAGCTCTTGGTAAAACACAGCGTCAACAGGATTATATCTTCTCCCTACTTTATTAAAAGGCTGGCCCGATACCAGGAGCAGCATAGAATTCCTGTCCCAGATCTCCACCGGATATTTACGGGAGGGGCACCTGTATTCCCTTCTGAAGCAGGCAGCTATCTCCGGGCGCTTCCGGATGTGGATATCGAGATCGTATACGGATCTACGGAAGCAGAACCTATCTCGGGTATCAAAGCTCAGGATCTGGCAAAAACAGATCCCTGTGATGGCCTGGATGTGGGATTCCCATTTTATAAAGCCAGGGTTAAAATCATCAATATTACGGATGAACCTATCCAGTGCGATTCTGAAGAAGAGCTGGCTGTCTTAGAGACCCCGGGTATAGGGGAGATCATTGTCAGTGGTCCTCATGTCTTGGCTTCGTATATCAATAATGAAGCAGCCATCCGGCGAAACAAGATATTCGTCAGGGATGTATGCTGGCACAGGACGGGAGACAGCGGTTACATAAAAGATGGACGATTATACTTAACCGGCAGATGCAGTACCTTAATCGCATACGAAAATGAAATCATTGCTCCTTTTACATACGAAGCTATTCTGGCAGAGCTGAAGGGTGTCGAGATGGGAACAGTGATGCGGTGGGAAGACAGGCTGCTCGTAGTGGTGGAAAAGGACATGAACGAAACGGAGGAAGCAATAAGAAAATCAGTCAAAGGGATCGTTGTATTTCCTCATTCCCTGTTGTTCATAAAGAAGATACCGAAAGATCCCCGTCACCATTCCAAAATTGATTATGAACGACTGAAGCAAATCGTTTCAAGGAAAATGTAACTATACAGAGGTACAGTTTGCCATTACAGTCTGAACCCAAAGCCTATACTTGGTACCGGTAGGATCAAAACAAATGAAAGCCCGGCATTCAGCGCGAACCGGCTCCTGGGTGCATAATACCTGTAACCGATCACCCATGAGGGAAAAATCATGTCGGGATATAATTCTAATCTGCGGCCAAACGTGTGTGGAAAAAAGAAAGTAGCGCCTAAGCCTAATTCAACTTTATGGCTTTTATTACCCCATAAATAATTGATATGAACCGGCAATGTAAATGCACCGTCCACGTGGGTAACAAAAGGATAAAATCCTATGCCGGCTTTTGCCCCTAAACCTTTGTGTGTCTTATTAAAACGTACATCATAATTGAAAGATGATAAAAATCCATTTCCTAGCGGTTCGTAAGAAAGGATATGAACTCTCCTGGATTGTAGATAAAAAGTATCTTTTCCGGAGACATCTTCTGTCGGGGCTTTACCCTGCATAGGAGAGACCCACAGGAAAAAAAGGATGGACAAAGATAGAAAAAATCTCATATGCGCTTTATATCAGGATGTATTATATTTCCTTACACATTCTCATGCGTGATGTGCCTGGAACGGTAACCGTTCACAGCATAAAAGATCAGGAACAGCCAGCAAGGGATCATAATCAAAAATCCTAATTTATGGTTTCGGATCGCTTCAGCCAGGTAGCCCATTGCAGGCAGTAATACAGCCCCTCCGACGATCATCATGACCAGAATGGCAGATCCGAGCTTGGTATGCCTGCCCAGGCCGTTGAGCGCTAAAGGCCAGATAGCAGGCCACATGGCCGATTGGGATAAGCCTAATAGTGCGAAAAATACAACAGCGGTCATCCCCTGGGTATTGACGGCTATCAGCAGGAAAAGAATACTGAGTACCGATGATATGACCAGTGCCGGTCTTTGCCTGATGACTTTAGGGATCAGGAGGATACTCAAAAAGTACCCGGCCAGCATCGCAATTGCCGTATATTTGGCAAATCCTGCAGCTTCTTTTTTGGGGAAACCGAGGCTCTCCCCGAATGTGCTGAATGCATCGTAACTGATCACCTCCGCACCTACATATAAGAAAATCGCGGCACCACCGAGCAGTAAATTCCTGTGCCGGAATACGCTCCCGGTTACTTCCCTGCCCTTTTCCGTAGGCTCATTCTCATCTTTGATCTCGGGGAGATTGAGGAAAAGAATAATGACACCCAGAAGAGCGAACGCTACTGCAATGACCATATAGGGCCGGATCACTTTATTGGCCAATTCCTGTAAGGCAGCATTCTTCTCGGCCTCGTTCATAGTAAGCAAAGACTGCTCTATGCTTTCTATATTTTCCAGGAACAGAAAACCAAGTACGTATACGGCTATGAAACCTGCCAGCTTATTACAGATGCCCATGATACTGATCCTTTGAGCAGCGCTTTCAATGGGCCCCAATATGGTAACATACGGGTTGGAGGCTGTCTGCAGTAATGCTAATCCCGTACCGATCACGAATAACCCGGTCAGGAATAATGGGTAGGAACGTGCCTGTGCTGCCGGCACAAAAAGCAGGGCGCCGATACTCATCACAAATAGACCTATGGCCATCCCTTTTTTAAATCCAGCCGATTTGAGTATAAACGAGCTGGGTACGGACATGAAAAAGTAGGAAGCAAAAAAGGCTGTGCCTACGAAGTAGGCCTCTGTTTGCGTGATTTGACAGGCTGTCTTCAGATAAGGGATCAGCTGGCTGTTGGCCCAGGTAATAAACCCGAAAATGAAAAATAAAATTCCGATTACTGTAATCGGAAACACATAGCTGTTCTTTTTGGATATGCTCATACAACTAATAAATGTAGATAATGTGATTTGTCCTTAAATTGCGATGGATAAACTTAGCATTCTTTTTGAATATTATTTAGGATATGGCACAAAAATTTTCTATCGGGGTGGATATTGGCGGTACAAATGTAGCCTATGGGATCGTAGATGAGCAGGGAAATATAGGGTATGAGAAATGGTGGGCAACTGCATCCCTTCCCTCCGTCAGGGCATTGGCAGAAAGGATAAAAAAACGATGTGCAAAAACCATTCCGGGTATTCGCTTGAAGATTGCCGGGGTATCGGGATCGGTGCTCCTTCCGCTAATGCCAAGGCCGGGTGCATCCACCATTCGGCCAATCTTCCCTGGTATGGAGTGGTCGAAGTCCTGCCTGAATTTGAGGCTGTTTTTTAATATTCCGGTAAGCCTGGCGAATGATGCCAATGCGACAGCCTTTGGCGAGGGAAAGTTCGGAGGGGCAAGCGGACTGGAAAATTATGCGGTGATCACCATAGGTACGGGAATAGGATCGGGAATTATCTGTAATGGAAAGATCATTGAAGGTTTCGATGGGAATGGCGGAGAATTCGGGCATACGGTTGTAGCGGCAGGTGGCAGGCTATGTGGCTGCGGCAGAAAAGGATGCCTGGAAACGTATACTTCTGCTTCCGGCATCAGGACCACAGCCATGGAGCTTGCCGCGCTTCAGGAATACAATTCCCCATTATCTGTTTACATCAGGTCCGGCAATCCTTTCGACAGCAAGCTGGTTTTCGATTACCTCCTGGATGGCGATTTACTGGCCAGGGAGGTCTTTCGGCAAACCGGTGAATGCCTGGGTATGGCTATTGCCAATCTGGTGACGTTATTGGGACTGGAGCGGATCTTTTTATTTGGCGGACCCGTTAAGGCCGGTGAAGCATTATTGGAGCCTATACGGCAAGCTTTCAAAAAAAATGTGATTATGTATTACCGGCAGAATGTCAGGATTGAAGCAACACAATTGCCGGAGCGGAATTCCGCAATCCTGGGCGCAGCCTCCCTGGTCAAGTCATAAAATATTTAGAATATGCAATAATTCCCGTCCTTGGTCTGTCCTGGTATGAATATTATTGTATTTTTGAGCAACAATTAGTATAACTATATATGGGAAAATTCTTGATAAAATGGTTGTGGATTATATTTATATCCGGGATCGTTTTTTTCGCAGGTTCAATTGCAGCTATTGAAATGGGGATGTTGGGGTATATGCCATCCATAGAAGAACTTGAAAATCCTACCAGTAATGAAGCCTCTACAGTATATGCGGCAGATGGTACGATCCTGGGGAAATATTTCTATGAAAACCGTACACCCATTGAATACAAGGAAATCTCTCCCAATATCATCAATGCATTGGTGGCTACCGAGGACGAACGCTTTTATGATCATTCCGGAATAGATGGCATCGCTATCCTGAGGGCAGTTTTTAATTTTGGCAATAAAGGCGGAGGCTCTACCATTACGCAGCAGCTTGCTAAAAATTTATTCCCGAGAAAAGATTATAATAAGTTCACCATACTGTTTGTCAAGCTGAAAGAGTGGATTACAGCAGTAAAGCTGGAACGGAATCTGACGAAAGAAGAGATCATCACCCTTTACCTGAATACTGTTCCTTTCGGGGGTAATATATTTGGTATCAAGACAGCAGCCAATACTTTTTACAGTAAAGAACCCAAAGACCTGACAGTAGATGAAGCAGCTATTCTGGTAGGGATGCTGAAAGCGAATACAAGATATAACCCTAAGAGAAATCCTGAAAACGCAAAAGGAAGAAGGAATGTCGTGATCCAGAAAATGGTCGATAACCAATATCTTTCTCCTTCTGAAGGGAACCAATTGATGGACCTGCCCATCAAGCTGAATTATAGGAAGATAGATCATCATTCGGGCAGAGCCCCTTATTTCCGGCAGGTATTGGAGCAGGAGTTAAAAAGATGGTGTAAAACACATACCAAGCCTGACGGCACGCAGTATGATATCTATAAAGACGGGTTACAGATTTATACCACTATCGATTCCAGAATGCAGACCTATGCGGAAGAAGCGGTAGAAGAACACCTCGTTAAGATGCAGCCCATATTTGTATCCCAGGGTAACATCAAGAGTGGTTCTGTATGGAATGGAAAAGTCAGGCAAAATGAGCTGAACAGGCATATCGTGAATTCTGACCGTTATCAGTCTATGAAGGAGGAGGGCATGTCCCACGAAGAAATCGTCAAAGAGTTCAACGAGCCGGTCAGGATGCAGGTCTTTACTTATAGAAATGAGGCGCATGTGAAGGACACTACGATGTCTCCTTTGGATTCTATCAAGTATATGAGGGCCTTCCTTCAGGCAGGATTTATGGTCATGGATCCGTTTACAGGAGAGGTAAAAGCCTGGGTCGGTGGGATCAACCACAAATATTTCCAGCTGGATCATGTGAACCAGGGTACCAAGAGGCAGGTAGGTTCTACCATCAAACCTTTTGTTTATACTATGGCTATCGATCATGGTATCAGCCCATGCAGCAGCATTTCTACAGCTCCGCAGAAATTCCCGGGACAGAAACCATATGATGCGGGCGGATCGAAATTTGGAGCGCTAAGTATGAATAGCGCGTTAGCTGCCTCGATCAACAATGCCAGCCTGTACCTCCTGAAGCAGGTCGGTATTAATAATTTTGTTGATTTTATCAAGACTACCGGTATCTCCAGCAATATTGAGAAAGTACCTTCTATCGCCCTGGGGGTATCTGATATCTCTGTCTATGAAATGCTTTGGGCATATACGATATTTCCTAACCTGGGGATGAACAACAGGCCTATTATGATCATGAAGATCACAGATAAGAACGGGAACGTGCTGGAGACATTTAGCCCTGAATCCAAAGAGATTATCTCTTCTGCTACTGCTATGAAAATGATCAAAATGATGCAAGGTGTAGTGGATAAGGGCACGGCTGCCAGCCTGAGATCGTACGGGCTGACCGGGGATATGGCAGGTAAAACCGGTACGACCAATAACCAGGCAGATGCTTGGTTTATCGGCTATACCCCGCAATTGCTAGCAGGTGCCTGGGTAGGATGTGATGACAGGTTCTTAAGATTCAATTCCGGTTTGGGACAAGGTGCAAAAGCGGCGCTCCCCATTTTTGGATTGTTCTTTAAGAAATTGAAAAATGACCCGTCTACAGGATTTGATATGACCAGGAAATTCGAATTTCCCAAAGGATTTGATTTTTGTGCTGCGGGAGCAGGAACCGGGAGAACATCCGGAGCTATCTATACAGATACGGAAGAACCGGACGGATCAGATGAATCCGATAGCACAGATAATGTTGGCCCGGGCGGTATGGAAAAAGGTCCTGAAGATAAGGTCATTAAAGAAGAAATGATCAGGGATGAGGATGGAAATATCAAAGAGGAAATCCCTAATTACCCGGGTTCTCCCAATGAGTATATAGAATAGGCGTTTACTTTGTATTTTCAATCCCCTTAAAACTGTTTTAAGGCAAAACCCTGAAGCTAAATAACCAGCGCTTCGGGGTTTTGCTTTAAGGGATAATTCCAGCTGATTGCATATTCTTTAGAACCGGACCAGGAATCAGGTACCGGAGTGCTTTTGGGACTGGGATTGAACCCCAAAAAAAAAGACCCCCACAAGCATAACGGCTCCCGGAGGTCTGAAACTTGTTTGTTGACCAGGTCTATATGGCAAAAAGCTTCTTCTACCAGCATCTTTTGCTCTTCGATATGCTTCTTGGCGAAACCCGTAGAAGTAGCAGCACTTGCCTGGCGGGTCAGGTAGCCTAAGTTGATGCCTGTCAGGTTCATCTTCAGGAAGCTGGCCGCACCCATGTTGCGGGGCTCTTCCTGGACCCAAAGCCATTGGGCTGATCTATATTTTTCATACACAGCTTGCAATTGCTTCATCGGCAGCGGGTAGATTTGCTCCATTCTGATGACAGCTACATCTTCTCTCTCTTCAGCTATCTGCTTATCACTCAGGTCAAAATATACCTTGCCGGAACATAACAATACACGTTTTACCTTGGACGGGTCTTTGATGAATTCATCATCGATCACTTCCTGGAACCCGCGATTCGCGAGCTCTTCAATGTCAGAGTAGGAACGCTCATGCCTCAGGTTAGCTTTTGGTGAGAAGTTCACCATCGGCTTGCGGAATGGGAATTTCATTTGTCTTCTCAATCCATGGAAAAAGTTTGAAGCAGTAGTGATATTCGTTACGATGATATTCTGTTCAGCTGCATTCTGCAGGAATCTTTCCATACGGGCACTGGAATGGTCCGGGCCTCCGCCTTCATAACCGTGAGGCAGCAGCATTACCATACCATTCTGCAGGTTCCATTTAGCTTCCGCACTGGTAATGTACTGGTCGATAACCATCTGTGCACCGTTGACAAAATCCCCGTATTGTGCTTCCCAAAGTACCAGGTTATTAGGATTGGCCATAGCGTAGCCATATTCGAATCCCAGAACAGCATATTCACTCAACAACGAATTGAAAATATAAAAATCACCTTTCGAATCCGGTACCTGGCTTAACCTGTTGTATTTTTCCCCGGAGTTCTCGTCTACGATGACAGCATGCCTGTGAGAGAAAGTACCTCTTTCCACATCTTCTCCCGATATTCTTACGTCATGGCCCTCCTGCATCAATGTGGCATAAGCCATCAGTTCCCCTGTGGCCCAATCGATCTTTTGCTGTTCTTCAAACAGCTTGGTTTTATCTCCGAATAATTTGGTGATCTTACGAAGGGGATGAATCTGCTCAGGGAAGTTCATTAACGCATTAAAAACCTCCTTTATCCTCTCCAGGCTGACTTTGGTATCGTATTGGACCTCAAAATCTGCTTCAGCGCTTTTCCTTAATTCCTTCCACCATTTTTCAGGAAGCTGTACCTGATACGGCAGCTTGTTTTGTTTATTTTCATCCAACCTGTCCTGAAGTTCATTCCAGAACTTTTTCTCCAGCTCTGTAGCATACTGTTTTACTTCCTCTTTGCCGGAATCCATCAATTGCTTCATATACAACTCGCGTATATTGGGATGTTTCTCGATAGTCTTGTACATCATAGGCTGGGTAAACTTGGGTTCATCACCCTCGTTGTGTCCATGACGACGATAGCAGACCATATCAATAAATACATCCTTATTGAATTTCTGCCGGTACTTTACAGCGAAAATACAAGCTTTTACTACTGCTTCAGGATCATCCCCATTTACGTGAAGTACAGGAGCATGAATAGTAGAAGCGATACTGGTACAGTATGCGGAAGATCTCGCATCTTTGAAGTCAGTGGTAAAGCCGATCTGATTATTGACAACGAAGTGAATGGTACCTCCTACGGTATATCCGTTCAATTTGTACATCTGGAGTAATTCATATATGACGCCTTGGCCGGCAAGTGCGGCATCTCCATGGATTAAAATAGGAAGTACGCAGTCGTATTCTGAACCATAAATGATTTCTGCCTTAGCACGGGCAAACCCGGTGACAACCGGATCCACAACTTCCAGATGAGAAGGATTGGGGAGCAGTTGTACATTGACATCATTCCCGTTTAGCGTTTTGATATTGGATCGATAACCTAAATGGTATTTCACATCACCCGACCCCAGCTGATCATCTTTTGGCACTATTCCTTCGAATTCAGTAAAGATCTGATCATACGTTTTGCGAAGGATATTAGCAAGTACATTCAATCTGCCCCGATGCGCCATACCGATGATCACTTCCTGTACTCCTCCGTCGGAGCCGGTATTGATGATAGCATCCAGACCGGGAATCATACTCTCTCCGCCTTCCAGCCCGAATCTCTTTTGTCCTATGAATTTAGTCTGAAGAAATTTCTCAAAGATGACACCGTAGTTCAGCTTCTCCAGGATCCTCTTCTGAACATCCAAAGGAAGCTCTTCCAGCATAAAATCTTCAAAACTACGCTGGATCCAGTCATGCTCTTCTACGCTGACCACATATGTGTATTGAATACCTACATGTCCGGCATATATTTTATGCAGTTTATCTAAGATTTCCTGGAGTGTAGCATTCTCCAAACCGATGTGCTTACCGGCAGCAAACCGCTCTTTCAGGTCAGCCTCTGTCAGTTTAAAATCGGAAAGATCCAATTCCGGTTTCCGATCTATTCTCTCCCGGATAGGATTGGTCTTTGCTAAAAGGTGTCCTCTCTTTCTGAAATCTCTGATAAACTGGTATACCTTCATTTCTTTGTACAGCTGCTCCGCTGACATGGTTGCAGCTTCACCATCACCTGTTTTGCTGATGGCAAAATCAAAACCCTCAAAGAATTTTTTAAACTCGGGATCAACTTGGTCTGGGTTGGCTCTGTAAGACTCATAGAGATTTTCTATGTACTCGGGGTGAGAATTAGTTACAAATGTGAAATCTTTCATTTTAAAATTGAAATAATAAAAATATTTATAGGCGAAATCGCCCAAAGTTAAGCCTTAAAATGCTGTGTACAAAAAAATGAGTTGCTAAATTGATATGAAATGTAAGGATGTGAATAAACCGGGGAGAGGATCCGTTTGCTTGGTGACATGCTTCCGTTACTCGGGTTCAAACGGGCCTGCTCCCATCCTGATCAGCTCCGGCTCTCCGGAGGTGAAATCTATCACGGTAGAAGCCAGGTGCTGGCCTGTTCCTCCGTCTACCACATAATCTACCATATGCCCAAAATATTCTTCAATCACTTCAGGATCGGTAAGGTATTCTATATCTTCTTCCATAGGCAGAGAAGTACTCACAATGGGATTGCCAAGAGCAGCGATGATATGTTGGGAAATGGGGTGATCGGGAATCCTGATCCCCACAGTATCTTTTTTTGTTTTCAGGATCCTGGGGACTTCCCTGCTTGCTTCCAGGATGCAGGTGTACGGACCGGGAAGGATCTCTTTCAGCATCCTGAATGTAGGCGTACTGATTCCTTTGGTGTATTTGCTGACCTCACTCAGATCTTGACAAATAAAGGAAAACTGTGCATGTTTAGGTTGGATGTTTTTGATTCTGCAGATTCTTTCTATGGCTTTCTGAGCATAAATATTACACCCCTATCCCATATATAGTGTCCGTAGGGTAGATGATCACAGCATCTTCTTCCAAAGCTTCAATCAATAATTGAACTTTTCGTTTGTCAGGATTGTCAGGATGAATATGTATGAGCATGACGGCTTTTGTATTTTCTCTTTCGATCTGTGATCGCTATTCAAATCTAAATCATTTCCGGCAATATTCAAACTTTACGTATCCATACAAAGAAAAGAGTATCCAGGTAAATGATAGGACGACAGGCTTAAAGCGCAGGGTTGTTTTCTGCCTGTTCCTCATCCATTTGCTTAATGGTATGCTCCGGCTGTATGATCAGTCTTAAAGAACTGTCATTGGTAAAATAGCTGATCATCCAATTGATAAAGGTAATCAGTTTATTGCGTACACTTAAGATCAGCATCAGGTGCAGGAACATCCAGAACATCCAGGCAATCCGGCCGTGGAAGCTGAACTTCGGCAGATCCACCACTGCTTTTCTTTTACCAATAGTAGCCATAGCACCCTGGTCCTGGTATTCAAATTCTTTCCATTGGGAAGAGGCTTTCCTTAAGTTCTTTCCGAGATTTTTCCCCTGGTTGTTCGCTACATTGGCTACCTGAGGGTGGCCATTGGGATATTTGGGGGTTTCCATATATGCAATATCCCCTATTGCAAAAATATCTTCAGTACCCAGTACCCGGTTATACCGGTCCACTTTAATCCTGTCTCCCCTCATCTTCACATCAGGGTCAAGCCCATCTATGTAATTTCCCGTCACACCTGCAGCCCAGATCAACTGATTGGTAATGATCGTGCTGCCATCTGCAAATCGGACCGTATGCCCGTCATAAGCCTGTACCAGCGATCCTGTCCTGACCTGTACACCCATCTCTTCCAGATATTTCCTGGACATCCTGTGGGACATTTCAGACATAGGTCCCAACAGGTCCTTCCCGGCTTCTATCAGGTAAATATCCAATTCTGAGAAATCCATATCCGGGATGTCTTTGGGAAGAATATTATTTTTTAGCTCAACCAGTGCACCTGCCAGTTCTACCCCGGTTGGTCCCCCTCCCACGATGACGATGTTCATATAGGGCGCCAACTGGCCGGCCGGGAGCGATAATGTCTTTTCAAAATTACTCAGGATACGGTTTCTCAGGGATAATGCTTCCGGAATAGACTTCATAGGCAGGGCATGATCTTTAATCTCCGCATTCCCGAAAAAATTGGTGGTACAGCCTGTAGCAATGACCAGCTGGTCATACTCAAAATCCCCGATATCCGTTTTCACTGTTTTTGCAGCTTTGTCGATATGTTTCACTTCAGCTAACCTGAAGCTTACATTTTTATATTTTTGAAAATGCTTCCTCAGGGGAAATGAAATACTGGATGCTTCCAGCCGTGCCGTGGCTACCTGGTAGAATAACGGCTGGAATTGGTGATAATTGAGTTTATCAATGACTAAAACTTCAGCCTTACTGTTCTTTAAATACCTGACTACATTAAGACCTGCAAATCCGGCTCCGATGACAATGATTTTTTTTCATAGGATGAAGTTTGAACTAATAGAAGAAATGCCCGTATTGGTCGAAATAAAAGCATAGAAGGTAGAAAATAGACCAAGATTGTAGAATTGATTCTATATTTGACACTGTAAAAGTAAATCAATTCAACATCTTTACTCCATGTTTTCAATTAAAAAAATCCTAAGTGCTTCCCTGCTGGCTGTCAGCTTTTTCTCTGCTACCGGCAATAACTTTGCGCAAAATGGCAACTACGAATGGAAAGAAAAAGTTTCAAACGGGTATAAATACAGGTATGTAACCAATGACCCGACACAGACCAGGTTCTATACCTTACCTAACGGGCTTTCTGTCATCCTGTCTGTAGACAGGACACAGCCGCGCATTCAATCCTTTATCGCTGTCAAGGCAGGTTCCAAGACCGATCCTGCTACCAATACCGGCCTGGCTCACTATCTGGAACATATGCTGTTCAAGGGAACGGACAAATTCGGTACCCTGGACTATCAAAAGGAAAAAGGTTACCTGGATGAGATCTCCAGACTTTATGAAGTCTACAACAAGACTACGGACGAAACCCAACGAAAACTCCTGTATCGCCAGATAGACAGCGTATCCGGAATCGCATCAACATATGCCATAGCCAATGAATATGATAAAATGGTGGCCAATATGGGTGCACAAAGATCAAATGCATTCACATCATTCGAGCAGACTGTATATATGGAAGATATTCCAAGCAATGCATTGGACAAGTACCTTCACCTGCAGGCCGAAAGATTCCGGAATCCCGTGTTAAGGATTTTTCATACGGAACTGGAAGCGGTATATGAAGAAAAGAATATATCATTGGATGATGATGATGACCAGGCGATCGAACTGTTCTTTGACCTGATATTCCCCAATCACAATTATGGCCAACAGACAACGATCGGCACCATCGATCACCTGAAAAACCCTTCTCTGATAGAAATTCAGAAATATTATGAGAAGTATTATGTACCCAATAATATGGGGATCATTATGTGCGGGGATTTCAACCCTGATGAAGTCATTGCGAAGATCGACAGGTCATTTGGCTATATGAAACCCAGAAAAGTGGATGCATACCGGTTTACTCCCGAAAAAGATATTATGCAGCCTGTGTCCGGCGAAGTGTATGGTCCCAAACCGGAAAGCGTACTGATCGGATACAGGTTTCCCGGGGCTTCCAGCGAAGATGCCAAATTGCTCAACCTGGTGGGCCAGATACTGACCAATGGGTCTGCAGGGATCTTTGATCTCAACCTGGTGCAGCAGCAGAAATTATTAAGTGCAGGTGCCTTTCCTTATCAGTTAATCGATTATTCTATGCTTATTCTCCAGGGACATCCTTCGGAAGGACAGGATCTGGATGAAGTAAAAAGCCTGATGCTTGCTGAGATTGAGAACCTCAAGAAAGGTAATTTCTCTGATGACCTGATCCCTTCTATCGTCAATAATTATAAGAAGAGCCTGATCGAGACTTATGAGAGCTATACCAGCAGGGCCTATGCGCTGATGGATAATTTTACTACGGAACTGGATTGGAAAGACCAGGCAGAGATATTGGAGGAAATGGCAGGTATTACCAAACAGGATATCATTGCATTTGCCAATAAATACCTGAATAATAACTATGTGTATGTCTACAAAAGAAAGGGTGAAAAGAAAAACGTGGTAAAAGTAGAGAAACCGACCATTACGCCCATTTCGATCAATGAGAAGGATCAATCCCCGTTTATGGTAGAGAACATCACCTTGGCACAAAATGAAATCCAGCCTGTATGGATCGACTACCAGAAAGACATGAACAAATCCCAGGTAGGACCGTTTGAAGTATTCTCGGTAGAAAACAAGACCAATGAATTGTTCAACCTGTACTACTACTATGAAATCGGAAAATGGGATTCAAAGATATTACCTATTGCCGCGGATTTTGTAAACTTTATCGGGACTGAAACCAAATCCCCGAATGAGATCGCAAAAGAATTTTACAATTTGGCCACCTCATTCCATATCTCAGTAAATGATGAAAATACTTATGTTGTCCTGAATGGACTGAACGAAAACCTCGAGCAGTCTATGGCTTACATGGATGACCTTCTGGCTCATGCCAAAGCTGATCCTGCTATATGGGAAGCGTACAAGCAGCGGCTGGTCAAATCAAGGATGAATGCTAAAGAGAACAAGAGTTCGATAATGACAGGCCTGATCAATTATGCGAAATATGGCCAGGACAACCCGTTCAATAATGTGCTTACCGATGAGCAATTGAACGAGCTGGATGCGGAAAGGCTGGTGAATGAAATCAAGAACTTGTTGAAATACCCGCACAGGATCCTGTATTACGGTCCATCTGCTCCTGATGCTTTAGCTTCTGTGATTACCAAAATTCATAAAAGCAGCCAAAGTGCCATGAAACTTCCGCCCAAGAAGGTTTATAAGGAATTGCCAACTGAAAACAGCACCGTGCTTTTTGCTGATTATAAAATGGTCCAGGCAGACATTACCTGGGTGAGAAACGGTTCTGTATACAATGATGATATGTCGAAGACCATTGCTTTGTTCAACCAGTACTTTGGAGGAGGAATGGGATCTATCGTATTCCAGACCATCAGGGAGTCCAAGGCCCTGGCCTATAGTTCTTATGCTTACATCGGCATGCCTAAAGCCAAGAACAGGAATTTTTCAACGATTGCGTTTGTTGGAACGCAAGCGGACAAATTCAATGATGCAGCAGCGGCTATGAACGAGCTACTGACCACGCTCCCCCAATCCGGCAAAAACCTGGAAAGTGCCCGGAGCGGGCTATTGAAATCTATGGCAGCCGAGCGTATCAACAAGGATGATATTATCTTCAGTTATCTGAGTGCAGAGAAGATGGGAAGAAATAACGATATCCGGAAATCCATCTATGAAGGTGTTCCTGGTCTGGGCCTGAAAGAACTGACAGCTTTCCACAACCAGGAGATGAACAGGAAGCCATTCATTTATTGTATCGTGGGGGATAAGGAAAAAGTCAGGAAGGAGGATATGGAACAGCTTGGCCCTGTCCGGGTCCTGGACTTAAAGACCATATTCGGTTATTAATAGATAAGCCATTTTAGAATTAAACCGGCTCCTCATCCAATATGGATGAGGAGTTTTTATATGTGGATTTTATGAGAAAAGAATTCAAAATACACCTGAAACCGGGAATACCAACCGGGCATTCCCCGGATTTTCCGCTCTCCGAATTGACCAAGGTATTCTTTACCAGCATTATGATACAGGAATGTATTGAAGATGAAAGGGGAGGATTAGGAAAATTCAGGCAGACGGATGATGGAATATCAAAATACTTTCAATATATTTATGTGTATATTCCAAAATTCCTACCTCATGATGTCACAAATCAAAAATAATGTAATCAAGCAGGTTGTACTATTGTTACTCATCGCTCTGCTGTTTATATCCATCATTGGAAATTTAAGTTATTTTATTCCCGGAATGCTCGGAGCAGTGACGTTGTATATCCTGATAAGAGACTGGTACTTCAGGCTGGTAGAGGGGAAAAAATGGAAGCCCTGGTTAGCTGCTTTATTGTTTATTTTCATTTTTATTATTGCTATTGCGTTGCCGATATATGGGACGATCGTTATCATGGCACCTATGTTCAATAAAATCGTTGATCAGCCGGACGCTATTAAAGAAGCTGCTGCCAAAACGATAGAATACATCAATACTACCGTTCCCCAACTGGAATTGTCTACGCAGAAGATCGTTGGATACCTGGAGCGTGGACTGGCATTTGTCCCGGGAGTACTGCAATCTACAGCGAGCCTGTTTGCAAATATCTTTACTGCATTATTTATTTTATACTTTATGCTTGTACAAGGACGAGCTATGGAAAATCTGGTGGCAACAAACATTCCTCTTTACAAGAAGAATAAAAATGTGCTTTGGCTGGAAACAAAGAATATGGTGGTATCCAACGCGCTGGGTATCCCCATGCTGGCATTGGCGCAAGGTATCATTGCAGTGATCGGTTATTGGATTTTTGGTGTACCCAGTGCACTGATCTGGGCGTTGTTGACGGCATTTGCCACAGTCATCCCTGTAATTGGGACAATGATCATTTGGGTACCTATTTGTATCTTCTTACTGGCATCCGGTCATATCGGGGCCTCAGTCGGATTGGCATTATACTGTTTTTTTGCTGTAGGCGGAATCGATAATGTATTGCGGCTGGTGTTCGTCAAGATGTTCGGAGATGTGCATCCCCTGATTACCCTGTTTGGCGTCCTGCTGGGGCTGGAATTGTTTGGTGTGATCGGGTTGATCTTCGGGCCGCTGATGATTTCCTACCTGATCCTTATGATCAAAATTTATAAAGCCGAATTCAGTTCGGAAGCAAAGCCCAAATTGTTAGAAACGCTCCGGTCCGAAGAAGACGAGACTGCCGTCACCAGCAAAGACCGGAAGATTATCCTTCCCGGAGACCCCGATATCAACGACGAATAATCCTCGTTTCAGCAACAACCATTAAGGCTGAAGGGGATTCCCCTAACTTTAATCACTTGTATCCGTTCTGTTTTGAATACTGTTCCGCAGTGCGGTCAGTTCAAGGTTCAATTTGTCCAGGGAAACTTTCTGGTTAGGGCTGAGCAGCAGAAGGACCGGTTCTTCGTTTTCCTGATCGACGGGGGTAAGATGAGCCTGCTCCAGGATATCCCGGAATAATTGTTCTGTTTGTACTGAAGATGCTTCTGTCAGATTATCCGGTTCCCCGTTTTGCAGTTCCCATTCGAGGTTGATATTATTGATCTCTTTGGTTATCCGGATGATATGCGCGATCCGGGAAAAATACCTGGCTATTTCTTTTTTATTCCTATTCAGCTTCGGCTCATTGATCCACCGGGAATAGGACTCGTAAAGTTTGACATTGGCGGATTCTGATAATCTTTTAAACCGCAGCCAATTGGTCAGTTTATTGTTCAATACCGGTGATGATTTCCAGTATTCGTAATTGGTCCTTATGGCATTGGCAAAATACTGCGGCATCATAGACTCATCCCAGGTGGACATAAACAAGAAACCGATCCCGATTGAAATGACAGTGCCAATGATAGTGCAGACCAACCTTGTAGTCAATATATTGTCCGTACTGTTATGAGAAATAGAAAGTAGCCCGATCAGGGACAGGGTCACGAAGAAAGAGGAAATAGAATAATTTTTTCTCAGAAAATAAATGCAGAAGCTGGTGGACACGAATACCAGGATAATATTTACAAAATCTATTTTGTTGACCTCGAAAAAGATAAAGCCTGCGATCACACCGAAAAAAGTTCCCAATGATCGTTCTAACCCTCTTTTCACGGTAGCACCTATATAAGGTTGGGCCACAATGATGGTGGTAAACGGGATCCAATAGCCATGATGGGTAAAAAAAAGGTGATCGATGATCGCTCCGATGGTCACTCCGATTCCCACACGAAGGGCATATGCGCTGGTGCTCTTTTCGAACCTGAAAAAATTGGTCAATTCATTCCCGAAAAGCTTGGGGTGTAAGATAGACATCGCCTTCGAGAAGCTATAGGTCTGAAAGGTTCTTCGTTCTCTGGTAGATTCCATTATTTCTATCAGCCTTTCTACCAATTTGATCATCCTTCCCGATAATCTGAGAATTTTCGTCATCCGTACATGTGCATTCTGATTGGAGAATTCACTTTTATAGATCACATCCGAAATGTCTTTGAGCCGTTCCAGCCTGGTATAAAGAAGAAGCTTGTCTTCGGACCGGAGACCATACAGGTATTGATCGGTAAGATCGAATATTTGTTCCCACAGCCTCAGGATACTGTGTACGTGAACATCCACATTGTCCGTTTTGCGGTCCTTGATCAGCAACCGCGTTTCCTCAATGATATCCAATATCTGAATATTGAGCATACCCGCTATTTTGCGGGTTTGTTCTACCACATTGCGGTCATAAAGTTCTTTATCCTGAATATTGAACAGCTCGATAGATGAATTCAGGGCGCTTCTTACTTTATTTTCCTGCAGGAACAAGTTGCGCAATGAAATGAAGATACCCTCTCCTCCGAAACCGGACCTGGCCTTATTGGTCAATACGGACATCTCATGGAATACCTGGGATACAGTAGCTCTTAAAGGTCTCCCCTGCTTCTCTATCATCATCCATAGAATAGCCAGGAATATTACCCATAACTGCCCTGCCATGACCAGCTGCACCCGGTGTAGCACCTCCTCCCATTCTCTGCTTGGGGCACTTGAAGTAATGATGTAGAAAATATAAAAACTCAGTGCCATTCCCATCCCCCGCTCCCCGAGATTTTTGAACAGGGTGCTCAGGAAACCCACGAAAAACATAAGGATTACGTGAAGAGCGGTAATGTTCCCGGTTATGGTTCCGATGATACAGGTAAGGATAGAGAAAAGCGCACCCAGCAAAAGTACCCGGAGCACATTTCCGAAATTTCCTTTCAGCTCTATTAACCCCAGGCTCTGGGCAGCCAGTGATACCCAGAACATACTGGCAAGATTGTCCGTAAAATATCCATAAAGTAAAGGGACCGTCACACTTACAGCCAACCTGAATGCCCAGGACCAGATAGACTCCCGCCATATTTTCCTGATTGGATGTAAAATTTTTAATTTCATTGATACTTCGGATTTACCAAAAATAACATATTGTGCTCATCATTAGAAAGATAAGATCTTTGCCATTTCCAATTGCGTAAGATGCGGTTGCGGCCTGGGTTCATCATTTTCGAATGGCACCAGCTGAATCCTCCCGTTCTTTAATGCCAGCATTTTTTTGCTTTCATGCCTTAATATGGCTTTGACCGCTTCATATCCGAACCTGCTGGCCATCCACCTGTCATAATGTGTAGGAGAGCCACCCCGTTGGATATGACCGAGAATGGTAGGTCTGACATCCAGTTTCGGAAATCTCCTGCTGATCTCATCTGCTACCTTGTTGGCGCCACCGAAATCATCCCCTTCAGAGACTACAATAATCCGCATATATTTATTACGTCTTTTGTCATAGTTGATCTCCCGGATCAATTGGTCAAAATCAGTCTTCTGTTCCGGCACAAGGATATCTTCGGCTCCGCAGGATACACCGCTTTGTAATGCAATGAGACCCGAATGCCTGCCCATTACTTCTACCACGAAAACCCGGTCATGAGCGGATGCCGTATCCCTGATCTTATCTATGGCTTCAATGGCAGTATTCACTGCAGTATCGAAGCCTATAGTATATTCCGTACCTGCTATATCATTATCTATAGTTCCGGGGATCCCTAAAACCGGTATCTGGTATTCATCCGAGAACACCGAAGCTCCTTTGAAGGTGCCGTCGCCTCCTATAGTGATTAATGCGTCGACCTGGTGTTCCTGCAAATGCCTGAATGCTTTCTTTCTGCCTTCGGACGTTGTAAAGTCTTCACTGCGTGCTGTCTTTAATATGGTACCTCCTCTCTGGATGATATTCGCTACATCTTTGGTTGTGAACAGATGCATAGCATTATCTACCAGCCCCTGGTAACCTTCCTGCACCCCTATTACATCCAGGTCATGGTATATTCCCGTGCGGACTACCGCGCGGATAGCAGCATTCATCCCGGGAGCATCACCTCCTGAAGTCAGGACCGCGATTCTTTTTATTGTGTTCATGTTTATAAAATTAACCAGGTAATAATAATATTATATCAACGCTGCCCGTATGGCCAACCCTTCTGCCCTTTGCGCCGTTTCAACGAGCAGGTCCACCTTTTCCCATAATAATAAATTTTCATCTTTGTTTTTTATGAGGATGCTCAGATATATTCTGTTATGGTTTTCCTGAGTTCTTCGTGCAGCAATCCATTGGAAGCTAAGGTCTGGCTGTCATAATAATGACCCGGATTTCCGCTGAAATCTGATATTTTTCCTCCTGCTTCTTCTACGATCAGGTAGCCGGCTGCAATGTCCCAGGCATTGAGGTTGAATTCCCAGAAAGCATCAAACCGGCCACAGGCCACATAAGCCAGATCCAGGGCTGCACTTCCCAATCTTCGTACAGGTAATCCCTTATGGATGAATGCCGAAAATATCTCGGTGACAGGGAGCCCTTCAGGAAGATGGTAAGGAAAGCCTGTAACTAAAAATGATCTGGAAAAATCCTCCTGTTTGCTTACCCGGATAGGCTGGTGATTCAGAAATGCGCCCTTCCCTTTCTCCGCGTAGAATAATTCTTTCAATACCGGGTTATAGATCGCTCCATAAGTGAGGATTCCATCGATCGCTAAGGCAATACTTACACAGTATAGGGGGATATGATGCGCAAAGTTAACCGTACCATCTATAGGATCGATGATCCACTGGTATCTTGCCTTGGGATTCTCTATGCCGTATTCTTCGCCGATAAACCCATGGTCAGGGTATGCGTTCAGGATGGCTGTCTTGATCCTTCTTTCGGCTTCCGTGTCTACTTCTGTTACTAAATTATTTCTTCCTTCTTTTTCGGAAACAGCAAAGGACAGGGCAGACCTTTCAGCTATATAGTCACCGGTCTCTTGTATGATCTTCAATAAAATCGATAGCATAAATCAACTTGTTTTTATTAGAACCTGGCTGAGAAAAGAAAATCTGCATTCATACCCACCAGGCTAAATGAAGATCAAATTTAAGATAAGAAGTATGATTTCCTGCTTCATGTGCATAAGAAATGCGTCAACATCAAAAAAGGCCTGGAAAGATAATGAATGTAAGCCGGCAGGTTGTTCCGGATCATAACAATTGAAAAATATGATGCAACCGTTTTCCTGAATAAAGAAGCTGAAACTTTAAAATAAATGTTTTATTATTTCGTTAATCCAGGAAATTGTGCATTAAAGATATGCTGGTAATCGAATTTTTAAGATCATTTATCGAAAAGTAAAACCGTATTTGAAAATATTATATAGTAT